>JAJUIU010000001.1 GCA_029267445.1 Rhodospirillaceae bacterium
ACAAGCCTGAGTTTGGATTATGACCAATCGCGATGAACACGCCGTCGCAGGCGATTTCAGATGTTTTGCCTGTCTTTACATTCTTGATGCGAACCGCCGTTACAACCTTGCCGTCGCCGACGCCGGCTGGAGCCTTCGGACGTCACCTGGGACGACATGATCCAGGGGCCGAAGCGCTTCCACGGCACCGACCTGTCCGACCCCGTCCTGGTGCGGGAGGACGGGCGGCCCCTCTACACCCTCAGCTCCGTCGTCGACGATGTGGATTTCGCCATCACCCACATCATCCGGGGGGAGGACCACGTCGCCAACACGGCCGTGCAGATCCAGATCTTCCAGGCCCTGCACGCCATCCAGGGCGCAGGCTCCGTCCCGACCTTCGGCCATTTCCCCCTGATCGCCGACGCGGGCGGTGCGGGCCTCTCCAAGCGCCTCGGCTCCCTCAGCCTGAAGCAGCTGCGGGAGGAGGAGGGGATCGAGCCCCTGGCGCTCCTGTCCTACATGGCCAAGCTCGGCACGTCGGACGCCATCGAGGCGCGCACCCACCACGATGCCCTGGTGGCGGAGTTCGACATCGCCAAATTCGGCCGCGGCACGCCCAAATTCGACCCGGACGAGCTGCTGCGCCTCAACGCCCAGGTCCTGCACGGGCTGCCCTTCGCCGCTGTGGCGGACCGGCTTGCCGGCCTCGGCATGCAGGCGGACGAGGCTTTCTGGGACGCGGTGAAGCCGAACCTCGCCCGCCTGTCCGATGCGCGCGACTGGTGGGACGTCACCCACACGGCGCTCACGCCGGTGATCGACGACCCCGCCTTCGCCGCCACCGCCGCCGGCCTGCTCCCGCCGGAGCCCTGGGGGCCGGAAACCTGGTCAGCCTGGACCAACGCGGTGAAGGACGCGACCGGGGCCAAGGGCAAGGCCCTGTTCCTGCCGCTCCGCCTCGCGCTCACGGCCCGCGACCATGGACCGGAGCTGAAGACCCTGCTACCCCTGATCGGCCGGGAGCGGGCGCTGCGGCGCCTGTCCGGCGAAACCGCGTGAGTCCGGCCGCACCATGGCGCTGAAGCTTTACAACACCCTGACCCGGTCCGAAGAGGCGTTCGTGCCGCAGGACCCGTCGCGCGTCCGTCTCTATGTCTGCGGCCCCACGGTCTACGACTACGCCCATGTCGGCAACGCCCGCACCTTCAGCGCCTTCGACCTGCTGGCCCGGCTGCTGAAGCATCTCTACGGCGCCGATCACGTCGTCTACGCCCGCAACATCACCGACGTGGACGACAAGATCATCGACCGCTCGCGCGAGAGCGGGGAGCCGATCGACGGCGTCACCGCCCGCACCACGGCCCAGTTCCATGCGGACATGGACGATCTCGGCCTGCTCCGCCCGGACGTGGAGCCGCGCGCCACCACCCACATCCCGCAGATGGTGGCGATGATCGAACGGCTCATTGCGCGGAACTTCGCCTACGCGGCGGAGGGCCACGTGCTGTTCCACGTGCCCGCCATGGCCGATTACGGCCGCCTCTCCCGCCGCAGCCAGGACGAGCTGATCGCCGGTGCGCGGGTGGAGGTCGCCCCTTACAAGCGCAGCCCGGCGGACTTCGTCCTGTGGAAGCCGGCGAAGCCCGGCGAACCCGGCTGGGACAGCCCCTGGGGTAAGGGGCGCCCCGGCTGGCACATCGAGTGCTCGGCCATGACGGCCGCCCATTTCGGGGAGGTGTTCGACATCCATGGCGGCGGGCTGGACCTGATCTTCCCCCACCACGAGAACGAAATCGCCCAGAGCCGCTGCGCCCATGGCACGGCCGTGATGGCGAACTATTGGATGCACAGCGGCTTCCTGACGATCGCCGGCGACAAGATGTCCAAGTCCCTGGGCAACTTCTACACGGTCCGCGAACTGCTGGACGAGTATCCGGGCGAGGCCATCCGCCTCGCGCTGCTGTCCGCCCACTACCGCCAGCCGCTCGACTTCACGAAGGAGAAGATCGCGGAGGCCAAGCGGACGCTGGACCGGTGGTACGGCGTGCTGCGCGGCCTCGACGAGCTGCCGGACGCGGATATCCCCGCCGAGGTTCTGGCCGCGCTCGAGGCGGACCTGAACACCCCGCTCGCCATCAGCCACCTGCACCAGCTTTCGAACCGTTTCTTCCATGCGCAGGGAGACGGGGTACAGATCGCCGCGCAGCTCAAGGCCGCGGCCGGCCTGTTCGGCTTCCTGCGCGACGACCCCGAAGCCTGGTTCCGCTGGACGCCACGGGGTGCCGACACGCTGGACGAGGCCGCCATTCAGGCCGCGATCGACGCCCGGCGGGATGCCCGCAAGGCCAAGGACTTCGCCGAAGCCGACCGCATCCGCCAGGACCTCGCCGCCAAGGGCATCGTCCTGGAGGACGGCCCCCAGGGCACCACCTGGAAGCGGGCGTGATCACAAGCCCTCCCAAGCAAACCTTCCCTCTCCCTGAGGTAGAGGGAGGGACCCGCGTAGCGGGAGGGTGAGGGGTTACGGTGCCTCCGGACCCTCTCTAATGAGCGCCAGGAGCCGTCCTGACAGACCGTACCCCCTCTCCCTCCCGTCGCCGCCGCGACGGGTCCCTCCCTCTCCCCCTGGGAGAGGGCAGGGTAACCTCGGCGGCCCCATTTCCTCCCTCACCCTGAGCCTGTCGAAGGGTGGGGGGCGGCACCGCTCCCCGCGTCCCGCGCAACCGGGACATTCCCTGTTGCGGCGCGGAAACCCATTGAGATGCCGGGCCGGTTCCGCCATTCTCGCAATGCCGTTGCGTCCGGGCCGCCGATTATGAACGAAACGAACCGCGTCTATCTCTACGACACGACCCTGCGCGACGGGGCGCAGACGTCGGGTGTGGATTTCTCGGTTGCCGACAAGCTCGCCATCGCGCGGGAGCTTGACGCGCTCGGCATCGATTATGTCGAGGGCGGCTGGCCGGGCGCCAACCCCACGGACGACGCCTTCTTCGCCGAGAAGCCCAGCCTGCGCCAGGCCCGTTTCACCGCCTTCGGCATGACCCGCCGGGCCGGGCGCAGTGCGGCCAACGATCCGGGGCTGGCCGCATTGCTGGACAGTAATGCCCCCGCCATCTGCATCGTCGGCAAGAGTTGGGATTTCCATGTGGACGTCGCCCTCGGCATCGGCCGGGAGGAGAACCTGGAGACGATCCGCGACAGCGTCGCCCACCTCAAATCGCGGGGCCGCGAGGTCCTGTTCGACGCGGAGCATTTCTTCGACGGCTACAAGGCGAACCCGGACTACGCCCGCGCCTGCGCCCGTGCCGCGTTCGGGGCCGGGGCCCGCTGGGTCGTGCTGTGCGACACCAACGGCGGCACCCTGCCACATGAGATCGGCCGCATCGTGGCTGAGATGGCGCATGAAATTCCCGGCACAAGTCTCGGAATCCATTGCCATAACGATACGGAGAACGCGGTCGCCAACAGCCTTGCCGCCGTCCAGGCCGGTGCGCGCATGGTCCAGGGCACCCTGAACGGGCTGGGGGAGCGCTGCGGCAACGCCAACCTCGTCAGCCTGCTGCCCACCCTGGTGCTGAAGCTGGGCTACGACACCGGCGTCGGCCGCGACGGGCTGAAGCGGCTGGTCCATGTCAGCCGCCTCCTGGACGAGCGGCTGAACCGCGCGCCCAACCGCCACGCGCCCTATGTCGGGGAGGCCGCCTTCGCCCATAAGGGCGGGCTGCACGTCTCCGCCGTGGAGAAGGACCCCGCCAGCTACGAACATATCGACCCCGCCCTGGTCGGCAACCGCCGCGCCATCCTGGTCTCGGATCAGGCCGGCCGGTCCAACATCCTGGCCCGCCTGCGGGAGGTGGGGGTGGATCTGGACGCCGCCGACAAGCGGGTGGCGTCCCTGGTCGAAACCGTGAAGCGGCGGGAGTACGAGGGCTATGCCTATGACGGGGCGGAGGCGAGCTTCGAGCTGCTGGCACGCCGCGCGCTGGGCGACGTGCCGGACTTCTTCCGTCTGGTCAGCTTCCGCGTGCTGGACGAGCGACGCTGGAACGCGCGCGGGGAGCTGGTCACCCTGTCGGAGGCGACGGTGAAGGTGGACGTGCCGGGCGGCCTGCCCGGCCAGCCGATCATGACCGTGGCGGAGGGCAACGGCCCCGTGAACGCGCTCGATCAGGCCCTGCGCAAGGCGCTCGCCGCCGTCTATCCGGACCTGGAGGGCATGAAGCTGGTGGACTACAAGGTCCGCATCCTCACCCCCAACGACGGCACCAAGGCCGTCACCCGCGTCATGATCGAAAGCCAGGACCGCGCGGGCCGCCGCTGGTCCACCGTCGGCGTCTCCGCCAACGTGATCGACGCCAGCTTCAACGCGCTGTACGACGCCATCACCTATTGCCTGCACACGGCCGGGGCGGGTACCAGGGGGGCGGCCTCCGTGGCCTGACCCCGTGGTTTCCGACACACCATGACCAGCGGTACCAGGGCGCGTGAACGCGCCAAGAGCGAGGCCGCCCGCCTGACGCACGACCCGGCGGCCCCGGTCGTCATCCTGATCCAGCCCCAGATGGGGGAGAATATCGGCGCCTGCGCCCGCGCCATGCTGAACTGCGGGCTGACGGAACTGCGCCTCGTCGATCCCCGCGACGGCTGGCCGAACGAGAAGGCCGTGAGTGCCTCCGCAGGCGCCACGGACGTGATCGACGGCGCAAAGCTCTTCGCCACCACGGGCGAGGCCATCGCCGATTTGCAGAAGGTTTATTCCACCGCCGCCCGCGTGCGCGGGATGGTCAAGGACATCGTCACCCCCCGCCGTGCCGCCCGCGACATCCGCGCCCACGCGGCGGCGGGCCGGCGGGTCGGCATCCTGTTCGGGCCGGAGCGGACGGGGCTGGTGAACGACGACATCGTGCTGTCCGACACGATGATCTCCGTGCCGCTGAACCCGGCCTTCTTGTCCCTCAACCTCGCCCAGGCCGTGCTGCTGGTCGCCTACGAATGGTGGATCGCCGGCGACGACACGCCGGAGTTCTACACCCACACGGGCCAGAGCCGGGCCGCCACCAAGGCGGAGATGCTGAACCTGTTCGAGCATCTGGAGGCAGCATTGGACCCCACCGGCTTCTTCACCCACCCGGACAAGAAGCCCAGCATGGTCACCAACATCCGCAACACCCTCCAGCGCGCCCACATGACGGAGCAGGAAGTCCGCACCTTCCACGGCATCGTCGCCGCCCTCACGGGCAAGAAGAAGCGGCGGGCGGGGGAGGAGTAGGGGGGCTCAGGGCTGCGGGAACGCCGCCCCGTCCTCGACACGGCTGACCGCGTGGATGACCCTGGCATCCGGGCCGACATGGACGCCGCAGACGATGCGCGTCCGCATCACACCCCGCGGATCATGGGCTTCCGACTGGGCCAGGAAGGTGCGCGCGTCCGGCGACTTGGTCGCGGCGACGATCGCCACGAAGTCCTCGTCCACCTGTCCAAACAGGTCCGCTGCCCGGCCGGCGCCCAGGCTCAGGGTCTTCGTCGCGACGCCGCCGACCTGGAAGCCGGAACTCAGGCTCCTGGCCTCGATGTCGCATATCAGCGAGGCGATCCGGCGATGGAACTCATCCGTCGCGGGCGCCGCGAGTGCCGGACCTCCGACGAGGGCGAGTTTCACGCAGACGATGAGGGCAAGCGCTCTGCTCATGGGGAGCCCCAATCAATTTTAAGACGTAAAAAACTTATCGTTTTCATCTTTTGCGCTCAATGAGGATGACGGCGACAGGCGCGTGGGGCTTGCAGTTTAAAGGCTTCCGGCGCACACTCCTATCGATCCGACAGAATGTTGGTGGGAGGACCCGAAATGCGGGTTGAATCGACGGAACCGGGCATCCTGGCGCCATTCGGCCCGGCACGGGCGCTATCGCTGGCGCGCTCGGCGGCGCAAGCACAGCCACCGACCAGCGGGCCGACGCCCCCGACGCTGGACGCCATCCTCTCCCCGGCCGACCGCGAGCTGCTGGCCCGGAAGCGGGAGGAGGGCGGCACCGTCATGGCCCGCCTCGCCGCGGTGGAGGAGAAGGCCCGCACCGCGCGGCGCGACGCGCTGAAGCAGGAACTCCAGCGGCTCATGGAGATGGCGGCCGCCCTCAGGAAGATCGCCGACCCGCGCATGGCCGGCAACATGGCCCAGACCCTGGCGCGGCAGATCGCCACCATCGCCCGCCAGCTGGCGGAGGCCGAACAGGCGCTGCCCGTCAGCCAGCGCGGGGCGCCCCCCACCGCCGTCGCGGCACCCCCGGCAACGGCGGCGGCACAGCCCGCGCCCGAGACCGAAGCCCAGCCCCAATCCCAACCCGAACCCTCCACCCGGCCCGCCACCACCTTGGCGGACATCGAGGAGGCGCGGCGGATGGGCCGAGATGTGGGCCGGGAGGGAACGCGCGGCCTGCTGTCCGGGGCCGCCGACCTGCTGGAGGAGCTACTGGAAAAGGTCCGGGAGGCGGAGCGCTGGGACGCCGTTCTCGATCCCGAAGCCGCCGCCGACCGCCGCCGGGCCATCCGGGACATCGCGCGGGACGTGGCCGGCCTGCGCGCCCTCGCCGGGGGCCTGGGCGGCGGGGTGCGGCTCTCCGCCTGAGCGCTGTTCTGGACTTTGGTCCTATCTCCTGGCAGGGTGGATGGGACGCTCGGCGTCGTCCGCCCGAACCTCACCAGCCGGCCGCTCCGCGCGCGTGCGACAGACCGGCGAAATCGGGGAAACTGTTGCACCGGGTCGCACCGTGTCGCATGCCCCGCGTTCCGCGCTGGAGGCTCGGTCCGGGTTACGCGTCCGGCGCATGGCTTTCCCGCGCCCGTCCAGGTGCCCCTGTTTGACAAGTGCAGCGCTTTCCCCTATATCGCCGCCTTCCTTCCTGGAAATGCGGATGTGCGGCCTTTCGTGCGCGCCCATCCCGTCCACGGCGGCGCAATGGGGCGCCGGGCGCTGGAACTACCGGGACAACAAGGCGTCCGCCACCGTCGCGGGCGCGAAGGAGCGTCATGAGCAAGCGTCAGGAAGCCAAGTACAAGATCGACCGCCGCCTCGGCGTCAACCTCTGGGGCCGCGCCAAGTCGCCGCTGAACAAGCGCGAGTACGGCCCCGGCCAGCACGGCCAGCGCCGCAAGAAGCCCTCGGACTTCGGCACCCAGCTGATGGCCAAGCAGAAGCTGAAGGGCTACTACGGTAACATCGGTGAGAAGCAGTTCCGCCGCCTGTACCAGGAGGCCGTGCGCCGCAAGGGCGACAGCGGCGAGAACCTGGTCCAGCTGCTGGAGCGCCGGCTGGACGCGGTGGTCTACCGCATGAAGTTCGCGCCGACCCCGTTCTCCGCCCGCCAGATCATCAACCACGGCCACATCCGGGTGAACGGCAAGCGGGTCAACATCGCCTCCTACATGGTCAAGGACGGCGATGTGGTCGAGGTGCGCGAGAAGGCCAAGTCCTTCGCCCTGATCATGGAATCGATCCAGTCGCCGGAGCGGGACATCCCCGACTACCTCACGGTCGACACCGGCAACTTCAAGGGCACCTTCGTCCGCTCGCCCGGCTTGGCCGACGTGCCGTACCCGACGCAGATGGAGCCGAACCTGGTCATCGAGTTCTACTCGCGCTGATCCAGGCCCCCCGGTCCGGAATTGCAAAGGCCGCTCCCGAAAGGGGGCGGCCTTTTCCGTTCCGGGCCAGGGCTTTGCGCGTCACCCGCGCGCCATGACAACAGTCACTTCAATACGCGGGCGGCACCGGTTATCCAGGGTGCCACGACAGTCCGGAGGAACCCGCACCCATGCTCACCCGCCGTCTCGCACTCCGCACCCTTGCGCTCGCCGCCGCCTTGGCACTGGCCCCGCCCGCCATCGCGCCCGCCGTCGCGAAGGACGCCGCCTTCAAGAGCGACCGCCTCGGCGTGTCGGTCACCGGCTCCGGCCCCGACGTGGTGCTGATCCCCGGCCTCAGCTCCTCGCCGGAGGTGTGGGAAGGCACGGTGAAGGCGCTGCCGGGCTACCGCTACCATCTGGTGCATGTGGCCGGCTTCGCCGGCAAGGCGCCCGGCGCCAATGCCGGCGGCCCCGTGCTCGCCCAGATCGCGGAGGAGATCGCCCGCTACATCAAGGAGGCCGGGCTGAAGCAGCCAGCCCTGGTCGGCCACTCCATGGGCGGGACCTGGGCGATGATGGTGGCGGCCCGCCATCCGGGCCTCGCGTCGCGGGTGATGGTCGTCGACATGCTGCCCTTCGTCGGCGCCATGTTCGGCCCGCCGGGCACCACCCCCGCCACGATCGAGCCCATGGCCGCCCAGATGCGGGACGCCATGAACAAGGCGTCGCCGGAGGAGCGTCGGACCCGGATCGAGCAGACCATCGCCACGATGGTCAAGACGGAGCCGCTGCGCCCGCCCGTGGTCGCCCAGTCCCTGGCGAGCGACCCCGGCGTGGGCAACCAGGCCTTCTACGAGCTTGTCATCACCGACCTCCGCCCCGAACTGGCGGCGATCAAGGTGCCCATGAGCGTGCTCTACGTCCGCCCGCCCGGGGCCCCCATCACCGACGAGCAGATGGAAACCTTCTACAAGCTCTCCTTCGCCACCGCGCCGCAGACGGACCTGAAGCGCATTCCGGACAGCTACCACTTCATCATGTTCGACCAGCCGGAGGTCTTCCAGCGGGAGCTCGCCGCCTTCCTCAAGGGCCAGTAAGTCCCTGGAACGGCGAAGGGCCGCGCCATCCCCGGCGCGGCCCTTCGTGTTTGCAAGGTCGGGAAGGGGATCAGGCCGCCTCGTTGAAGGCGACACCCTTCTCCTTCAGCAGGGACTGCAGCTCGCCCTGCTCGTACATGTCGCGGACGATGTCGCAGCCGCCGACGAACTCGCCCTTCACATAAAGCTGCGGGATGGTCGGCCAGTTGCTGAAGTCTTTGATGCCCTGGCGCAGAGCCGGGTCGACCAGGATGTCGATGCCCTTGAACTTCACGCCCATGTGGCTCAGCACCTGGACGACGGCGGCGGAGAAGCCGCACTGCGGAAACACCGGCGTGCCCTTCATGTAGAGCACGACGTCATTGTCCTCGATGTCGCGCTTGATGCGCTCGGTGACGGTCTGGTCCATGTGTATCGATCTCCTTCGGGAGAGGCTGGCGCTCATTGGCGCGCGACGTTGATCAGGGTCCGGCCGGACCGTCCATCATCCGCCCTAGATGGAACGGCCGGTCGTCTCGAACAAGGTTTACACCAATCGTCACCGGGATATGAAGCGGTCGAACCATGCAAGGATGGCATCGTCCCTCGCCACGTCCGCATTGTGCAGCATGTGGTCGCCCTCCGGGATCTCCACCAGTTCGTGGAGCTTGCCC
Organism: Rhodospirillaceae bacterium; assembly: GCA_029267445.1. Lineage (GTDB taxonomy): Bacteria > Pseudomonadota > Alphaproteobacteria > Azospirillales > Azospirillaceae > JAJUIU01. The sequence goes on from JAJUIU010000001.1 coordinate 9,356, forward strand.
AGTTCGGTGAGCGACCGCGCGAACGCCCGGATTTGCCCGCTGTCGATGCGGTCGTCCTTGCCCCCGTGGAGGATCAGCAGCGGAACGTCCAGATCGTCCGGCCACGCCAGGGCCGAGCGCGCCCGATACGCGTCCGGCCTGTCTTCCGGCGACCCGCCGATCGCGTCGCGCAGGGCCCGCTTCAGGAAGAAACCGCCCTGTTCATAGGTCCTGGCGAGGTCGACCGGTCCGGACACCACGGCGGCGGCGCGGACCGGCGCCTTCATCCGGATCGCGCGGTAGACGTTGATGGCCCCGCGGGAGAACCCCAACAGGACAGCCTGCCTGGTATCGGCGCCTGGAACCTGGGCGGCCACGGGCAGAAGGTTCAGAAGGTCGTTCACGTCGGCGCCGCCATACTCGTCGCGACCCTCGGCGCCGCCGGGCCCGCGGTAGTCGGTGGCCAGGACGATGAAGGGACCCCGGTGCGCCAGTCCGCCCAGATACGCCAGCAGCGGCCGACCGATGCGGGCGTCATCGCCGGTGCCGCCGCGCGCGAACAGCAGCACGGGCAGCCTGCCTGTCGCGGCTTCCGGAACGAAGACATAGCCCCGGACGCGCAGGCTGTCGCTGCGGTACGTGATCCTGCAGGCGCCGGCGGGTCCCGCGTCAACGGGTTCGGCGGCGACCACGGCGCCGTCGGTCCGGGCGTCGGGCGATGGCGCGAAGGGGCAGGGGCCCGCCTGCGCCTGCGCCCGTCCGCCCGCCGCCAGCACCAGGGCGGCGACAAGCGCCAGGGCCAGGGCCCGCGTCACCGTGCAAGTCTCAATCCTTCGGCGCCGCCGTGGTCAGTGCCAGGGCATGCAGCTCGTTGCCCATCTTTCCCTTAAGGGCGGCATAGACCATCTGGTGCTGCTGCACCCGGCTCTTGCCCTTGAAGGCGGGGGATTCGACATAGGCGGCGTAATGGTCGCCGTCGCCGCGCAGGTCGTCGATGCGGATCACCGCGTCGGGGATGCCCTCGCGGATCAGCCGCTCGATCTCCCCCTGGTCCATCGCCATGATCGTCCCCGTTCCCCGCGTTCCGTAAGCCTCAGCCGGGCAGGGCGCCCGCCATGTAGGCCGGCAGCCACGCCTCGTTCGCCCGCCGCAGCTCCTGAACCGATATGAGCATGCCGCCGGGGCCTGTCAATTCGCTTCCGCCGGTCGTGCCCAGGCGCGCCCCCGGTACGCCGGCCGCCTTGGCGCGGGCCAGCACGGCGTCGGCCTGGGCCGCCGGAACTGTCAGCACATAGCGCCCCTGGTCCTCGCCGAACAGGACGCCGGCATCCGCGCCGCCAAGGCCGGAAAGATCGGCGCCGATGCCGGACGCCATCGCCATCTCCGCCACGGCGACCAGCAGGCCGCCGTCGGACAGGTCATGGCTGGCGGTCACGCTGCCGTCGGCGATCAGTCCACGCAGGAAGTCGCCGTTGCGGCGCTCCACGGCCAGATCGACGGGCGGCGGCGGGCCGTCCTCGCGGCCCAGGATCTCGCGCAGCCAGAGGCTTTGACCCAGATGACCCTTCGTCTCGCCGATCAGCAGGATCGCCTCGCCCGGCGCCTTGAAGCCAAGGCCGACGGCCGTCGCCGCGTCCTGGATCAGGCCCACGCCGCCGACCGTGGGCGTGGGCAGGATGGCCTCGCCGTTGGTCTCGTTGTAGAGGCTGACATTGCCGGACACGACCGGGAAGTCCAGCGCCCGGCAGGCCTCCGCCATGCCGCGCACGCAGTCGGCGAACTGGCCCATGATCCGGGGCTTCTCCGGATTGCCGAAGTTCATGTTGTCGGTGATCGCCAGCGGCAGGGCGCCCACCGCCGTCACGTTGCGCCACGCCTCCGCCACCGCCTGCTTGCCGCCCTCGTACGGGTCGGCGTGGCAGTAGCGCGGTGTCACGTCGGAGGTCAGGGCCAAGCCCTTCCTCGTGCCGTGGACGCGCACGACGGCCGCGTCCGCCTGCCCGGACATGAAGCGCGTGTCGGCCATCACCTGGCTGTCGTACTGCTCCCAGATCCAGCGCTTGGAGGCGAGGTCCGGGCAGCCGATCAGCTTCAGCAGGGCGTCCTTGGCGGACACTCCCGCCGATACGGCGACGCCCTCGGGCAGGGGCGCCTTCTTCGGCGTCTCCTCCGTCGGGCGGCGGTACAGCGGCGCCTCGTCGAACAGCGGCGCCAGCTGCAGATCGCACCAGGTGCGGCCATGCATCTTGATGACGAACCGGCCGGTGTCGGTCAGGCGGCCGATCACGGCGAAATCCAGGTCCCACTTCTCGAAGATGGCCCGCGCCTCGGCCTCGCGGCCGGGCTTCAGGATCATCAGCATCCGCTCCTGGGACTCCGACAGCATGATCTCGTAAGGCGTCATGCCCGTCTCGCGCTGGGGCACGTCGTCCAGGATCAGCTCGATGCCAAGCCCGCCCTTGCCGGCCATCTCGACGGATGAGCTGGTCAGGCCCGCCGCCCCCATGTCCTGGATGGACACGATGGCGTCCGTCGCCATCAGCTCCAGGCACGCCTCGATCAGAAGCTTCTCGGTGAAGGGATCGCCCACCTGCACCGTCGGGCGCTTCTCCTCCGTATCCTCGGAGAACTCGGCGGACGACATGGTGGCGCCATGGATGCCGTCGCGGCCCGTCTTCGACCCGACATAGACGACCGGGTTCCCCACACCGGCCGCCTTGGAATAGAAGATGCGGTCGGCGGGGGCGAGGCCGACCGTCATCGCGTTGACCAGGCAGTTGCCGTTGTAGGCCTTATGGAAGTTCGTCTCGCCGCCTACCGTCGGCACGCCCACACAGTTCCCGTAATGGCCGATGCCCGCCACCACGCCCGCGATCAGCTGGCGGGTCTTGGGGTGGGACGGATCGCCGAAACGCAGGGCGTTCAGGTTGGCGATGGGCCGCGCCCCCATGGTGAACACGTCGCGCAGGATGCCGCCCACGCCGGTCGCGGCACCCTGGAACGGCTCGATGTAGCTGGGGTGGTTGTGGCTCTCCATCTTGAAAATGGCGGCCTGCCCGTCGCCGATGTCGATGACGCCCGCATTCTCGCCCGGCCCGCAGATGACCCACGGCGCCGTCGTCGGGAACTGCTTCAGCCAGACGCGGGAGGATTTGTAGGAGCAATGCTCCGACCACATGACGGAGTAGATGCCCAGCTCCGTGAAGGTCGGGGTGCGTCCCACGATTCTCAGCAAGCGCTCGTACTCGTCCGGCTTGATCCCGTGCTCGCGGGCGAGGTCCTCGGTGACCTCGGGCTCTTTCGGCAGCGTGGCGTTGGGCAGCGTGGCAGCACTCACGTCAGGGCCTCCACCAGACCGTCGAAGAAGGCACGGCCGTCCGTGTTCCCGTGCAGCGGTTCGAAGGCCCGCTCCGGGTGGGGCATCATGCCCAGCACGGTGCGGCCCTTGTTGAAGATGCCGGCGATGTCGCGGGCCGCACCGTTGGGGTTGCCCTCCGCGTCCGGTGCCCCGTCATGGTTGACGTAGCGGAAGGCGACCAAGCCTTCGCCCTCCAACCGGTCAAGCGTGGCGTCGTCGGCGACGTAGTTGCCCTCGCCATGGCCGACTGGGATGCGGATGGTCTGGCCGGCGGCGTACTTCGCGGTGTAGGCGCTCTCGGTCGATTCGACGCGGAGGCCCACCGTGCGGCAGACATATTTCAGCGTCTTGTTCCGGATCAGGGCACCCGGCAGCAGCCCGGCCTCGGTGAGGATCTGGAAGCCGTTACAGATGCCCATGACGCGCACGCCCTTGTCCGCGCGCTCCTTCACCACCCGCATGATGGGGGAGTGAGCGGCCATGGCGCCGCAGCGCAGATAGTCGCCATAGCTGAAGCCGCCCGGAACGGCGATCACGTCCACATCCGGCAGCTCGGTATCCTTGTGGAACACCATGTGCGGCTTGCGGCCGGAGGCCTTTTCCAGTGCCACGGCGATGTCGCGGTCGCAGTTGGAACCGGGAAAGACGATGACGGCGGACTTCATGCCGCTCACCTGTGTCTGGGAATGGGTGTCGGACCCCAAGGCCCGGCGTGACGGGAAGCTAGACGCGACATCCCGCGAATGCAAGGCGGGGCGCCCACCGCTGCGGGCATGGCGCCCCTTCGTCCTCCGGGGCCGGCCTCGCCTGAAAGCCCGGTTGATATATGTTTATGGCAACATGATAATGGCGACACACGCCGTTGCTTGACGGACAAATCCGTTGCCCATCGAAGGACCCTTGGCACCATCGCCCGTCCAGCCAGCGCCGACCGTCGGCGCAGGGCCGGATATCGGCGCGCCCACCACGCTCTTCGAGAAGATTTGGCGCCGACACGCCATCCTCGAGCGTGACGGGCAGACGCTGCTCTGGATCGACCGGCATTTCGCGCATGAGGGGTCGTTCCACGCCTTCGACAAGCTGCGCGCCGGCGGCCGGCCCGTCTTCGCGCCGGAGCAGACATTCGGCGTGGCCGATCACTATGTGCCGACCCGCGACCGCGACCTGCCGATCCCGAATCCGGAGATCGCCAACATGGTCGATCTGCTGTCCCGCAACACGGGCGAGGCGGGGATCCGGCTGTTCGGACTGGACAGCCCGGACCAGGGCATCGTGCATGTCATCGGGCCGGAACTGGGCCTGACCCAGCCAGGGCTGACCATCGTCTGCGGCGACAGCCACACCAGCACCCATGGCGCCTTCGGCGCGCTGGCGTTCGGCATCGGCGCGTCGGAGGTGGCGCATGTGCTGGCGACCCAGTGCCTCTGGCAGCGCCGTCCGAAGACCCTTCGGGTGACGGTCGACGGGCGTCTGCATCGGGGCGTGTCGGCCAAGGACGTCATCCTGGCCGTGATCGCCCGGATCGGCGCCAACGGCGGGGCTGGCCATGTGATCGAGTATTCCGGCCCCGCCATCCGCTCCCTCTCCATGGAGGGGCGGATGACCCTGTGCAACATGTCGATCGAGGCCGGGGCGCGGGCGGGCATGGTGGCGCCGGACGAGACGACCTCCGCCTGGCTGCAGGGGCGCGACTTCGCGCCCACGGGCGATCTCTGGCCGATGGCGCTGGCGGACTGGGCCACCCTGCGCAGCGATCCGGGGGCGGTGTTCGACCGCGAGGTCCGGCTCGATGCCGCCGGGATCGCGCCCATGGTGACCTGGGGGACCAGCCCGGAGGACGCCGCACCCATCGACGGCGCCGTGCCGGACCCGGCCTCCTTCGCCGATGCCGGCAAGCGCGGGCAGGCGGAACGCTCGCTCGCCTACATGGGGCTGGCGCCTGGACAGCCGCTGACCGGGGTCGGCATCGACCGCGTGTTCATCGGCAGCTGCACCAACAGCCGGATCGAGGATCTGCGGGCGGCGGCGGCGGTGCTTAAGGGGCGGACAAGCCGGGTGCCCGGCATCGTCTCCCCCGGCTCCGCCAGGGTGAAGCGGCAGGCGGAGGCGGAAGGGCTCGACCGGGTCTTCACGGCCGCCGGCCTGGAATGGCGCGATGCCGGCTGTTCCATGTGCGTCGGCATGAACGGGGATCTGGTCCCCCCGGGCGAACGCTGCGCCTCGACGTCCAACCGGAACTTCCCCGGTCGGCAGGGTCCGGGTGCCCGCACCCATCTCATGAGCCCGGCCATGGTCGCGGCGGCGGCCGTGACCGGTCGGCTGACCGACGTGCGCACGCTGACCGTGGAGGACTGAGCGATGCAGCCCTTCACCGTGCTCACGGCCGTGGCCGCACCGTTGGAGATGGCCAATGTCGACACCGACCAGATCATTCCGGCCCGGTTCCTGAAGAAGCCGCGCGCCAGCGGCTACGACAACTACCTGTTCCACGATCTGCGCTTCGATCCAGATGGGCGGGAGAACCCGGACTTCATCCTGAACCGGCCGCCCTTCCGCACGGCGCGCATCCTGGTGACCGGCCCGAACTTCGGCGGCGGCTCTAGCCGGGAAGGGGCGGTCTACGCCCTGGTCGACGCCGGCATCCGCGCTGTCGTGGCGGCAAGCTTCGGGGACATCTTCTTCGGCAACGCGCTGAAAAACGGATTGCTGCCCATCGTCGTCCCGGCGGAGATCGCGACGGCGCTGCGCGCCGCCCTGGTGGCGGAGCCCGGTCTGGAACTGACCGTCGACCTCGAGCGGCAGGTGCTGCGCGGCGCCAACCGCGAAGTCTTGTTCAGCATCGATCCGTTCCGCCGCGAATGCCTGCTCAAGGGCATCGACGAGATCGACCTGACGCTGCAGTACCGGGAACGGATCGCCGCCTTCCGCGACGCGCACTGGACCGCGCGTCCCTGGCTGCGGACGTCCGCGAATCCCTGAATTTTTTGTGGAATTCCAGGCCCTTGATGCCGGGCATTACCTCCCCACATCGGGCGCGATGAACACCAGGGGAGGGATACCATGGACAAGCTTTATGACCGCGTCTGCATCGTGCTCGTCGGCTTCGGCAGCGTGGTTCTGATGAAGTACGGCCTCTACACGCTGGTCGTCTCGGGCGCCTGAGCCGTCGCGGCGGCGGGGGCCTGGGGGGCGAGGGGAACGGTGAAGCGGAAGGTGGCGCCCTTGCCGGGTGTTCCCTCCACCCAGATCCGCCCGCCCATGCGATCCACCAGCCGGCGGCAGATGGCGAGGCCGAGGCCGGTGCCTTGGGGCTTTCCGCTCTGCTGGTCGCCGACCTGCCTGAACTTGTCGAACACCGCCTCCCGGTGCTCCGGCGCGATGCCCGGCCCGTTGTCGCTCACCAGCACCTCGAGCCCGGCCTCGCCGCGGCTGACCGAGACGGCGACCCTGCCGCTGCCCTGGGGCGCGAACTTCACGGCGTTCGACAACAGGTTCACCACCACCTGCACCAGGCGGTCCGGGTCGCCATAGGCGGCCGGCAAGTCGGGCGGCACGGTCAGCGTCAGCTCCACGCCCCGCTCGCGGAACAGCTGGCTGGTGCTGATCGCCGCGTCATGCACGATGGCGCCCAGGTCGACGGCGCCGATCTGCCAGTCGATCTCGCCCGCCTCGATCTTGGCCATGTCCAGCACCTGGTTGATCAGGCGGGTCAGGCGCTCGCTCTCCTTGATGATGGTCGCCAGGAACTCCTGCCGCTGGTCCTGGTCCATCTCGGGCGTGTCGTACAGGATTTCGGACAGTGCCCGCATCGAGGTCAGCGGCGTGCGCAGCTCGTGCGTCACGGTGGACAGGAAGTCGTCCTTCATCCTGTCCAGTTCGCGCAGCTGCAGGTTTGCCGCCGACAGCGCCTCCGTCGCCCGCTCCAGCTCGGCCGACTTCTGCTCCAGCCGTCGGCTGTATTCGATCACGTGGCTGGTCTCGTCCAGCATGCGCACCAGTTCCGGCAGCCCGACATCGGCCGTTCCCACGGCGGAGGCGAGGGCCACGCGCGCGCTCGCGGCGCCGATGGCGCCCGCCAGCAGGCGCTCCGCCTGCCGGATCAGCTCGGCGTCGGCGGGCGCGTCGGGCGGCACGGCACCCCGCCTCGTCCGGAACTGGGCGAAGGCCTGGGCGGTGCGTTCCGGGCCCAGGAAGCGGGCGACGACGCCCTGCAGGTCGCCCACCGTCGCCTGCCCGCGCCATTGCCCGGCCGTCTCCGCCTGATCGAAGACCTCGACGAAGGCGGTGGCCTGGGTCCGCTCCCCGACGGTCGGGGTGTCGAACAGGCTCACCCCGACGTAGAGGCCGAGATTGACCAGCATGCTCCAGAACAGGCTGTGGGCCAGCGGGTCGAGCCCGTCCAGGCCGAACAGCGCGTAGGGCTGGAGCCAGCCGATCCCGAACGGCCCCTCGGTCAGGAAGGCCGGGTCGAGCCAGCCGGACCGGGCGAAGGACGGGATCAGCAGCGTATAGGCCCAGGTCACGGTCCCGCCGACCAGCCCGGCGATGGCCCCGCGCCGGGTCGCTCCCGTCCAGAAGATGCCGCCGAACAGGGCAGGCGCGAACTGCGCCACGGCCGCGAAGGAGATCAGGCCGATGGAGACGAGCGCATAGGCTCCGCCCGCCATCCGGAAATAGAGATAGCCCAGGATCAGCACGACGACGATCGCCACCCGCCGCACCGCCAACATCAGGCGGCCCAGGTCCTGCACCCGGTCCAAGGCCCGGCTGCGATACCGCATCAACAGCGGCAGGACGAGGTCGTTTGACACCATGGTCGCCAGCGCCACCGTCTCCACGATGATCATGCCCGTGGCGGCGGACAGCCCGCCGATGAAGGCGGCCAGGGCCAACCCCTCCCACCCGGCGGCCAGCGGCAGGCTGAGCACGATCATGTCCGGATCGGCCGCTCCCGGCGGCAGCCAGAGCAGGCCCGCCACGGCGATGGGCAGTACGAAGACGTTGATCAGCAGCAGGTAGGCCGGGAACAGCCACAGCGCCCGGTGCAGGTGCCGCTCGTCGGTGTTCTCCACCACCATCACCTGGAACTGGCGGGGCAGGCAGACGATCGCCGCCATGGACAGCAGCATCACGGTCAGCCATGTCCCGCCGCCCAGTGCCGCGTCGGCCGTGAACAGCCGGGACACCTCCGGGTTCGCCATGGCCCGCGCGAACAGGTCGCCGGGTCCGTCATACAGCACCCAGACGACCGCCACGCCGACGGCCAGGAACGCGAACAGCTTGACAAGGCTTTCGAAGGCGATGGCGGCGACGAGGCCCGGATGGTGTTCGGACGCGTCGATGCTCCGCGTCCCGAACATCATGGCGAACACGGCCATCAGCAGGGCGACCCAGAACCCCGTGTCGGCAAGGATGTCGGGTGTGGCCTCCGCCGTGCCGCCGGTCAGCACCTCGAACCCGACCGACACGGCCTTCAGCTGCAGCGCGATGTAGGGGGTGATTCCGATGACGGCGACCAGGGCCACCAGCCCGCCCAGAAGCTGGCTGCGGCCATAGCGGCTGGCGATGAAGTCGGCGATGGAGGTGGAGCGCTGCTGCCGGGCGATTCGCAGGATCTTCGCCACGACCGCATAGCCCAGCGCCATCATCAGGGTGGGGCCGAGGTATGTGGGCAGGAACCCGATCCCGCTGGTCGCGGCCCGGCCGACACTGCCGTAGAAGGTCCAGGTGGTGCAGTAGACGGCCAGTGACAGGGCGTAGACCGTCGGCCCCGATACCGGGCTGCCGGCCGCCGCCCGGCGATCCGCCCCCCAGGCGATGGCGAACAGGGCCAGGATGTAGACCAGCGAAACCGTGGCGACGGTGAAGCCGGACATCAGCGCCGCCTTTCCAGGCAGAGCGCCACCAGCGTCACCACCGCCAGCCAGACCGCGAAGATGTATAGCAGGATGGCCGGCAGGCCCAGCGCTGCGGCCGGCCGGTCGAAGGCGTCCAGCAGCGGCGGGTTGAACAGCACCATCCCCAGCAGGAACAGCGCCAGCAGGCGGCTGCGCGACGGCCGCCCCGCCGGTTGGAAGTCGCCCGCCCGACCGTCGCGGGGGCGCCGTTCCGCCACCGGTCTGTCGGGTCCGCCCTCCATCAGAAGGCGCGCTCCCGCGCCTGCAGCTCCACCGCCATGTTCGACCGGCGGATCGCCTCGTCCAGGGTGGTGATGCCGCGCTCCTCCAGGATGTCCAGCATCCGGATGAAGACGGCCGCCGTCAGCAGGCTGTCGCCAAGGGCCGAATGCCTGTCCGCGATCCTGAGGCCGAATCGGCCGGCGATGCCGTCCAGCGAATGCTCCCCGTCCTCACCCTGGATCTGGCGGGACAGGATCATGGTGTCCAGCACCGGCATGTCGAAGGTCACGCCGGCGGCGCGCTGCCTCATCCTCAGGAATTTGAGGTCGAAGGCGGCATTGTGGGCCACCAGGACGGAATCGCCGACGAAGGCGCGGAACTGCGGCAACACCGCCTCCGCGGGGGAGGCTTCCGCGACCATGGCGTCGGTGATCCCATGGATGCCCGTCGACACCGCCGGGATGGGGCGACCGGGCTTGACCAGGCTTTGCCACGCCTCCCCGGTCAGGATGCGCCCGTTGACGATCCGCACCCCGGCGATGGAGACCAGCTCGTCCCCCTGGCTTGGCTGAAGGCCCGTCGTCTCGCAGTCGAACACCACGTAGGACAAGGCCCTCAGCGGCATCTTCGCCAGCGCCCCCTCCGGCACCGGCTGGCGGAGCAGGTCGAAATCGAAGAACTCGGGGCGGGGGGCCGGAGCTGACTCCCGCCGGCCATGGGTCTGCTGCGCGGGCGGCAGCGGCAGGCGCAGCCGGGCGAAGCCGTCGCGGGCGCGCTCGCTCCAGATGTCGCTGCGGTGGTGCTCCAGGATGTCGCCGAGCGTCAGGCCGGCCAGCGCCTCGGCCAGCGGATCGTTCCGCCAGGCCTCCAGCGCGGCGGAGGAGAGTGGTTCGCCGGGCCAGGTCAGGTCGGCATAGACGAAACGCCCGCGCAGGTCCGTCTCGGCGCCTAGGTCCAGGCTGGGCTCCCCCGTCGCCCGCGACACGTTCCCCGCGAGGTGGGCCAGCAGAAGGACGAGGCCGTAACTGTCCCCGTGCAGCCAGACCGGCAGCCCGGTCGGCACGATGACGGGGCCACCGGCCGCCTTGCACCGTTCGGCGACCAGGGCGAACAGGTTGCCGGAATTGACGTCGCCCATCGGCCACGCGGCGGTGATGCCGGCGCGGTACTCGGTCGTGATCCGCTCCAGCGTCGCGTTCAGTTGCCGGGCCGCGTCCACGACCACCGCGTCGAACCGCGCGCGCTCCTCCGGGGAGAGGTCCGGATGCTCTTCCAGCATTTCGGCCGCCGCAGACAGGTTCGCCAGGGGTGCGCGGACATCCTCCGTCGCAGCCTTCAGCAGCGCGTCCCGGCGGGCCAGGGTCGCCAGTTCGCCCGTCGCGTCCTCCAGCGTCACCACATAGCCCGTGATCTCGTCGCCGGTGCCCAGGATGACGGCCATGCGCCCCTGGATCAGGCGGCTGTCGGCGGTGCCGACGATGAACCCGGCCGTCGTTCCCTCGGCATGGTCCAGATGCCGGCCCTCGCGGACGCGACGGATCAGCCGGTCCAGGGTGTGCAGGACGGGCTGCCGGGTGACGATCTGCAGCAGCGACCGCCCGAGCCCGAGATCGACGGTCGCCGGCAGCATGCCCCGCGCCCGCTCGTTGTAGAGCAGGATCTGGTGCTTCAGGTTGCAGACGAGCACGCCCTCGTGCAGGTCGCGCAGCAGGGCCGCGAGCCGCCCAGACTGCTCCTCGGCCCGCCGGATCGCGTCGGCCACCGTGCGGGCCTGGTCGTTCCGGACCGCCGCCAGACGCAGCGCCAGTTCGGCGACCGCGCCGGCGACCGGGGCGAGGGCCCCGTACTCATGGGCCGGCACGCTGACATCCGTGCCGGCGGCGGCGGCCAGCATCCGCGTCTCCGCCGCCAGCCGCTTGGCAGGGAGGAGCACAAGGCGGCTCACCGCGAACCAGAGCAGACCGATGACGAGGCCGGCACCGGCGGCAGCACCGAAGGCCACGGCGGTCACCGGCCGTGTCGAGGTCGCGGCCAAGTGGGGCAGGGCGATGCAGAACCCGGCGAGCGCAACGGCCGCGCCCAGGAAAAGAAGTCCTGGCCGGGCGCCTGGGCTCATGCGGCCGGCCCGGCGGTCGTCACGGCGTGGTGCTGGGCGACCGGGGGGGCCGAATCCAGGTGCCGCCGCATGGTCTCCACCAGATCGCGCGTCGAGAAAGGCTTGGTCACATAGTCGCTGGCGCCCAGGGCCATGCCCTTCTGCCGTTCCACCTCGCGGCTCTTGGCCGTCAGCATGATCACCGGGATGCGGGCCCAGGCGGGGTTGGCGCGGATGGTCTGGCAGACGTCGTAGCCGTCGCGCTGGGGCATCATGGCGTCCAGCAGGACGAGGTCCGGCGCCTGCGCCGCCATCGCGGTCAGCACCTCCTCGCCCGTGCGCGCGACGCGGACCGCGTAGCCGGCTTTCCTCAACAGGAACTCGAGCGACAGCACGATGCTGGGCTCGTCATCGGCGATCAGGATGGACTTCTGGCGGCACGTGTCGTCGGTGGCCTGGGTCATCGGACGCGATCCTCCGGCCGGCGCCGGTGCCCGGGAAAGGCGTCCCCTTATGTGCGGGCCCTGTGGCGGGCCCTGGCGCGGGGTTGTCGGCTGGCGGCACCCCCGCAGTGTAGGACTCCCGCCGAATGCCGATCAAGCACTCCGGCGGCGGTGGGCTAGGGCCCGATCGTTGGGGCTAGCCGAAGACCCGGGACAGGAGCTCGCCGATGGCCGCGAGCACGACGATCACCGCCGTCAGCGCGATCAGGATGGAGATGACGCCCCAGACATAGCCGACGATCACGGCCACGCCGTCATGTTCCATCAGGGCGATGGCGATGACGGCGATGGCGATCGCCGGGAACAGGTTCCCCAGCGGGATCGGCAGGATCAGGATGAAGGACAGGATGAACAGCATGAGGCCTGCGAAGCGCTCGGCGAACCCATCCACCAGCAGGCTGAAGCGGGGCCGCGACAGACGCTCCAGCTTGCGGATCCAGGGCTCCGCGCGGCGCACCATGCGCAGCACATCCTCCCGGCTGAAATCCCGCCGCCGCAGGAAGTCGGGCAGCCATGGCCGGTCGCCGCCGAGCAGGAGCTGCAGCGAGAAGACGACGATCGGCAGGCCTGTGACGGTGCTGAGCCCGGGCGGGCCGGGGATGCAGTTCGGCAGGGCGCACAGCAGGATGAGCACCCCGAACGCCCGGTCGCCCAGGCGGTCGATCAGTTCACCGATGCTCAGCCGCTCCGCATCGTCCCGCGTCAGGATGTCCAGCAGCAGATCGGAGGTCCGCCGCTGCTCGCCCTTCGGCTTGGGGATCGGGATACGCAGCATGCGGCGTCGGGCCGTTCTCGCGTGGGGTCAGGGGGAGGTGGACGGCGCGTCGCCCGGCTGCCGCTCCGCCTTCTCCTCCCCGCCGCGGCGGATCGGCGGCATGTACAGCAGCAGGGCCGCGGCCACATAGACGGAGGAGAAGGTGCCGACCAGGATGCCCCAGAACAGCGCGATGGTGAAGTTGTGCAGGGCGCTGCCGCCGTACAGCAGCAACGGCAGGATGGCCAGAAGCGTGGTGCCGCTGGTCAGGATCGTCCGGCCCAGCGTCTGGTTCACCGACAGGTTGATGATGGTCTTCATGTCGGCGGACTTGTACTTCCGCATCTGCTCGCGCATGCGGTCGAACACGACGACGGTGTCGTTGATCGAGTAGCCGGCGAGCGTGAGCAGTGCTGCAACGGCGGTGAGGTCGAACTCCAGTTGCAGCACGATGAACAGCCCCACCGTCACGAAGACGTCGTGGAACGTCGCGATCAGGGCCGAGACGCCGAACTGCCATTCGAAGCGGAAGGCGACATAAGCGGCGATGGCCGCCACGGCGAGAAGTGTGGCGATGATGCCCTGCTGCATGAGCTCGCCGCCGACCCGCGGTCCGACCAGTTCGACCCGGCGGTACTCGTAGGTCGTGCCCAGCGTCTCGCGGACGAGCGCGACGGCCGCGTTCTGCGCAGCCTCGTCACCCTCCTGCCGTTGCACGCGGATCAGGATGTCGTTCGGTTCGCCGAACTGCTGCAGCTGCACCTCGCCCAGACCCAGGCCGTTCAACTGCGTGCGCAGGCCACCGACATCGATCGGCTCCGGCGCCCGCGCCTCGATCAGGATGCCGCCCTTGAAGTCGATGCCGAGATTCAGGCCCGGTGACATCAAGCCGATCGCCGTGCCCAGGATCAGCAGGCCGGACACGATGAAGCCGAAGAAACGCAGGCGGACGAAATCGATGGCGGTGTTTTCCGGCACCAGGCGCAATGGCTTCATCTGACTCTTGACCTTCAGGACTGCTGGATCGGGGTGCGGGACCCGGTCCGGACGGCGCGGACTATAGCGATTGCCCGGTTTTCCACCAGTGGCTTTTCAAAGGGGAACCCGCTCTGGCCGCGCATATGGGAAGCCGGAACCCAAACCGCCAGCGTCACCGGTCACGCCGTGGCATGGGACCCATCCGGTGACGTTGAGCCGCCGCGCCTGTTTGAAACGGACACCGCCATCCCAGAACCGCGCGGAGACACGCGATGCGTCCGACCATCCTCGCCGCCTGCCTGCTGATCGCATGGCCGGCTGTGGCACAGGACCCCGAAGGCGGGGACAATGAGATCCAGCAGCGCCGGCCGATGAGCGACCATGTTCCCGGTACGCCGGAGGGCGACCTCCTCACCAAGCCCGCCCAGGGCCCGGTACCCGCCGACGCCCCCCGTCAGCCGGCCGTCCCGGCGGGCGAGGACGCGGCGACCAACGCCCGGAGTCTCACGACCGAACAGACGCTCCCCGGCGAGCGGGAGGAGGGGGGGGCCACGGCGGAGGAGGCGGCCCGCGGCGACGGCGAGGTCGAAGTGATGCGCACGACACCGCCGCCCGACCGGTCCCGCGAGGACGGGCCACCGCCGGAGCGGCGGTCGAGTGCCATGGAGGCGGAGCCGCCCCGTCATGCCGAGCAGTTCCGCGGCGACCGTCCGATCGGCCCGAACGCCGGCAGCGCGACGCAGCCCGGGCAGGTCTATGCGGAGGACCTCAAGGACTACACGGTGCACCTGTCCGATCGTGAGAAGTTCGGCCGGGTGGAACGCGTCCTGGTCGATCTGGAGAGCGGTCGTCTGCAGGCGATCGAGGTCTCCACCGGCGGCCTGCTGGGCGTGGGCGATCAGCGGTTCGACATTCCCTGGGAGGCGGTCGCCGCCGTGAACACCGGCACGAAGGAACTGCGCGTCGCTGTCAGCGAGCAGCAGATCCAGGGACAGAAGGAGGCCTTCGACCGTCCCGCCGGTGATCGGCAGTAACGGCCTAGCCGAAACGGGCAGCCGTTGGAACGCGAAAGGCCGCCCGCAGGCGGCCTCTCAGAACCGTCCGCGAATGCGCCCTCACGCCGCCCGGCGGATCTCCAGCCGGCTCCAGACGCTGAGCAACGCGTCGACCAGATGGTCCATCTTGGCGTCGTCATGGAAGGGCGACGGCGTCAGGCGCAGGCGCTCCGTCCCGCGCGGAACCGTGGGATAATTGATCGGCTGCACATAGATGCCGTGGTTGGTCAGCAGATCGTCGCTCGCCTGCTTGCACTGGCGCGGATCGCCGACGAGCAGGGGCACGATGTGGCTGACCGAGGGCATCACCGGCAGACCCGCCTGCGCCAGCCGGCGCTTCAGCGTGGCCGCGCGCTCCTGGTGCTT
Organism: Rhodospirillaceae bacterium; assembly: GCA_029267445.1. Classification (GTDB taxonomy): domain Bacteria; phylum Pseudomonadota; class Alphaproteobacteria; order Azospirillales; family Azospirillaceae; genus JAJUIU01. The sequence goes on from JAJUIU010000001.1 coordinate 24,563, forward strand.
GAGGCGCAGCTCGTTGTGCTCCTTCAGGAAGCTCACGCTGGCGAGCGCGCCCGCCGCCAGCACGGGCGCCAACGACGTGGTGAAGATGAAGCTGGGCGCGAAGCTGCGCACGCAGTCGACCAGCGCCTCCGACCCCGTGATGTAGCCGCCCATCACGCCGAACGCCTTGCCGAGCGTTCCTTCGATGATGGTCAGCCGGTCCATCACGCCGTCGCGCTCCGCCACGCCGGCGCCGCGCGCGCCGTACATGCCGACGGCGTGCACCTCGTCCAGGTAGGTGATGCCGCCATAGCGGTCGGCCACGTCGCAGATCTCCGCGATCGGGGCGATGTCGCCGTCCATGGAATAGACGCTCTCGAAGGCCACCAGCTTCGGCCGGTCCTTCGGATAGCGGCTCATGAGCTGGGCCAGATGCTCCGGATCGTTGTGCCGGAAGATGTGCTTCTCCGCACCGCTGTGGCGGATGCCCTCGATCATCGAGGCGTGGTTCAGCGCGTCGGAGAAGACGACGCAGTTCGGCAGCAGCTTCGGCAGCGTGCTGAGCGTCGCCTCGTTGGAGATGTAGCCCGAGGTGAACAGAAGGGCCGCCTCCTTGCCGTGCAGGTCGGCCAGCTCCTTCTCGAGCAGCACATGGAAATGGTTGGTGCCGGAGATGTTGCGCGTGCCGCCGGCACCGGCGCCGCAGCGGTGCAGCGCGTCGATCATCGACCCGATGACGACCGGGTGCTGGCCCATGCCCAGATAGTCGTTGGAGCACCAGACGGTGACGTCCCTCGGCTGCGCCTCCGGCTCCGGGAAGTACGAGGCGACCGGAAACTCGCCCACGCGCCGCTCCAGATCGGCGAACACGCGATAGCGGCCTTCGCGCTTGAGGCCGTCGATCTGGCTCTTGAAGAAGCTCTCGTAGTCCATTGGCACGGCTTCCGATCTCCCGCGGACAATAGTCGCCATGGAAGCGGCCCGTTGTCCATCAGATATGTAGACGAACAGGCCCTCGCTGGCATCGGCGCGCGGCGACGTGTCGCGCGGAAGTGCAGCATGCGGGCAGGTTCGGCGACCCCGCTTTGATTTCGCTCAATTCGTCGGTTCGTCGGCGGCATCGTTCCGACGCCGATCGATGCCGCCGCCAAAATGGGGCGGATCAGCCGCCGCGCCAATGCCCCTCGCGGGTCAGCCAGTCCGCCGTATCGGCGAGCGCCCGCTCGAACCGCGCGATCAGGTCCCGGACCTCGTCGGCCGAGATGATCAGTGGTGGGGAGAAGCCGATCGTGTCGCCGATCGGCCGCACGATGGCCCCGTGCGCCTGGGCGAAGCCGGCCAGCTTCGCGGCCACCGCCAGCCCCGGATCGAACGGCCGGCGCGCGGCCTTGTCAGCCGTCAGTTCCACCCCGGCGATCAGGCCGACGCCCCGGACCTCGCCCACCAGCGGATGGTCGCGCAGCCGGCGCAGTCCGTCCTGCAGCACCGGGCCGACCGCCCGCACATGGCCCAGGATGTCGCGCTCGGCGTAGATGCGCAGCGTCTCCAGCGCCACGGCGCAGCTCACCGGATGTCCGGAATAGGTGTAGCCGTGGCCGAACACGCCGATCTTGGCGCTCTCGTCCACGCAGGCCCGGTAGATGTCCTCGCTCACCAGCAGGGCCGACAGCGGCAGATAGGCCGAGGTCAGGGCCTTGGCGGTGCTGATCATGTCCGGCTGCAGCCCGTAGGTCTGACTGCCCCACATGTTGCCGGTCCGGCCGAACCCGCAGATCACCTCGTCCGCGATGAACAGGACCTCGTACTTGCGCAGCACGGCCTGGATTCTCTCGAAATAGGTCCGGGGCGGGGGGATGACCCCGCCCGCACCCATCACCGGCTCCGCGATGAAGGCCGCGACCGTCTCCGGCCCTTCGCGCAGGATCAGCGCCTCCAGGTTCGCGGCCAGCCGGCTGGCGAAATCCTCCTCGCTCTCGCCCGGCTCCGCGAAGCGGTACCATTGCGGGCAGTCGGTGTGCAGGATGCGCGCGATGGGAAGGTCGAAATCGCGATGGTTGTTCGGCAGGCCGGTCAGGCTGGCCGACGCAACCGTGACGCCGTGGTAGCCCTTGATCCGGCTGATGATCTTCTTCTTCTCGGGCCGGCCGCGTGCGTTGTTGTAGTACCAGACCAGCTTCACGGCCGTGTCGTTCGCCTCCGAGCCGGAGCAGGCGAAGAACACCTTGCTCATTGGCACGGGGGCCATCCCGATCAGCTTTTCGGCAAGGTCTATGCCCGGTTCATGCGCCTTGTGGGCGAAGGCGTGATAGAAGGGCAGGCGGCGCATCTGGGCGATGGCGGCCTCCACCAGCCGCGGCTCGTCGAAGCCCAGCGACGTGCACCAGAGGCCCGCGACGCCCTCGATGTAGGACTTCCCGGTCTCGTCCGTGACCGTGACACCCTTGCCGGCGCTGATCACCAGCGGCCCGACATCCTCGTGCGTCTTCAGGTTCGTGTAGGGGTGCAGGTAGAAGGCCTTGTCCCGGCTGGCCGCCGAGTTCCCGCGATGCGCGTCCCGCATGGCGTCGTCCATGATGCCGTTTCCGTCCCGATGTCGATCGTTGCCGCCATGGTGCGACGGGGCGGGGGACGGGGCAAGCGCGCCCGGTGGCGGACGGCCATGCGCGTCGGGCTGGCGCTTCCGCGTCGATATGGTCCAGGAAAGCGGGACGGCGGATGGCGCCTGCGGGTTTGGCACCATCCGCCGTCTGGGTGAGGCGACCGGACGACCGGGAAGGTCGCCTCAACAGCGTCGGACCGGGGCAGTCCGACGTTTCCCGTTCAGTCTCGCGTCAGCCCGCGGTCTCGACCTTGCCGGTGGCGGCGTCGATCACCAGCGTGCCGACCGTCACGCCGCCGAGGTTGACCAGTTCGACGTGGAACTTGCCGTCGCGCTCCTTGATCTTACCGGCGGACAGGCCGCGCTGGTCCGTGTCCTTCAGATAGTCGCGGGCGACCTTGCGGGCGTCCGCCTTGGACAGCGGCTCGGCGGCGGCGACGGTCTCGGCGCCCGGCTTGGCGGCCACCTGAGTGTCGGCGAAGGCGGGGGCGGACAGGGCGAAGGCCGACAGGATGGCGGCGGCGGCGACGATCTTGCGCATGGCGGGTTCATTCCTCATCGATTGCGGATCGTCCAGGGCGGTGAACGTTGACGAGGAGGATGTAACCATCCGAGCGTTTCTGGCCGATGTCGGCGATGCGGGTCTTGTGAAACAGTTCTTTGCAAGAGCACGGCGGGTTACACTGTCGTAACAACAAGGGAATCGGCTGCGCCGACACACGGGGCTAGTATCCGGACATGACCGACACCGCTCATCTTCTCGTCGTCGATGACGACCGCGAAATCCGTGACCTGCTGACCCGCTACCTGACCCGACACGGCTATCGCGTCTCCGCCGCGAAGGACGGGCAGGAGATGAAGCGGTTCCTCGCGGATCGCAGCATCGATCTTGTCGTGCTGGACCTCATGCTGCCGGGGGAGGACGGGCTGTCGCTCTGCCGCTGGCTGCGCGGGGAGAACGGGCCGCCCGTCGTCATGCTCTCCGCCATGGGGGAGGATGCGGACCGCATCCTGGGGCTGGAGATCGGGGCCGACGATTATCTGCCGAAGCCGTTCAACCCACGCGAACTGGTGGCCCGCATCAAGGCCGTGCTGCGGCGCGCCCACGCGCCCGTCCAGCCGGCGGCGACGGCCACCGGCGCGCTCGGCTTCTGCGGCTATGTCCTGGATCAGGCGCAACGGCGTCTGGTCGACAAGGACGGGCAGGAGGTGGTGCTCACCGCCGGTGAGTACGAGCTCCTGGTCGCCTTGGCCAGCCGCCCCCGCCGTGTTCTGTCCCGTGACGACCTTCTGGAGATCACGCGGGGCCGTTCGGCCGGCCCGTTCGACCGGTCGATCGACGTCCAGATCAGCCGGCTGCGGCGCAAGATCGAGCCCGATCCCGCCGATCCCAGCATCATCAAGACCGTCCGTTCGGGCGGATATGTCTTCGCCCCGGAGGTGCAGACGCTATGAGGGCCCTTACGGACCGCATGTCCTATTCGATCTTCGCGGTGCTTGTGGGCGGCATCCTGCTCTCCCAGGCGATCGCTCTGGGTCTCTACAGGACGGATCGCGCCGCCGCCGTGGCCGACGCGGAGGGCGGACAGCTGGCCCACTGCCTTGACGGTTTCGCCGCCGCGATCGAGGAACAGCCCAGCGACGTGCGCAGCCGGATTCTGCGGACCCTGGCCGAACGGCAGGTGACGGTGCAGACGGCCGCCGGCCATTCGGTCACGCTCGACATCTATCAGCGGACGGACGCGCCCAAGAAGGATGTGTCGCCCGGCGTCATGATTCCGCCCTTCGGGCTTCCGGCCCCGCCGCCGCCCGAGCCGAAGACGATCTCCGTCTCGCGGCAGCTCTCCGACGGGACATGGCTCAAATTCTATGCGCCCGTCACCGCGACCGACGCGCTGCGGGAGCCGGGCTTCCTCGCCTCGCTGGCGGGCAGTGCGGCCGTGGCCATCCTGCTGTCGGCCTGGGTCCTTGGCTTCACCACCCGGCCGCTGCGCCGGTTCGCAGCCGCCGCCAACCGCCTCGGCGTCGACATGCGGGCCCCCAGCCTGGACGAGAGCGGCCCGCGCGAGGTCCGGCTGGCCGCCGCCGCCTTCAACAAGATGCAGCGCCGACTGAAGGCCTTCGTGGAGGACCGCACGCGCATGCTGGCCGCCGTGTCGCACGACCTGCGCACGCCGCTCACCCGCATCCGGCTGCGCGCTGAGTTCATTGACGACGACCAGGTCCGGGACAAGCTGCTGGCCGACCTCCAGGAGATGGAGGCGATGATCGGCGCCACGCTCGCCTTCGCCCGCGACGAGGCGGGCGGTGAGCCGATCGAGCCGCTCGACATGTCCGGCGTCATGGATGGCCTGACCATCGACTGGCAGGATGCCGGCATGCCGGTGGAGTACATCCGCCCGCATGGGCCGATGCCCATCATGGGGCGGCGGACGGCACTGCGCCGGGCCATCGGCAACCTCGTCGACAACGCCGTGAAGTACGGCACCCGCGCCGAGGTTCGCGCGGGCCGGGAGGAGGAGTCGGCCCTGATCGTGATCGACGACTTCGGTCCCGGCATTCCGGAGGCGGAGTTCGACAACGTCTTCCGGCCCTTCTACCGGCTGGAGGCGTCGCGGTCGCGCGATACTGGCGGGACCGGATTGGGCTTGTCTGTCGCCAACGACATCGTCCGGGCGCATGGCGGTGAGATCCGGCTTGAGAACCGGGCGCAAGGCGGGCTCCGCGTCACCGTGGTGCTGCCGCTGAACACGCCGGACCGTTGAGCCGGGTCCAGGCGAAGCGTGGGCCTGCCCGGCTGGCGGGTAGGCCTTCCCGTTCCTATCTGATAGGGTGGGGTCATCGAGGGGCCGCAGGGGCCGGGGAACAGCGTCAGCCATGCCGATCCATAACCGCATCGCCGATTTCCATGCCGACATGACCGCGTGGCGTCGGCACATCCATGCCAATCCGGAAACCGCGTTCGAGGAGTTCGAGACGTCCGATTTCGTGGCCCGGAAGCTCCAGGAATTCGGGATCGAGGTGCATCGCGGCCTCGCCGGCACAGGGGTGGTCGGCGTCCTCCACGGGGCTGCCGGCCCGAACGGTCGCGCCATCGGCCTGCGGGCCGACATGGACGCCCTCAACATGACCGAGGAGAACGGGTTCGCGCATCGCTCCCGCAAGCCGGGGAAGATGCATGCCTGCGGCCATGACGGGCACACCACGATGCTGCTGGGTGCCGCCCGCTATCTGGCGGAGACCCGGAACTTCACCGGCACCGTGAACTTCATCTTCCAACCCGCGGAGGAGGGCAAGGGGGGTGGCAAGCGGATGGTGGAGGAGGGGCTGTTCCGGCAGCACCCCTGCGACATGGTGTTCGGCCTGCACAACTGGCCGGACCTGCCGCCCGGCGAGATCGCCGTCCGGCCCGGTCCGGTGATGGCGGGGGCCGACCAGTTCGACATCGTCGTGAAGGGCAGTGGCGGGCACGCGGCCCTGCCTCACCAGACGATCGACCCCGTGGTCGTCGCGGCCCAGATCGTGCTCGCGGCGCAGACCCTCGTCAGCCGCAGCATCAGCCCGATCGACAGCGGTGTGGTCAGCATCACCCAGATCCAGGCGGGCAGCGCCCACAACATCATCCCCGCCGAGGTGACCCTGCGTGGCACCGTCCGCGCCTTGTCGCCGAAGATCAGGGACCATCTGGAGGCGGGGCTGCGGCGGATCGTGGAGACCATCCCGCGGGCCTTCGGCGCCAGCGCCAGCATCGACTACCGCATCGGTTATCCGCCGACCGTGAACCACGAGAGCCCGTCGGAGATCGCGGCCAATGTCGCCCGGACCCTCGTCGGCGATGGCCGCGTGCATGGGCATCTCGGCCCCAGCATGGGGGCCGAGGATTTCGCCTTCATGCTGGAGCAGCGTCCGGGCGCCTACGCCTGGATCGGCCAGGGCGGCGGGCCCAGCGGCTGCCTGCTGCACAATCCCCGCTACGACTTCAATGACGAGATCCTGCCGGTCGGCGCCAGCTATTGGGCGACGCTGGTGGAAACCGTCCTGCCCCGGACGGACTGAGGCCTTGGAATCCATGGGGGGGTGGCTGGGGCGGCTGGCGCTCGCGCTTGTCCCGATGGTGCTGACGGGGTGCCAGGGGGCGTCGTCATGGCTGGCCGGCGAGCCCATTCCGGCGGCCGGAGGTGAACGCATGCCGGGTGCGGATCAAGGGCTTGTCGGCCACGGCACCTTCAAGGGCGAAATCTCCCAGGCGCAAAGCCAGACCTTCCTGGTGGCGCGGACGGCGGCGGAGTGGGACGCGCTCTGGGCGCTCGCCGGACGTCCCCCGCCGGCCCGGCTTCCCGACGGAATGATGGCCCTTGGCCTGTTCCTCGGCGTCCGGACCAGCGGCGGCTACGGTGTGGACGTCGTCCGCATCGGCGTCGAGTCCGTGGCGGGCCAGCGGGATCGCATGGTCGTGGAGTTCAGGGAGACGGTTCCGCAGGGCGTGGCCGCGTCGGTCATCACGTCGCCCTACGCCATCGTCCTGGTCCGGCGCTCCGACGCCCCGGTCCGGTTCGTCAGGCGGCCCTGACCGCGGCTTAGTGGGGAAGGGGCGCCTTGCCGCCCATGGCGCCACCGGCCGCCACGATCCCCTGGCCGTCCTGCCGGCTGTAGTCGGGGACGATGTGGGCCAACAGGCCGAGGACGCGGGCGTGATCCGCCGTCTGCGCGGCGGCTTCGAGCTCGTCGATGGCCCGGCGCAGGATCGCGAAATCGACGGCCCGCGGCGACGCGACGAGGACCCCTTCCGCCTCGGTCCGCTCGGGCGGCTCGGCGGCGTCGAACATCTCCTCGAACAGCTTCTCGCCGGGCCGCAGCCCGGTGAACACGATCCGGATGTCCTTGTCGGGCCGCAACCCGGCGAGACGGATCATCTGCCGGGCGAGATCGACGATCTTCACCGGCTGCCCCATGTCGAGCACGAAGATGCGGCCCCGCTGCTCGTCGGCGTGGGCGGTGGACCCGCGCATGCCGTAGGCGGTCGCCTGAAGGACCAGCTCGACCGCCTCGCGCACCGTCATGAAGTACCGGCACACGTCGGGATGCGTGACGGTGAGGGGCCCGCCGGCGCGGAGCTGCCGGCTGAACAGCGGCACGACGGAGCCGGTGGAACCCAGCACGTTGCCGAAGCGCACGGTCAGGAAGCGGGTGCGCTGACGCTGTCCGCCCGTATGCAGAAGGTCGAGCGCCTGGCAGTAGCACTCGGCCGCCCGCTTCGTGGCCCCCATCACGTTGGTCGGGCTGATCGCCTTGTCGGTGGAGATCAGCACCATGGCGAGGCAGCCGGACGCGGTCGCGGCATCGGCCACGTTCCGGGTGCCCAGCACGTTGGTCATGACGCCTTCGATGGGGTTCAGCTCCACCATCGGCACATGCTTGAGGGCGGCCGCGTGGAAGACCAGCTCCGGCTGCTCCTCCCGGAAGATCTGCAGCATGCGCGCGCGGTCGCGGACGTCGGCGAGCACGGCGCGGAACGCCACGTCCGGGAAGCTCTCCCGGAGCTCCAGGTCGATCGAGTAGAGGTTGAACTCCCCGTTGTCGACCAGGATCATGCTCTTCGGCGACAGGCCGGCGATCTGCCGCGTCAGTTCGGCGCCGATGGTGCCGCCGGCCCCGGTCACCAGCACGACCTTGCCTGACACGAGGCCGCCGATCGCGCCCTTGTCCAGGGCGACCTGGGGACGGCCGAGCAGGTCCTCGATCACGATGGGGCGCACGGTCACGCCGCCGTCGGCGACCGCGTCCTTGAACTCGGTGAGGTCGGGGAGGCGCGCCAGCATGAGGTTCAGCGCCTCGCAGCGCTCCACCAGCTCGCCCAGTGTGGCTCCGTCCAGCTTGTGGCGCGGTCGCGTCAGGATCAGCCGCCGGGGCCGGTCGCCGCCGGCCGCCAGTTCGCTGACCACGTCCGCCAGATCGCTGCATTGGCCGAGGATCTTGACGCCATGGATCTCGCGGCCCACACGGCCGCCCTTGTCGTCCAGGATTCCGACCACGCGGTAGGCGGCCTCCCGGTCGTTCTGCATGGCGCGGATGAACAGCTCCGCCTCGTCGGCGGCGCCCACAAGCAGCACGGGGATGCGGTCGCGGGCGTTGGTCTCCAGGATGCTGGCGATCCGACGGTCCTTCAGAAGGCGGTAGATCAGCCGCGGTCCGCCCAGCATGACGACCAGCACGAACCAGTTGATGATCGGCATCGACCGGGGCAGCAGCTCCAGCCGGGTGATCATGAACATGCAGAGCAGGAACACCAGGATCGTCGCGGTCACGGCCCGCATCACGGCCAGCAGGTCACGCAGTGACGCGTACCGCCAGACGCCGGAATTCATCCCAAAGACGCGGTAGCTGATCGCGGCCGTGGCGGAGAAGATGAACAGTCCCGGCCAAAAGGATGGCAGGTAAGCCATGAAGTCTTCGCCGACGCGGAGATACAGCGACAGGACGAAGGACAGCCCGGCCATAAAAATGTCATGGCAATAAGCGAGGAGGCGGCGGTCCAGATAAGACATCCGCCCGATCGACGTCAGCTTCTTCATTTGGCTGCCCTTCGCCGGCGCCGCGAACGGGTGGACCCGCCCCGCAGCCGCTCGATAGCTTCTTCTTGCCCCTCGCTTCCTGACATACACCTTGTCGTGCCTGACGCGCTACGACTTTGTGTACGTCCCGGCTGGCAGGGACCTACCCCTTCCGGCGGCCCACCGCCCCGGTGGAAACTCCGGGTCGCCGCCGCCCCGGGGATTGAACAGGTGTGAAGCCCCGTTGATCACGCCAGCCGCAGGGTCAGCCGGGTCGACTGCCCGGCACCCTTCGCCACGTCGAGGTCGGCGCCGAGCTGTGTCGCCAGCGCTTCGACCAGCATCGCCGCGGCGTCCGCGTCGGCGTCGAAGCCGGCGGGCAGGCCGCGCCCGTTCGATGCCACGGTCAGCCTCGCCTCGCCCGTCGGAAGGCGTTCCAGCCGGACCCGGACCCAGGCGTCGGCCGGATAGGCGGCGCGCAGGGCCTGGGAGACGAGTTCGTTCACGACCAGTCCCAGCGGCATCGCCGTGTAGAGGGAGGTCTCCATCGGCTGCGCCTCGACCGTCAGCGCCGGCACATGCGGAATCTCCGCGTTGGCGACCGCTGTCTCCGCCACTTCCCGGATGTATCGCGAAAGCTGGACGCTGATGTTGGCGCGCGCCTCGTGCACCTGGCGGTAAAGGATCGCCAGCACCTCGACCCGATGCATGGTCTGGTCGTAAGCCGCCTTGGCGATCGGGTCGGCGATCCGGTGATGCTGAAGCCGCAGCAGGCTGATCACCAGCTGGAGGCTGTTCTTGGCCCGATGCTGCATTTCCCGCAGGGCCGCGTCCTTCTCCTCCAGCGCCAGCTCCAGGGACCGGCAGCGGGACGTCATTTCCTCCAGCGCCGACACGCCGTCTGCCGACGTGGCGGTGTTGCTGAGCGACTCGGTCGCTACCGTATCGGCTGGTGCCATGCCCAAGGGTGCCGTCATGCCGGAATCCGGATCGGCGTTGTAGTGCAGGCCCACAGGGTCGAAAATAACGCTTCCGACCTAGGACGGCCGTAGCATCCAGGAATATCCATGCCGAGTTCCGGACGTGCCATCCAGACATGTGCCCTGGCCCTGGCCCTGTTCCTCCGAGCGCCCTTGCCGGCATGCGCCGAATCCTCCCGTCCCGTCGCCCTGGCGGAGGAGCCTGAACGGGCGGAATGGGCTGGGAAGCTCCGCTTCCAGGGTGGCTTGGCACTGTCGGACCCCGATCCGGGGTTCGGCGAACTGTCCGATCTGCGCATCCTGGACGGCGGCAACCGTTTCCTGGCGGTCACGGACCGTGGCTTTTCTGTGACCGGGCGGCTGGTTCATGACGAGGCCGGATGGTTGATCGCGGCGCGGGACCTCATCGTGAAGCCGCTGCCCGACCTTGGACCATGGCCGCTGGACAAGCTGCGCCGCGATGCGGAGGCGCTGGCCCTGCTTCCGGGCGGCGACGTTGCCGTCGCCTTCGAGCTGCGTCACCGGGTCGTCGTCTACCCGCCGGACTTCGCCGGGGCGCCTCGCCAAATGCCGCTGCCGCCGGGTCTGGACCGTCTCCGGCTGAATTCCGGGATCGAGGCGCTGGCGGCCTTCCCGGACGGCACCCTGGTCGCGATCGGCGAGGCGGGGGACGCCGACGGCCGCCATCAGGGCTGGCTCTGGCGGGGTGGTTCCTGGCGCGGCTTCACCTACCGCGCGGTCCTCCCATTCCAGCCGACGGGTGCCGCGGCGCTGCCGGACGGCGGCCTCCTCGTCCTGGAACGGCGGGCGAGCTGGTTCGGCGGCCTGGGGGCGCGTGTCGCGCGCGTCCCGGCGGGCGCCCTGGTGGAGGGCGCCGACATCGCGGGCGCGGAGGTGGGCCGCATCGACCCGCCGCAGATCATGGAGAACTTCGAGGGCATCGACGTGGTCGCCGGCCCGGACGGGCGCCTGTTCGTCTATCTGATCTCTGACGACAACCAGGAGCCGCTGTTCCGCACCGTCCTGCTGAAATTCGAACTTCCGCCGGACTAAAGCAGGTCGCGCAGCCGGAACCACATCATGGCCAGCACCAGGGCCGGGGTGCGCAGCAGGCTCCCGCCGGGGAAGGGGGCGTGCGGAATGCGGGCGAACACGTCGAACCGTTCGGCCTGACCGGCCACCGCCTCCGCCAGCAGCCGTCCGCAGACCGCCGTCAGCGCCACCCCATGCCCGCTGTAACCGTGCGCGAAGTAGGTCGTCGGCGACAGCCGGCCCAGGTGGGGCGTCCGGTTCATCGTGATGGCGACGTTGCCGCCCCACATGTAGTCGATGCGCGCGTCGGCGAGATCGGGGAAAATCCCCAGCATCGTCCGTTGCAGCGACCGTTTCAGGCCCGGCCGGTCAAGGCCCGAATAGCTGACGCCGCCGCCGAACAGCAGCCGGTTGTCCGGGGAGCGCCGGTAGTAGTTCAGCACGAAATTCACGTCGGCGACCGCATGGCCGCGCGGGATCAGCCCCTTGGCCCTGTTCTCGCCCAGCGGCTCCGTGCCGATGATGTATGTGGCCACCGGCATGATCGTCCGGTCGATGCCGGGCACCAGTCCGCCGAGATAGGCGTTACCCGCCAGGATCAGGAACTTTGATCGCACCGTCCCGCCGGCCGTCCGCGCCCAGGGGGCCGGGCCGGTGTCCACGGCGGTCACCCGGCTTTCCTCGAAGATCCTGACACCAAGGCTTTCCGCCGCCCGCGCGAGGCCGAGGGCGTAGTTGAGCGGGTGGAGCTGCCCGCTGCCTTCGTCGATCACACCCCCGACATAGGCGTCCGTCGCCACCTCATCGCGCAGCGCGTCCCGGTCGAGCAGGCGGACCTTGTCATAGCCGAGCCCGTTCAGTTCGTCCCGCCATTCGCGAAGCTCCGCCATCTGCCGCTGCTTGAAGGCGGCGAGCACGTATCCCCAGCGCAGGTCGCAGTCGATGGCGAACCGGTCGACGAGGCCCGCCAGGATGTCCTTCGCCTCCTCGCTCATGTCCCACAGCCGCCGGGCGTCCGCCTCGCCGACCCAGGACTTCAGCGTGCCGAAGGGCTTGTTGAAGCCGGTGACGATCTGGCCGCCGTTGCGGCCGGACGCACCCCATCCCGCCCGCTCCGCCTCCAGCACAACCACGTCCAGGCCGCGCTCCGCCAGATGGATGGCGGCGATCAGCCCGGTGTAGCCGGCGCCGACGATGCAGACGTCGCAGTCAAGATCTCCGGCGAGGGCGGGACGGCGGGTGCTGTCGTTCGCGGTGTCGGCGTACCAGGACCGCGCATGGTGGGAAGGGGACCGGGGCATTGTTCAGGCTCAGCCCCGGCGCTTGGCGGCCAGCTTCGCCCGGAATGGGGACAGGTTCTCGTCGTGCAGCAGCTTCTCCACACGCCGGGCCTGGGCTGCGGCCGTTTCGAACTCGCGGGCGAGGCGGCGATAGATCGCTGGCGTGTCCGCCCCCTCCCGGCGCTGCATCGGCTCCCAGTTCGGGTCATAAAGCCGATGCTGCATGCCCTGCGCCTTGCGCGCCGCCAGCGCGGCCAAGGGGCCATAGGGTGGCGCCATCCGCTCGAGCTTCCGCGTGTCGCCCTTGAAGCGGCCGGGAATGCTGAACTCGAGCTTGGGGATGTCGAGCGGCGCGTCCGGGGTGGCGGCCGTCTCCTCGGCGAGCGAAAGTGCCGTCGCGGCCGCCGCCTCCAAGGTGAGCGCGAGCTGCCGGGCCTCGGCCGTGAGCTGCGCCGTCTCGGCCTCGGACAGTTTCGCGTTTCCCGGCCGCTTGATGCGGAAGCGGAAGCCCATGAACAGGCGCGCGATCAGGTACAGGATCGTGATCCCGATGATCAGGTATCCGACGGCGTTGCTCGATGTGAAATCCATGACGGCACCAGGAGCCGGCGCTTTCGGCCGGGTTCTGCGGAGGGGGGAGCCCCTGATATGGGGCGCGCCGGGGCGGAAATCACGCGGTGCGCAGGTACCACGCGTATTCCAGGGGGGTCACGGCCTGGGCGAACTTGGCCAGTTCCGCCAGCTTCGTCGTCCGGTAGGTGTCGACGAAGGCGTCGCCCAGCCAGCGGCGCAGCGGGGCCGATCCGTCGAACAGGTCCAGTGCGGCGTCCCATGTCCGGGGCAGGCGGGGGGCCGCCGCGTCATAGGCGTTGCCCTCGGTCGGCGGGCCCGGATCGATCCGGTTGTCGAGGCCGTGCAGCAGGCCCGCCAGCAGGGCCGCCACCACGAGGTACGGGTTGGCGTCGGCCCCGGCGATCCGGTATTCGACCCGCCGGCTGTCCGGCGGACCGGCCGGGATCCGCAGCGGCGCTGTCCGGTTGTTCACGCCCCAGGCGACGACCGTCGGGGCGTAGCTCCCGGTCTGGAACCGACGCCAGGAATTCGCACCCGGTGCCGCCAGCGCCATCGCGTCCGGCATGGTCGCGGCAAGCCCGCCGATGGCCCAGCGCAGGGTCTCGCTTCCTTCCGGGTCGTCCGCAGCGAAAACGTTGCGCCCGGCCTTGTCCAGCAGGCTCATGTGCACGTGGGTGCCGCTGGAGGCCTGGTCGGAATAGGGCTTGGCCATGAAGGTCGCGTCCAGCCCGTGCCGCTGCGCGACACCCCGGACCACGCGCTTGAACAGGACGGCGTCGTCCGCCGCCCTTAGCGCGTCGGGAATGTGGGACAGGGTGATCTCGTACTGGCCGGGCCCGTATTCGGCGATGGCGGTTCCGGCCGGAATCCCCTGGATGCGGCAGGCGGCGGTGATGTCGTCCAGGACCGCCTCGAAATCCTCGAGTTCCGCCAGTCCGTACACCTGCGTGCGGTCCTGCGGCAGGCCGCTCTTCGGGCTGATCGGCGGGCGCGGCGGCGCATCGGGCGCCCGCCCCGGATCGACAAGGTAGAATTCAAGCTCGACCGCGATGACGGGCGTCAGCCCGCGCGACGCCAGCTCCCCGACCAGCCGCTCGACCAGCGACCGGGGCGCATGGGGGAAGGGACCCCCATCGGCACCACGCATGCTCAGCAGCACCTGCCCAAGGGGGCGCGCCGCCCAGGGGACGGGGACCAGCGTGCCGGACACCGGCCGGCAGAGCTGGTCGGGCACGCCCCGGGCGATGCTCATGCCCGTGGCCTCGATCGTCTCCCCGGTGATGTCCACGGCGAAGGTGCATCCGGGAAAGGCGACACCGTCGGTCCAGACCTTGCCCAGCTCGTCCACCGGCACCCGCTTGCCCCGATAGACGCCGCAGAGGTCCGGCAACAGCACGTCCACCGCCGTCACATCGGGATGACGGCTGCGGAACTCCTGGATCTCGCTGGCGATCGGATAGCTGCTCATGGCGTCACGCGAAGGCTGGAACCGGCGGTTCCCAACGGGCGGGCATCGTCGGCGCGCCGGTGCCGCCAAGTCAAGGGCGCCTCCGTTTGCGCGTCGATCGGCCGGAGAAGCCCCCTTGTCCGCCTCCGGGGTGCTCGGCCTATACTCTGTCCGGTAGCAACAGGAAACGGAGGGCCGCGGGGCGCAGCCGGACCGTCGGGTCCGGATCGCTTGGTCGTGGCGTTTTCATGACGTCATTGGAAGAATTCATCCGCTCCCGGCACATCACCGAGGTGGAGTGTCTCGTCCCGGACATGTCGGGTATCGCCCGCGGCAAGATCCTGCCGGCCGAAAAGTTTCTGCGCATCCTGCGCGACCGGGGGCTCCGCCTGCCCGAGTCCATCTTCGTCCAGACCGTCACCGGCGATTTCCCCGACGACGAGGATGTGACGGCCCCTGAGAATTATGACGTCTACATGATCCCCGATCCGGGGACCGTCCGCAGCGTGCCCTGGTACCAGGAGGCGACGGCGCAGGTGATCTGCGACTGCCTCTACGCCGACGGCTCGCCGGTCGACATCTCCCCGCGCTACGTGCTGAAGCGCATCCTGTCGCTCTACGAGGAGCGCGGCTGGAAGCCCCTGGTGGCGCCGGAACTGGAGTTCTTCCTCGTCGCCATCAACAAGGACCCCGACTATCCGCTCGTGCCGCCGATCGGGCGGTCGGGCCGCCAGGAGAGCGGCCGGCAGGCCTACGGCATCGACGCGGTGAACGAGTTCGATCCGATCTTCGAGGACGTGTACGATTTCTGCGAGAAGCAGGAGATCGACGTCGACACCATGAGCCACGAGGCCGGTGCCGCGCAGATCGAGATCAACTTCAACCATGGCGAGGCGCTGGAGCTCGCCGACCAGGTCTTCCTGTTCAAACGCACGGTGCGCGAGGCCGCCATCCGGCATCAGGTCTACGCCACCTTCATGGCGAAGCCGATGCAGAACGAGCCCGGCAGCGCCATGCATGTCCACCAGTCGCTGGTGGACATGCAGACCGGCAAGAACCTGTTCGGCGCCGATGACGGTTCGGACACGCCGCTGTTCCTCAGCTTCATCGCCGGGCTGCAGAAGTATCTTCCCTACGCCATGCCCCTGCTGGCGCCCAACGTGAACAGCTACCGGCGCCTCGTGCAGGGGTCGGACGCGCCGATCAACGTCCATTGGGGCCGGGACAACCGCACAACGGGCTTCCGGGTGCCCGTCAGCCCGCCGGAGGCCCGGCGGGTGGAGAACCGCGTGGCGGGTGCCGACGCCAATCCCTATCTTGCCATCGCCGCCAGCCTCGCCTGCGGTTACCTCGGCATGGTGCAGGAGCTGGAGCCCTCCGATCCGGTCAAGGGCAGCGCCCACCGGCTCGCCTTCACCTTGCCGCGCCATCAGGCCGACGCGCTGGCGAAATTCAACGCCTGCAAGCCCCTCAAGGAGGTTCTCGGCGACCGATTCGTCTCCGCCGTCAGCCATGTGAAGCAGGCGGAGTATGAGGCGTATCAGCGCGTGATCAGCAGCTGGGAACGGGAAAATCTGCTGCTGAACGTCTGATCCGGCCGGTCCGTCCACGTGAACATGTTTGCAGACAGGGCGGCGAGTCCTTGTCAAGGAAAAAATTTGCAATCAGTGCACGAGTATGCTATCCATCCGATTGGGTAGGGATCAATGCGCGGCAAAAGTCGTGCATTCGGCACAAAAGGAGGCCGGCGATGGTAAATCCCCTCGGCGCCTTCGACGCGCCAACACTCGGATATGCGACCGGGCCCCGGCTTGCCGGGGCGCAGGGTGTGCCTGTCATTCCCCAGGCGCCACAGGCGCGTGCGCCACTTCCCGCCGCCCTCCCGCAGATCGACATCGGTCCGGAGGCCCGTGGCCCTGGCCGTCAGCCCGAAACCGTGGTCCAGCTTCCGGGCGGTTCCCGGCCGGGTAACCCGTCCGAGGACAATGCCGCCGCCGATCCGGCCGAACGGCGGGCCCGCGCGCCTGAGGATCGGGTCGACACGGCCGAAAGCGAGGCCCGCGTCCGGCAGGAGGCGCTGGCGAAGCTGCAGGCCTATCAGGCCGAGCGGGCGCGACGCACGGCGACGGCCGAGTCCGACTATCGCCGCGCCATCGAGGCGCTGCGCCAGGACATCATGTTCTTCGGGAGCCTCAGCCCCGTCGAGCGGGCGTTGCCGGAGGTTGCCCGGGCGCTCCAGTCGGCCGAGGTACTCCTGCCCCTGCGGGAACTCTCCGGCGTCCCGGTGGAGGATCCCGATCCGCGCGCCCCGTTCGTCCGGCTCGCGGGCCGTTTCCTGGAGATTCTGGACGAAGGCGACCTCCCGGAACCCGTCGGCGTCGCCGCCGAGGTGCGCGGCGCCGTGACGGAGGAGGTCTGGCGGGTGCTGGGCATCGCGCGTCGGGAGCCGGCCTTCGCCGGCGTCTTCTCGCCGGAGTCCGAGTCCCTGATCGACCGCAAGCTCCGCGAGGCCGAGGCGGCCCGCGACGCGCGCCGCGCCGCGCCGGTGGACAACCGGGTCTCAGTCCTGGCCTGATCCTTGGGCCTGACCTTCCGGCCCTAATCCTCCGGCCGCCCGGCGCGCCCCGCACCCAGCGAGAACCGCGTGGCGCCGGCCCGGGCTTCACCGCTGTCCAGGACGGCCCGTCCACGGGCGAACTCGTTGGCGAGGGCGTCCCGCTCGGGAAAGTCCCACTGCTCGATGGCGGACAGGCGGTCCGAGCGCAGGCAGGTCTGGGGCAGGGCGGCGAGCTGCCGCGCCAGCGCCTCGGCCGCGCCCCGGGCCTCGCCGGGACGGACCACGCGGTTCACCAGACCGAAGCTTAAGGCCTCCTCCGCGCCGACCGGTCGGCCGGTCACGATCATGTCGAGCGCCCGCGACTGCCCGATCAAACGGGGCAGCCGCACGGTTCCCCCATCGATCAGCGGCACGCCCCAGCGCCGGCAGTATACCCCGAACACTGCGTCCGACGCCGCCACCCGCAGGTCGCACCAGAGGGCCAGTTCCAGGCCGCCGGCCACGGCATGGCCCTCCACGGCCGCGATGACCGGCTTGGACAGGCGAAGCCGCGTCGGTCCCATCGGCGCCGACGCGTCCGGATCGCCGCCCGCACCGGGCGGAACCAGTCGATTGGGTGTTCCGGCGGCGATGGCCTTCAGGTCGGCGCCTGCGCAGAAGGTGCCGCCGGCACCCCAGAGCACGGCCGCCTTGGCGTCCTCGTCCCCCTCGAACGCCAGGAAGGCGTCCGCCAGCGCCGTCGCCGTGGCGGCGTCGACGGCGTTGCGCGCCGTCACGCGGTCGATGATGACCGTCGTGACGTCTCCATCCCGTTCGACCCGCACCGGTGCCGTCATCTCGGTCCTCCCCTGCGCCGCCGCCCCGGCGAGGCGCAGCATAGCGGGGCGGCGGATCCGGTTGAACGGATCAGGCCACCGCCATCGCCTCCGCCCTGGCGGATGTCGTCGCCCTCGGTCCGGCGTCGCCCGCCCGCTCCAGGCGATCGACCGCGTCCACGACGGCGTCCGGTCGGAAATGGTGGACCATGTGTCCCAGCCCCGGAAACACCAGCAGCTCGGCGTTCGGCAGGTCGTGCGCGAGGCGGACAGACTGCTCCTCGGTGGAGACGATGCGGTCCTCCGCGCCGGCGATGACGACCGTCGGCACGTCCAGCCGCGTATGGTTCCCCTCCAGCTCCCTGGCGCTGGGCACCATCAGGGTCGAGGCCTCGCCAAGGGTGCGCAGCTGGCGTGGCCTCAGCGCGAGCGCCAGCGGGAACTCGGCCTTGAACCGCGCGGTGACCGGCTTCGGCGCGAACATCCGGGCGATCATCGCCGGCCCCGCCGCCGATCCCAGGATGGGATTGATCGTGTGGTTCAGCAGATCGCCGATAAGCGGTGTGGCCTGTGGCGCGAACAGCACCGCGTCGATGCGCGGGCTGGGATAGTAGTAGCCGGAGGCCAGGACGATTCCCTTCGTCCGGTCCTGGCGCTGGCCCGCCATGGCCAGGGCGACCAGCGTGCCCCAGGAATGGCCGACCAGGATCGGCCGCTCCACGCCCAGGCGGTCCAGCGCCCGCCAGATCAGGCGGCCCTGTTCGCTCGCTGTCCAGACGCGGTCGCGGGGCCGGCTGCTGTGGCCGAAGCCCGGCCGGTCGAGGATGATCACCCGGTGGTGGCGGGCGAGGTCGGCCGCGATCCCGCTGATCTGCCAGTCGGCGATCATGGCGCCGTTGCCGTGCAGCAGGACCACCGGCGGCGCTGATCGGTCACCCAGTTCCAGGATGTGCAGCCTTACCCCATCGACCCGGAGCATGCGTCCCGTCGGCGGGTGGCGCCGTTCCGCGACCTTGGTGAAGGCGCCGACGGCTCCCGCCAGCACGCCGAGCCCGATCGCCGCCATGCCGGCCTTCCGCAGCGGCCCATGGCGTTGTGAACGGGGTACAAGGTTCGGGGCGGTGCGCATGGGTGTCTCCTGTCTCGCGGACGCGTCGCGCCGGCGGGCTGCGCCGCGGAGCGTTCGGATGGGGGCGGCTTGTTCGGGTCGGCACCTCAACTGTCGCGGCCGGATGTGGTTCCTGACGCGCAAGCGGGGATGCCATCCCCGCGCGACCTCGTCTATGATGGGCCATCCACCGCATGGGCCGACGGCCATGGATTATCTCGGCAGGACGCGAAAGGACGAGCTGCTGCTGCTCTGCGCCCGGATCGGCTTCAACCCGCCGGTCTGAGTGCGTGCGCGCGCCTTCGTACGCCTTTCCGACCATGACCGATGGATCCCACGATGACCCTGAGCAACTCCGCCGAGCGCCTCAAGGCGCTGGACAGCCGGCACCACCTGCACCCCTTCACCGATTTCAAGGCGCTGGCCGAGGCCGGCGGCCCCCGCGTCATCACGCGGGGGGAGGGCGCCTGGATCGAAGACGCCGACGGCCGCCGCATCCTGGACGCCATGGCCGGCCTCTGGTGCGTCAATGTCGGCTACGGCCGGGAGGAGCTGGCGCGGGCCGCCTACGACCAGCTCCGCGAGCTCAGCTTCTATCACGGCTTCTTCAAGACGACGACGGCACCCGCCGTCGAACTGGCCGCGAAGCTCGCCACGCTGACGCCGCCGGGCCTGTCGCGCGCGTTCTTCGCCAATTCTGGGTCTGAGGCGAACGACACCATCGTCCGGATGGTCCGGCACTATTGGAACCTGAAGGGCAAGCCCAGGAAGAAGGCTTTCGTCAGCCGCGAGTACGGCTATCACGGCACGACCATGGCCAGCATCTCGCTGGGCGGGATGGACGCCATGCATGGCCAGGGCGATCTGCCGATGCCCGGCTTCCATCACGTCATGCCGCCCTACGGGTTCGAGTACGGTGCCGGCATGGACGCGGAAGGCTTCGGCCGGTTGGCGGCCCGCGCGGTGGAGGAGAAGATCCTGGCGCTTGGGCCCGAGAACGTCGCCGCCTTCATCGGTGAGCCCGTGCAGGGTGCGGGTGGCGTGATCATACCGCCGGACAGCTACTGGCCGGAGATCCAGCGCATCTGCCGGGAGCACGACATCCTGCTGATCGCCGACGAGGTGATCTGCGGCTTCGGCCGGCTGGGCCATTGGTTCGGCTGTCAGCGCTATGGGATCGAGCCGGATTTCATGACGCTCGCCAAGGGCATCACCTCGGGCTACCTGCCCCTGTCCGCTGTCATGGTGGGCGACCGTGTGGCCGAGACCCTGATCGAGGAGGGGGGCGAGTTCTACCACGGCTTCACCTATTCCGGTCATCCGGTCCCCTGCGCCGTGGGCCTCGCCAACATCGCCCTGATCGAGCGGGAGGGGCTGGTCGAGCGTGTGCGGGAGGATATCGGGCCCTATCTGCGGTCGAAGCTGGAGGAGGCCCTGGCCGGCCACCCCATCGTCGGCGAGATCAGGACCGAGGGGCTGATCGGCGCCATCGAGATCGTCAAGGATCGCCGGACGCGTGAGCGGTTCCCCGGCAAGGGCAAGGTCGGGCTGATGGCCCGCGACCACTGCTTCGCCAACGACCTGATCATGCGCGGCGTGCGCGACACGCTCGTCTTCGCGCCGCCGTTGACCCTGACCCACGCTGAAGCTGACCGGATGGCGGTTCTGGCGAAGCGCGCGCTGGACCTGACGGCCCGGGATCTCGGCGTCGCCTGAGCCGTGGCCGCGAAGGATGGCCTTTCCGGTGGGACGGGCCTCTTTCGTTTGACATTGCCGACGCGCGAAGGTGCAATGCAACACGTCCGGAGCCCAATCCGGACATCGGCGCGCCACAGTCCGATGCGACTGCTCTTTTCGGCGCGGCCGGTGCCAAGCGACAACCGGTCTTCACCATCCCTCGGGGGACGTCGATGAACCTTAAGAAACTCCTTGGCGCCGCCGGCGCCGTTGCCGCGTTGGCCCTCGCCGGGCCGGCGGTCGCCCAGAACAAGACGGTCAATGTCTACAACTGGGCCGACTACATCGGCGAGACCACGCTGGAAGACTTCCAGAAGGCCACCGGGATCGCCCCGAACTACAGCGTCTTCAGCAGCCTCGAGGAACTCGAGGCGAAGCTGCTGACGGGCAACTCCGGCTACGACGTCATCGTCCCGACCGCCGAGCCGACGCTGGCCAAGCTGATCCAGGCCAAGGCCGTTCAGAAGCTCGACAAGTCGAAGATCCCGAACCTGAAGAACCTCGATCCGGAGCTCAGCAAGCTGGTCGAGGGCACGGACCCGGGCAACGAGTATTCCGCCATCTACCAATGGGGCACCATCGGCATCGGCTACAATGCCGAGATGGTCAAGCAGGTCGCCCCGGACGTGGACATGTCCAGCTGGGATGCGATCTTCAAGCCGGAGAACGCGGCCAAGCTCGCCAAGTGCGGCATTGTCTTCCTGGACAGCCAGACCGACATGCTGCCGACCGTCTATCACTACCTGAAGCTCGATCCGAACTCTGAGAAGGCGGAGGATCTGAAGAAGGTCGAGGACACCATGCTGGGCATCCGCCCGCACATCCGCGCCTTCGTGGATTCGGTGATCGATCCGCTCGCCACCGGGCAGGCCTGCGTCGGCATCGGCTATTCCGGTGACGTGTTCCAGGCGGCCGCCCGTGCGGAGGAGGCCGGCAAGGGGGCGACGATCGAGTATGTGATCCCCAGCGAGGGGGCGCAGGTCTGGTTCGACGTGATGGCGATCCCGGTCGATGCGCCGAACAAGGACGCGGCCCACGCCTGGATCAACTTCATGCTCGAGCCGAAGACCATGGCCGGCATCAGCGATTACGTCGCCTACGCCAACGCGGTGCCGGCGTCCTGGCCGCTGATGGACCAGGAGGTCGCCACCAACCCGAAGATCTTCCCGCCGGCCGAGGTGAAGAAGAACCTCTTCACGGTGAAGCAGGTCAGCCCGCGCGCGGACCGCGACCGGACCCGTACCTGGACCCGAATCCAGACGGGCAAGTGATCCGCGATTGAGTGTTGTCAGCGACGCCCCGGCCAGACACCATCGCCGGGGCGTCTGCGTACTGGGGCGTCGTCTTCAGCAGTACGGGGACCCGACACGATGGCGTTGGTGCAGCAGCAGCCCCAGAGCCGCACGCAGGCCCAGCAGAAGCTGGAACCCTGGCGCGACCCGAAGCAGAAACCCTATGTCCGCGTCGACAAGGTGACGAAGAAGTTCGACGACTTCGTCGCCGTCGATGACGTGTCCCTGTCGATCTACCGGGGCGAGTTCTTTTCGCTCCTGGGCGGCTCCGGCTCGGGCAAGACGACCCTGCTGCGCATGCTGGCGGGCTTCGAGACGCCGACCGAGGGCAAGATCTTCATCGACGGTGTGGACATGTCGGGCGTGCCGCCCTACCGCCGCCCCGTCAACATGATGTTCCAGTCCTACGCGCTGTTCCCGCACATGACGGTGGAGGGCAACGTCGCCTTCGGGCTGAAGCAGGACGGGCTTCCGAAGGCGGAGATCGCGGACCGCGTGCGCGAGATGCTGGACCTCGTCCAGCTCGGCCAGTTCTCCAAGCGCAAGCCGCACCAGCTCTCCGGCGGCCAGCGCCAGCGCGTGGCCCTGGCGCGCGCCCTGGTGAAGCGTCCGAAGCTGCTCCTGCTGGACGAGCCGCTGGGCGCCCTCGACAAGAAGCTGCGGGAGCAGACCCAGTTCGAACTGGTCAACATCCAGGAGAAGGTCGGCATCACCTTCGTGGTCGTCACCCACGACCAGGAGGAGGCAATGACCATGTCGTCGCGCATCGCCGTGATGAACAAGGGCTACATCGCCCAGGTCGGGACCCCGACGGAGATCTACGAGTATCCCAACACCCGCTTCGTGGCGGAATTCATCGGTTCGGTGAACATGTTCGCCGGCCGCGTGGTGGAGTCGGAGCCCGACCATTCCCTGATCCGGTCGGAGGAGGCGGGCTGCGACCTCTATGTCGCCCACCCGGGCCATCTGGCCCCCGGCAGCCCCTGCTGGGTCGCCGTCCGGCCGGAGAAGATCGTTATCTCCAAGGACCCGGCGGCCGACGCGGTGGGGCGGAACCAGACCCAGGGCACCGTCCGCGAGATCGCCTATCTGGGGGATGTCTCGATCTATGACGTCGATCTGGACAGCGGTAAGCGCGTCCGGGTGACGGCGCCGAACCTGACCCGCCGGACCGAGATGCCCATCACCTGGGAGGATCGCGTTTACCTGAGCTGGCGGCCGTTCGCCGGCAGCGTCCTCACCGAATAGGCCGGGCAGGGGGCCATGGGACTGGTCGAGAAAGCGGCCGACATCGCGGAACACGGGACGGACGGCGCGCGGACGGGGGCGGCGCCGGTCGCGGCGTCGCGGCCCCCGGCCGGGCTCGGCTTCCTCGGCCGGTTCCGGCCCGGGCGCGGCCTCGTGCTGGCGGTGCCGTACTTCTGGCTGCTGTTCTTCTTCCTGGTCCCGTTCGTGATCGTGCTGAAGATCGCGCTGTCGGAGACGACGATCGCGATCCCGCCCTACACGCCCATGTTCGAGTGGGACCCGGACACGCTCCAGCTCTCGATCGACATCAAGTTCGGCAGCTTCAGCTACCTGTTCACGGACAATCTCTACATCCTGGCGTACCTGAACTCGCTCTGGATCGCCTTCATCTCGACGATCCTCTGCCTGCTGATCGGGTACCCGGTCGCCTACGCCATCGCCAAGGCCGAGCCGTCCTGGCGGGCGCCGCTGCTGATGCTGGTGATCCTGCCCTTCTGGACCAGCTTCCTGATCCGCGTCTACGCCTGGATCGGCCTGCTGGGCAACGGCGGGCTGGTGACGGAGACGGTGAACACGGTGCTGATGGGCCTCGGGCTGATCGCCGAGCCGCTGCAGATCCTCTACACCCCGACCGCCGCCTATATCGGCATCACCTATTCCTACCTGCCCTTCATGATCCTGCCGCTCTACGCGACGCTGGAGAAGATGGACAACACGCTGCTGGAGGCCGCGTCCGACCTCGGCTGCCCGCCCTGGCGGGCCTTCCTGACCATCACGCTGCCCCTGTCGTTGCCGGGCATCCTCGCGGGCTCCCTGCTGGTGTTCATCCCGGCGACGGGGGAGTTCGTGATCCCGGAGCTGCTGGGCGGGCCGGACACGCTGATGATCGGCAAGGTGCTGTGGGCGGAGTTCTTCAACAACCGCGACTGGCCGGTGGCCTCCGCCGTGGCCATAGCGCTCCTGCTGTTCCTGGTCGTGCCGATCATGCTGTTCCAGCAGGTGCAGGGGCAGCAGCAGGGGGGGGGGAAGGGCTGATGCCGCGCTCCTGGTTCCTGCGCTTCGGTCTGCTGTTCGGGCTCGTCTTCCTCTACGGCCCGATCGCGATGCTGATCTTCTTCTCCTTCAACGACATCCGCTCGGTGACGGTGTGGAGCGGCTTTTCGCTGCGCTGGTACGGGGAGCTGTTCAACAACCAGCAGCTCCTGTCCGCCGCCTGGCTCAGCCTGCGCGTCGCCTTCATCAGCGCCTGCGGCGCCGTGGTGCTCGGCACCATGGCGGGCCTGCTGATGGCCCGGTTCGGGCCGTTCCGGGGGCGGGCCCTGTTCGCCGGCATGATCTCCGCCCCGCTGGTGATGCCGGAGGTGATCCTGGGCCTGTCGCTGCTGCTCCTGTTCGTCAGCCTGGAGCAGCTGATCGGCTGGCCCCAGGGGCGCAGCATGACCACGATCATCCTCGCCCACATCACCTTCACCATGGCCTTCGTCGCCGTGGTGGTGCAGTCCCGGCTGGTCAGCCTGGACGCCAGCCTGGAGGAGGCGGCGATGGACCTTGGCGCCCGTCCGGCCAAGGTGTTCTTCGTCATCACCCTGCCGATCATCGCCCCGGCCATCGTGTCCGGCTGGCTGCTCGCCTTCACCCTGTCGCTGGACGATCTCGTCATCGCCAGCTTCGTCTCGGGACCGGGTTCGACCACGCTGCCGATGATCGTCTTCTCCAGCGTCCGGCTGGGCGTCAGTCCGCAGATCAACGCGCTCGCCACCATCGTCGTGCTGATCGTCGCCATCGGCATCCTGATCGCCGGCATCCTGAACCACAGGGCCGAGAAGACGCGGGCGCGGGACGAGCAGATGGCGCAGCAGAACGGCGGCTGAGGGCGAGAGCCTCCCGCTCTGCGCATGGCTCGCGGCGGCCGAATTCAGCATTTCCGCCAGTGGGGCCCAGCCGAATCGGCTGGAGCCATGCGCCCGGCGCATCGCGGGCCCGGCGCCCCGCGCCATGGCTTAAGCGACGCTGCGCAACTATATTACGCGCATCGTCAACAGCCATGGAGCCGTGTCTTGCGGTACTTCCTGTTCCTTCCCCTGCTTCGGCTCGGCGCATTCTCGCCGGTCGGTTCCAGCCACACCAATCCTCCCCTGGCCGACCGCCGCGATTGAGGCGACCCGGCCCGTTTCTTTTCTCGATCCCTTTTCGACGATTGGCCGCACCCCGTTTTCGCTGGGACCGGCATGGTTGTCAGAGCAAGGCCCCGGCGCTTACTGTGCCGGGGCCTTTCCATTCCGACGCGCCGTCCGCCGCCGGACGCCAGGAGCGACGTGACATGCCGACCCCCGCCGCCGCCGGCTTCCGCATGCCCGCCGAATGGTCCCGTCATTCCCGCTGCTGGATGGCGTGGCCGGTCCGGGCGGAAACCTTTCCGAACGGCCTGCCCGCCGCACGCGCCGCCTATGCCGAGGTGGCGAAGGCGATCGCGCGGTTCGAGCCGGTCACCATGATCTGCCCGGAATCCGAGGTGGCGGAGGTCAGCCTCGCCTGCGGCAAGGGTGTGGACGTCCTCCCCATGGTCACCAGCGACAGCTGGATCCGGGACAACGGGCCGAGCTTCGTGGTGAACGAGGCGGGCGACCTCGCCGGCGTCCACTGGCGCTTCAACGCCTGGGGCGGAAACTACCCGGACCACGGGCCGGACACGGTCGTCGCCGCCACGCTGCTGGAACGGTTGGGCCTGCCGCGCTTCGAGGCGCCGCTGATCATGGAGGGCGGGGCCTTCCATGTGGACGGGGAGGGGACGCTGCTCACCACCGAGCAGTGCCTGCTCCATCCCAACCGCAATCCGCACCTCACCAAGGGCGAGATCGAGGCGCATCTGCGCGACCATCTCGGCGTCAGCCGCTTCATCTGGCTGGGCCAGGGGTACGAGGACGACGAGACCGACGGCCATGTCGACGAGATCGCCTGCTTCGTCCGGCCCGGCGTGGTCCTGACCCTGACCACCGACGACACGACGGACCCGAACTACCGGATATTCCAGGACAATCTGGAGCGGCTCCGGCTCGCCCGCGACGCCGCCGGCCGCGAGCTTGAGATCGTCACCCTGCGCACGCCCGCCCGGCGGGAGCAGAACGGCGTGCGCCTGACGCTGTCCTACACGAACTTCTACTTGGCGAACGGGGGCGTCGTGATGCCCTCGTTCGAGGACCCGGCGGACGACGAGGCGCTGCGAACCTTCCGCCGCCTGTTCCCGGACCGGCAGGTGGTCCCCGTTCCGGCGCTGGACATCGTGCGCGGCGGTGGCGGCATCCACTGCATCACCCAGCAGCAGCCGGCCTGAGGCGCGAAAGGCCGGCCCCCGGCCCATTTCGCGGGGCACGCCTGCATTCCGCTCCTGTTGGGGGCGCGTCCATCCTTCCAGAAAGGGCGCGCCATGTATTTCCACGACAAGCGGTTGCAGTACCCGGTCCGGGTGGAGACGCCCGATCCGCTGTTCGCCCGCCAGCTCCAGCAGGCCATCGGTGGCATCGAGGGGGAGATCCGCGTCTGCCTCCAGTACTTCTTCCAGGCCTGGGGCAACCGCAGCCCCAACCCGAAGTACCGTGACATGCTCCTGCATACCGCGACGGAGGAGATCGGCCATATCGAGATGCTGGCCACGGCCGTGGCGCTGAATCTGGAGAACGCTCCGCTGACCCTGCAGGAGACGGCGGCGGAGGCCAATCCGGTGGTGAACGCCGTGATGGGCGGGGAGCGTCCGCGCCACATGGTGGAAGGCATGCTGCACAAGCATCTGCTCTCCACCGGGCTCGCCGCCTTCCCCGGCAACTCCGACGGCGTCCCCTTCGACTGCTCCCACGTCTATGCCAGCGGCAACCTCGCGGGCGACATGTTCGCCAACGTCACGGCTGAGGCGACCGGCCGCACGCTCGCGGTGCGGCTCTACAACGCCGCGCACGATCCCGGCATGAAGGATATGCTCAGCTTCCTGATCGCCCGCGACACCATGCACCAGCAGCAATGGCTGGCCGTGATCGAGGAGCTGGGCGGCTTCGAGGGCACGTTGCCCATCCCCAACAGCTTCGACCAGAAGCTCGAGAAGTCGGAGTTCTCCTACGCCTTCTTCGGCCACGACATGCATGGCGAGCCGCCGCCCGCCGGCCGCTACACGGACGGCCCGTCGCTGGACGGCAAGGGGCGGTTCAGCGCCATGCAATCCCAGCCGATGGGGGAGGAGCCGAACCTCGGGCCCGCCCGCAAGGGTTCGGGCGCGCAGCGGGAACAGATGGGCAAGTAGGCGGCCAGGATCGCGGCGGAGGATGGCGGCGGGCGGTGGTTCAGACCACCGCCTCCCGCAGCTCGTCCTTCCAGCGGTCGGCCAACTCGGGCAGGGCCAGGGCCGCGTCCATCTCCGCCCGGTTCGGCGCCTTGTCGATGAACAAGGCGTTCAGCCGGGCGATGGTCCAGCCCTCCGGCCCGCGCCGCACGATCTCCAGCGCGTCGCCCGCCTGCACCACACCGGGCTCCACCACGTCCAGGTAGAAGCCCGTGCGGCCCTCCTGCGTGGCCCATTTGCTGATGCGCTTCTCGCCGGACACGACGGTCGGCCAGGAGCAGCGCACCACGGGCTGATTCACCTTCAGCAGCGCCGTGCCCACGCGGATCACGTCGCCGACCCTTGCCTCCGTTTCCGCATAGCCCTCGACCGTCAGGTTCTCGCCGAAGCTGGGGACGGGCACATCCACTGCCCCCAGTTCCAGGAACCGGTCGTAGCTTTCCAGGCAGAAGATGTGGACGGCGGTGTCGCCGAGATCGCGGGAGCGGTAGGCGCTCTCGTCGCCATCCAGGCCCTTGGGGCCGATCGCGACGGGACCGGAAACCGGCTGCTTGCCGATCCCCGTTTCCGCCTCGCGCCCCTTCGCCGTGACGCGCGTCGCCACCCGCCCGACATTGACGCTGACGACGCGCGGCGTGGCCGTCACTTCAGGTCGTCGATCTTCTCGATGATGTGCGTGACGAGGCCGTACTCCTTGGCCTCCTCGGCGCTCATCCAGAAGTTCCGGTCGGTGTCGACCTCCACGCGGGACAGGGGCTGGCCCGTCTCCCGCGCGATCTCCTCGTTGATGCGCCGGCGCATCTTGATGATCTCCTGCGCCTCGATGGCGATGTCGGAGGCGCGGCCGCCCACGCCGCCGGCCGGCTGGTGGATCATGAAGCGCGTATTGGGCAGGCAGAAGCGGTCGGCCTTGGGGGCGCCCAGGAAGATGTGCACGCCGGCCGAGGCGACCCAGCCGGTGCCGACGATGCGCACGCGCGGCTTCACGAACCGGATCATGTCATGGATCGTGTCGCCGGACTCCACATGGCCGCCGGGCGAGTTGATCACGATGGTGATCGGGTCCTCCGACACCGAGCCGTAGGCCAGCAGCTGGGCCGACACGTCCTGCGCGACCTTCTGGTTGATCTCCCCGAAGATCAGCACGGTGCGGCTCTTGAACAGGGCCTGCTGGATGGCCTGGAACGGGCCGGGCAGGGTCTCCGCCTTCTTCTTGCCGTCGTCCGGAGACTCCGGGTTCTCGGGATCCTCGTCGTCAAGGCGGTAGCGGAAATCGACCACGTGCGGGCTCCATGGGGAAACGGGCGGATTGGACGCGGGCGGAACGGTCCGCCTGATGACCTAGCGGGAATCGGCGGACTGTTCAACCCGGCGCGACGGGCGGGACAAAGACCGGCTCAGAACTCGATCCAGACCGTCTTCAGGTCGGTGTACTTCTCCAGGGCGTGCAGGCTCTTGTCGCGCCCGAAGCCGGACTGCTTGAAGCCGCCGAAGGGGGCCGTGATGTCGCTGGCGTCGAAGCAGTTGATCCAGACGCTGCCGGCCTTCAGGGCGCGCGCCGCCCGCATCGCCACCGACACGTCCTTGGTCCAGATCGCGGCCGCCAGCCCATAGATCGTGTCGTTCGCGATCCGGAAGGCCTCGTCCGTGTCCTTGAAGGTGAGGGTGGACAGCACCGGCCCGAAAATCTCCTCCCGGGCGATGGTCATGTCGTTGCGCACCTTGTCGAACACGGTGGGTGCGATGTAGCAGCCGCCGGTCTCGGCGTGCAGCCGCTGCCCGCCGGCCTTCAGCTCCGCCCCTTCGGCCTTGCCCTTCTCGATATAGGCCAGCACGCGCTCCATCTGGCGGGTGTCCACCATGGCGCCCATGCGGGTGGCGGGGTCCAGCGGGTCGGCCGGTGCCCACTGGCGTCCGTAATGGATGACCCGCTCCAGGAATTCGTCCTTGATGCTCTCATGCACCAGCAGGCGGGAGCCCGCGTTGCAGACCTCGCCCTGGTTGAAGAAGATGCCCCCGGCCGCGTTCTGCGCCGCCGTGTCCAGGTCGTGGGCATCGGGCATCACGATGTGCGGGCTCTTGCCGCCGCATTCCAGCGCCACCCGCTTCATGTTGCTTTCGCCCGCATAGCGCAGGAAGTACTTGCCGACCTCCGTGCTGCCGGTGAAGGCCAGCATGTCCACGTCCATGTGGCGGCCGATGGCCTGCCCGGCCGTCTCGCCCATGCCTGGCACCACGTTCAGCACGCCCGGCGGCACGCCCGCCTCCAGCGCCAGCTCGCCAAGGCGGATGGCGGTCAGGGGGGACTGTTCCGCCGGCTTCAGCACCATGGAATTGCCCGTGGCCAGCGCCGGTGCGACCTTCCACACGGCCATCATCAGGGGGAAGTTCCAGGGCACCACCGCACCGATCACGCCCAGCGGCTCGCGCAGGATCATGCTGATCGCGTTCGGGCCGGTGGGGCCCACCTGGTCGTAGACCTTGTCGATCGCCTCCGCGTAGTAGGAGATGCAGCGTGCGGACAGCGGGATGTCGATGCTGCGGCTGTCCCGGATCGGCTTGCCCATGTCCAGCGTCTCGAGCAGGGCCAGCTCGTCCGCGTTCTCCATCACCAGCTCGGCCAGCCGCAGCAGCACGGCCTTCCGCTCGCGCGGATGCCGATCGCGCCACACGCCCTGTTCGAAGGTCCGGCGGGCTGCGGCCACGGCCCGGTCCACATCCTCCCGGTCGCAGGCCGCGACCTCCGCCAGCACCTTCCCGTCGCGGGGGCTCACCGTGGCGAAGGTCTTGCCGGAGGCGGCGGGGACGGGCTTGCCGTCGATCAGGGCCTGATGCGGGAAGCGCAGGCGGGCGGCACGGTCCTGCCAGTCGATGCGGGCGAGGGCGTCCATGGTGGCTCTCCTGATGGCGTTCGGTTCCTGGGCCCGAGAATGCGCGGGCGGGCATGCCGGCGGCAAGGGGGCGGATGGTCGCCGTCGCGGGCACCTGTCATGCCCCATGGCTCCGGCCGTCTCCGCCCGATCCGCGTCCGCCGCGATCGGACGTCTTGCGTTCCTGAATTGTTCTTGTTACACTGGCGACCGTATCGACGCCGGGAGTCCGTCGTCGTCCGCCCCGCCAGGGCGGTACGGCGGGTGGCGGGATGGGGCGGGACCGATGCTCCCCGATGATACGATACGCTGGAAACCCGCCAAAAACGTAACACGGCGTATCACAGCGTAACACAGGCGCCCATCCGGTCAGGCGAAACCCTGCCACTGCCAGTCCCCGACCATGCCGACATGGCTGCGCAGCCCATGTTCCGGCTCCCACAGATGCAGACCGATGGCCGGCGGCTCCGCCGTCCAGCGCGGCGGCGCCTCGGGCCGCAGGTCCAGCGCCATCTGGAAGGCGGTGGACGGCGCGCCGAACGCGACCGTCCCGGCATAGGCCACGGCCGTGGCCCGGTGGTTGTGCCCGCACAGCACCCCGGCGATGGGGTATGCGCGCAGGATGTCTGCCAGCGCCTGCGCCCCCTCGCAGCGGATCGCGTCCATGAAGCCGATGCCGCTGGCGAAGGGCGGGTGGTGCATGATCACCAGGGTCGGCCGCTCCGGCGCTTCGGCCAGCCGCGCCGCGATCCAATCCAGCCGTTCCCGGCACAGCCGCCCCTCGATCCGGCCCGCGACCACCGTGTCCAGCGCCAGCACGCGCAGCGGGCCGGCATCGCGGACGTAATGCAGGAACGGGCCCTCCGCCGGGAACAGGCCAAGATGCCCGAAGGCGGCGCGCATCCCGGCACGGTCGTCATGGTTGCCGGGGATCGGCAGCCACGGCATCTCCAGCCGCGCCAGTCGCGGGGCCGCCGCCTCGTACTCCCCCGGCTTCGGGCCGTTCACGATGTCGCCCGTGACCACGACCAGATCGGGCCGGGGCCGCAGCCGGTTGACATGGGCGACCGCCGCCTCCAGCGCCGCGTTCGTGTCGAACCGGCCGAGGGCGAGGGTGCCCTCGGCCGTCGCGTGCAGGTCGGTCATCTGGGCGATCAGCATGGGCAAAGGCTCCGGCACTTCGGTATGGTTGCGCCCGCATCGACGGGGGAGGGAGGTGCTCGTGGTCCAAGCAAATCGCGACTGGTCCGCCCTGACAACCGTTCAGGCGGCACGCCTGCCCGCCAACACGGTCGCCATCCTGCCCGTCGCCGCGACGGAGCAGCACGGCCCGCACCTGCCCCTGTCCACCGACACCGTGATCGCCCAGGGCATCCTCGACCGGGCACTCACGCTGCTGCCCGACACCATCCCCGCCTTCGCCCTGCCGCTGCTGGCCATCGGGCATTCCCCGGAACACGCCGCCTACGCCGGAACCCTCACGCTGCGGGCCGAAACGCTGATGCGCGTGCTCGCCGATCTCGCCGAAGGGGTGGCGAAGGCGGGCGTGCGCCGCATCGTCCTGTTCACCAGCCATGGCGGCAACCCGCCGGCCCTCGACCTCGTCGCGGTGGACCTGCGGACCCGCCTCGGCCTGTTCGTCATGCCGGCGCACTGGGAACGATTCGGCCTGCCCGACGGGCTGTTCGGCGAGGTGGAGCGCCGCTTCGGCATCCATGCCGGGGCCATCGAGACCAGCCTCATGCTCCACCTCCGCCCCGACCTCGTCCGGCGGGAGGAACTGCGGGATTTCCCGTCCCGGGCGTCGGCCGTGGCGGCGGCGAACCGCTGGCTCCACCTGCACGCCGCCGGGTGGGCCGCCCAGGACCTGAACCCGGCCGGTGCCGTCGGCGACGCCCGCGCCGCGACGGCGGAGAAGGGGCGGGCGGTCCTGGAGCATGCGGCCCGTGGCTTGGCCGATCTGGTGGCGGAGATCGCGGCGCACGACCCCCTGTTCCCGTCCCCGTGACCCCTTACCCCGTTCGATAGGTCTGATGGGTTAACGCGCCCGTGCGCCTTGGAGGGCGCGGTGCGGGGCGGACATTCTGCCGCGCGGAACCGATCCGCCCCTCCGCCGCGTTCACGCGGGGGCGGATGGACGCCCGGGCCGCCCCCGAACGCTGACGGACAGGGACATGATCATCGATTTCCGCGAAATGGACGACGGGACCCGTCTCCAGGCCGACATCTGCATCGTCGGGGCCGGGGCCGCCGGCATCGCCCTCGCGGTGGAACTCGCCAAGACGGGGGCCGACATCCTGGTCCTGGAATCGGGCGGCCGGGAGTTCGAACCGGCGGTGCAGAACCTCTACGCCGGTCCGAACGTCGGGCTCCATTACTTCGACAACGACCTGTCGCGGCTGCGCTATTTCGGCGGCACAACGAACCACTGGGGCGGGCGCTGCATCGCCATGGACGCGCTCGATTTCCGGGAGCGGGCCTGGGTGCCCCACAGCGGCTGGCCGATCACCCGGGCGGAGTTGGAGCCCTACTATCAACGGGCGGCGGTCTTCCTGAACATGGGCCGGGCGGAAACCGACGCCGCGCACTGGCCGGAACGCGGCATCCGGCTCGATGCCTTCGACCCCGCCAAGCTGGAGAACGTCACCTGGCAGGTCAGCCCGCTGATCCCCTTCACCGCCGGCTACACCGAGCCCTTGGAGAAGGCGGAAAACGTGCGGGTGGTCCTGCACTGCAACGTCACGAACATCCAGGCGGCGGAGAACGCGGCGAGCGTGACGCGCCTGGATGTGAGGAACCTCGAAGGCAAGACCGGCACGGTGGAGGCCCGGACCTATGTGCTGGCGACGGGCGCCCTGGAGGTTCCCCGCCTGATGCTGGCCTCCGACGGCGTGGAGAAGGCCGGGATCGGCAACCGCCACGATCTGGTCGGCCGGTTCTTCATGGAGCATCCGCACGCCTTCACGACCGTGCTGCTGGCGGCGGACGAGGCGGATTTCCTCGCCCGCTACGGCTATCACGTCTTCAACGACCACGAGATGCAGATCGGCCTCGCCCTCGGCCACCCGCTGCAGGAGCGGGAGGGCGTGCTGAACGCGTCGGCCAGCCTGGATTTCCGCATCGATCCGGAGGCCGGCATCCTGGCCCTGCGCGACATCTACCGCGCGGTCAAGGCCGGCCAGCTGCCGGTCGCCCTGGGCGACAAGCTCTACGCCGTCATGGCCGATATCGACGGCGTGGTGGGGCAGGCCTACCGACGCGTGCGGGGGCAGAAGCTCGGCGGGCCGACCGTGCCGGGCTTCATCCTGCGCACGGAACAGGCCCCCAATCCGGACAGCCGCGTGACCCTGGTCGACGAGCGGGACGCGCTGGGCATGCGCCGCATCGCGCTCGACTGGCGCCTGAACGAACAGGACAAGCGGACGCTGGACGTGATGTCGCGGGCCATCGCGGAGGAGGTCGGGCGCCTGGGGCTCGGTCGTGTAAGGGTCGACGGCTGGGTGACCGAGGGGCCGGAGAACTGGGGGCCGGACATGGAGGGCGGCTTCCACCACATGGGCACCACCCGGATGCACGCGGACCCGAAGCGGGGAGTCGTCGACGCCGACAGCCGCGTCCACGGCTACGCCAATCTCTATATCGCGGGCCCTTCCGTGTTCACCACCGGCGGCTATGCGAACCCCACGCTGACCCTCGTCGCCCTGACGATGCGCCTCGCGGACCGGCTGGCGGCGGATTTCGCCTGAGGCGCGAATCGCCGGGGGCAGGGCGGGCGGCACTTTCCAGACGGCGCGGGCGGATGATATTGCGGGTGACCGTCCCGGTAACGCGCAGCCCGACCCATGCCGACCGTCTCAGCCAAGGTGCCCGACAGGGTCGCCCTCGTCACCGGCGGGGCGCAGCGGATCGGCCGCGCCATCGTGGAGGAGCTGGCGGCCAATGGCTGGTCCGTCGCCATCCACTTCAACCGCTCCGCCGGCCCGGCGCAGGAGTTGGCGGCCCTGATCGAGGCGCGGGGCGGGCGGGCCGAGGCGTTCGGCGCCGATCTGTCGGACGCCGACGCGCCGGACAGGCTGGTTGCGCGGGCGGTTGAGGCGCTGGGTTCCCTGACGGCGCTGGTCAACAGCGCCTCCCTGTTCCGCTTCGACACGGCGGAGACGGCGACGGCCGACGGCTGGGACGCCCACCTGGACACGAACCTGCGCGGCCCGGCCTTCCTGGCGCGGGCCTTCGCCCGGCACTGCGATCCGGCGGGCGATCCGGTCGTCGTAAACATCCTCGACCAGAAGGTCGTCAACCTGAACCCCGACTTCTTCAGCTACACGGTCAGCAAGCTGGCGCTGGAGGGGCTGACGCGCCTGCTGGCGCTGACCTGGGCTGGGCGCATCCGTGTGCATGGTCTGGCCCCCGGCCTGACGCTGCCGTCCGACGACCAGACGGAGGAGGAGTTCGCACGCGCCCACGCCGCGTCCCCCCTCGGTCTCGGCTCGACGGCGGCGGATATCGCGCGCACCGTGCGCTTCATCCTGGAAACCCCGGGCTACCGGGGCGATCTTCTCGTCGTCGACGGGGGCCAGCACCTGCAGCCGCGCGCCCGCGACGTCATGTTCGAAATCCGTGAGGACGATCGATGAATCCCGGCCTCGACGCCGTCCGCCTGGGCCTGCTGGCGAAGCTGGGGGAGGCGCGCGCCATCTATCTGCGCGACTACGCCCTCACCTGCTCGATCGGCATCCACGATTTTGAAAGGGCCGCCCCCCAACGGGTGCTGGTGAACATCGAGCTGTACCTGAAGCCGCACAGCCCCCAGGCGGACGAGATCGACCAGGTGCTCGACTACGATTTCCTGCGCCGGCGCATCGCCGACTTCGCCATGGGCAAGCACTTCAATCTCCAGGAGACCCTGCTGGACGGCATCATGGCGATCTGCCTTGAACCGCCGGTGGTCCTGGGTGCGCGCGTCCGGACGGAGAAGCCGGACGTCTACCCCGACTGCGACGCGGTCGGGCTTGAGGTCATCAGGTTCAAGGAGCCGAATTCATGAGGTTGGGGCTGTTGGGGCTTGTCGCCGGGCTCATCCTGGCGCTTACGGGGGCGGCCCAGGCGCGGGAGAAGCTTGTGTTCGCGACCGATTGGCGCGCCCAGGCGGAGCATGGCGGCTTCTATCAGGCGGTTGCGGCCGGGCTCTATGCCAAGCGCGGCCTGGACGTGACCCTGCGGCAGGGCGGGGTGGGGATGGACCCGCAGCAGCTCCTGGCCGCGGGCGCCATCGACGCCGCCATGGGCTCCAGCGGCTTCTTCACCCTCAATCTGGTGGAGGCCAAGGCGCCGGTTGTCACCGTGGCGGCGATCTTCCAGAAGGACCCCTGGATCCTGATGACCCACCCGCGCGACGATGTGAACGGGCTGGCCGACATGAAGGGCAAGCCGATCCATATCGGCGACCCGTCCGTGAATACCATCTGGCGCTGGCTGAAGTCGCGCTACGGCTTCCAGGACTCCCAGATCCGGAAATACACCTTCAACATCGCCCCGTTCCTGGTGAACAAGGATGCGATCCAGCAGGGCTACGTGACGTCGGAGCCCTTCACCGCCGAGAAGCAGGGCGTGAAGCCGGAGGTCTATCTGCTGGCCGACAACGGATATCTCAGCTACGCCGCCACCATCATGGTCCGCCGGGAACTGGTCGAGACGAAGCCTGAGGTGGTCCAGGCCTTCGTGGAGGCGAGCATCGAGGGCTGGTACCAGTACCTTCACGGCGACCCGTCGGCGGCGAACGCCCTGATCAAGCGCGACAATCCGGAGATGGATGACGCCACCCTGGACTACGCCCGCCGCAAGATGGTCGAGTACGGCATCGTCGACAGCGGCGACGCGGCCGAGGGTGGGATCGGCGCCATGACGGAGGCCCGCTGGGACGCCTTCACGAAGGAGATGCAGTCCCTTGGCATCTATCCGGCCGATCTCGACTGGCGGGCGGGCGTGGATTTCCGCTTCGTGAACAAGGGCCATGGCCGGGAGCTGAAGCCCTGACGCCGCCGACATTCCCCCCGTTGCTGCGCATCGCCGGGCTCGATCTCGTCTGGCCCGATGGGCGCAAGGCGCTCGACGGCGTCGATCTCACGGTCGGAGCGGGGGAGTTCCTGTCCATCGTCGGCCCGTCCGGCTGCGGCAAGAGCACCCTGCTACGGATCGTCGCCGGCCTGATCCCGCCGTCGGCGGGCGGGCTGGACTGGTCCGACGCGCCGACGTCGGGCGGGATCGGCTTCGTCTTCCAGGAGCCGACGCTGATGCCCTGGGCGAAGGTGCTGGACAATGTCCGCCTTCCTCTCGACCTCGCGCGTGTGCCCCGGAAGGAGGGCGGTGTGCGCGCGATGCAGCAGCTCGAACGGGTCGGGCTGGCCGATTTCTCAGCGGCTTACCCGCGTGAGCTGTCGGGCGGCATGAGGATGCGGGTTGCCCTGGCGCGCGCCCTGGTCACGCGGCCCCGGCTGCTTCTGCTGGACGAGCCCTTCGCCGCCTTGGACGAGATCACCCGGTTCAAGCTGAACGACGACATCCTGGCCCTCTGGCGAGAGGCCGGCGTCACCGCCCTGTTCGTCACCCACAGCGTGTTCGAGGCGGTCTACCTTTCCACACGTGTCGCCGTCATGTCGGCGCGGCCGGGGCGGATCGTCGCCGACATCGCCATCGACCTGCAGCACCACCGGCAGCAGTCCATGCGGACGGAGCCGGCCTTCGGCGCCCTCTGTCGCCGCGTCTCCGACGCGCGTTCGGCCGGCATGGCGGGCGGCATGGCGGGCGGGGAGGTGGCGGCGTGACCGGTGCCGGCATCTGGCGTTGGCTGGCCCCGCTGCTGCTGGGCGTGCTCGTTCTCGCCCTCTGGGAATGGGCCGTGCGCGCCCTGGACGTGCCGGTCTTCGTCCTGCCGGCGCCGAGCGCGGTCGCAAGGGCCCTCGTTGCGGATTACCCGCTCCTGCTGGGCTCGCTCTGGCTGACGCTGAAGATCACACTGCAAGCCTTTGTTCTGGCGTTGATCACAGGCGTCGGCCTCGCGGTCCTGTTCGCGCAGTCGCGCACCCTGTCGGCGGCGCTTTATCCCTATGCCGTGATCCTGCAGGTGACGCCCGTCGTGGCGATCGCGCCCCTGGTGATCATCTGGGTCGGGTACGAACGGGTGGATCTGGCCCTGCTGATCCTGGCCTGGATCGTGGCGTTCTTCCCGATCCTGTCGAACGCGACGCTTGGGCTGACGGCGGTGGACCCCAACCTGCGCGACCTGTTCCGCTTGAATGGCGCCGGCCGCTGGCAGACGCTGTGGCGTCTGCAGATGCCGTCGGCGCTGCCCTATATCCTGGCCGGCGCCAAGGTGTCGGGCGGCCTCGCCTTGATCGGTGCCGTGGTGGCCGAATTCGTCGCGGGGTCCGGCACCGCGTCCGGGCTCGCCTGGCGGATCGTCGAGTCCGGAAACCGGCTCAACATCCCGCGCCTCTTCGCCGCCCTGCTGCTCCTGTCGCTGCTGGGCATCCTGATCTTCGCCGCCCTGTCCTGGCTGCAGCGGCGCCTGCTCGCCCGCTGGCACGAGAGCGAGATCGGGCGCGGCGCCTGACCGTCAGCTGTCGTAGCTGATCAGCGTATGCGACGGCACGTCCAGCCTCGCGCGGCCGTTCAGGAAGGCGAGTTCCACGATGAAGGCGGCGGCACGGACGTCGGCACCCACCTCGCGCAGCAAGGCGATGGCCGCCGCCATCGTTCCGCCCGTCGCCAGCAGGTCGTCGAGGACCACCACGCGCTGGCCGGGCCGGATGGCGTCGTCCTGGATCTCGACCGTATCGGTGCCGTACTCCAGGTCATAGGTGTGGCGGACCGTACGGCCGGGCAGCTTCCCCTTCTTCCGCACCATCACGAATCCGACGCCGAGTTCCAGGGCCAGCGGGGCCGCCGTCAGGAACCCGCGGGATTCGATGCCGACCAGCAGGTCCGGCTTGTGCGGGCGTACGACCTCGGCCAGCTGGCGCACCGTCTCGCGCCAGGCGTCCGCATGGGCCAGCAGGGTGGAGATGTCGTAGAAAAGTATGCCCGGCTTGGGGAAATCCGGGACGGACCGGATATGCTGGCGGATGTCCATCGGGGTCCTGGCCTCGCCTTTTCCAGTCCCGGTGTTGACCGGCATCGGGCCTTCCTGTCAAGTGGATGGGGCGAACGGACCCGCGCGGCCAACCGATCGGAATGGGCATGGTATCGGAACCAGGCTGGATGGAAACCGCCTGGCAGGGCGATCAATGGGTCCTGGCGGCCGGCGGCCGTTGGGACTTGTCCGCCGTGGCCCGCCTGGAATCCAACGTGCACCGGACGGGTCCCGACCGGCGGGGCGCCACCGTCTGCCTCGATCTGTCCGGCTTGACCGCGCTGGACACGGCCGGCGCCCTCCTGATCGACGGCCTGGCCGACCGGCTGCGCGCGGAGGGCCATACCGTGGCCGTCGTCGGCGCCCGCGAGGATCTCTGCGCGCTGCTGCGCGACGTGCGCCGGGCCGCCCATGTCGAATGTCCGGGGGGACCGCCGCACAAGCCGGTCCGCGACATGGTCTACCGGGTGGGGGAGACGACCGTCCACGCGCTGCGTGACGGGGCTGAGCTGCTGGCCTTCCTCGGCATGGTCACGGTGACGATGCTGCGCGTGGCGCGCTCGCCGGGGCGGCTCCGGCTGACGTCGTTCGCTTTCCATCTGGAGCAGGTGGGGCTGAACGCCCTGCCGATCGTCGGGCTCCTGTCTTTCCTGATCGGCGTCGTGCTCGCCTACCAGGGTGCCGACCAGCTCCGCCAGTTCGGGGCGGAGATCTTCGTGGTCAACCTTCTCGGCATCTCGATCCTGCGCGAGATCGGCATCCTGATGACGTCGATCATCGTCGCCGGCCGCTCCGGCTCCGCCTTCACGGCCCAGATCGGCACAATGAAGGTGAACCAGGAGGTGGACGCGATGCGCACGCTCGGCCTCGATCCGGTCGAGGTCCTGGTGCTGCCGCGTGTCCTGGCCCTGATGGTCGCCCTGCCGCTGCTGGGCGTCTACGCCAACGTGGTCGGGCTGTTCGGCGGCGCGTTGATGGCCTACTTCACGCTGGACATCACGCTTGGACAGTTCCTGCGCCAGCTCCAGCTGGCGGTGGACACCACCACCCTTTTCGTCGGCCTCGTCAAGGCGCCGGTCTTCGCGTTGGTCATCGCGATGGTGGGCTGCTACGAGGGCCTCAAGGTCACCGGTAGCGCCGAGAGCGTGGGCCAGCTCACCACACGCTCGGTCGTCGTCTCCATCTTCCTGGTCATCGTGCTCGATGCGCTCTTCTCCATCCTCTTCTCGTACCTCGGCATCTGACGCGGTCGACGTCAGCGAGGTGCCGGTGATCCGCGTGCGCGGACTGCACACCCGATTCGGCGATCAGGTGGTCCACGCGGGCGTCGATCTCGACGTGCGGAAGGGGGAGATCCTGGGCCTAGTCGGCGGCTCGGGCACCGGCAAATCGGTGCTTCTCCGGGAAATCCTGGGGCTGATGTCCCCGGCGGCGGGCGAGATCGAGGTGCTGGGCCGCGACGCGCAACGGCTCTCCGAACGCGAACGGGTGGCGCTCCAGGCCCGCTGGGGCGTGCTGTTCCAGGACGGGGCGCTGTTCAGCTCCCTGACGGTGCTCGAGAACATCAAGGTGCCGCTGACCGAGCACACGCGGCTCTCCGCCGCGACCATCGACAGGATCGCGCAGGTGAAGGTGGCCATGGTCGGCCTGCCGCCGGACGCCGCCGCCAAGTACCCGTCGCAGCTGTCCGGCGGCATGCGGAAAAGGGCGGGGCTCGCCCGCGCCCTGGCGCTCGATCCCGAGATCCTGTTCCTCGACGAACCGACGGCCGGCCTCGATCCGATCGGTGCCGCGGCCTTCGACGAGTTGATCCTCGGCCTGCGCAGAAGTCTTGGCCTGACCGTCTTCATGGTTACCCACGATCTCGACAGCCTGCATGCAATCTGCGACCGTATCGCCGTGTTGATCGACAAGCGCCTGATCGTGGGAACGATAGATTCACTCCTCAAGGAACCGCATCCCTGGATCCGCGACTATTTCACCGGACCGCGCGGCCGCGCCGCCGCGGCGGCCAAGGAGTAGCGAATGGAAACCAGGGCCAGTTACACCCTCGTCGGTGCCTTCGTCCTGGCGCTAGTGGCGGCTTTGTTCGTCTTTGTCGTCTGGCTGGCGAAGATACAGTTCGACCGCGCCTCGCAGCCTTATCACATCTTCTTCAGCGGGACCGTCACCGGACTTGTCGAGGGCAGCCCCGTCCGGTACCGCGGAGTCGCGGTCGGGACCGTCACTGACATCCGGATCGACCCTGAGAATGTGGAGCGGGTCCGGGTCACCGTGGAGGTGCCGGAGGAAACGCCGATCAAGGCCGACGCCATCGCGTCGCTGGAGCCCGTCGGCGTGACCGGCGGCGTCTATGTGGAGATCGCGGGCGGCTCCCAGGATGCGCCGTTGCTCCGGTCTGTCGCGGACGGCATTCCGGTCATCGCGTCGCGCCCCAGCTCGATCGCGGAGGTTCTGGACCAGGCGCCGCGCCTGATCGAAAACCTTATCCTCATCTCCAACAACCTGAACGCCTTCCTGGGCGAGGCGAACCAGAAGGCCTTCGCGGAGACGCTCGCCAACCTCGCCACGGCCACGGCCGGCGCCAGCAGCACGCTGAAGAGCACCGACGCGCTCGTCGCCGATCTGCGGCGCGAGGTGGACGCGGTTTCCAAGCAGGCGCAGACCCTTCTCGTGAACGCCAACCGGACGGTCGAATCGGTGGGGCGCGACGCCGGCACGATCTCCAGCGAACTGGCCAAGACGGCGGGTGAACTCAACAAGCTGACGGCGTCGCTGGTCTCCACCTCCGATCAGTTGGGGGCCATGGTGGCCGAGAACCGCGAACCGATCCGGGATTTCACCAACGAGACCCTGTTCGAACTCGGCGCCTTGATCACCCAGCTCCAGGATCTGGCGGCCAACCTGTCGCGCGTGACCAGCCGGCTGGAACGCGACCCGTCGGAGCTGATCTTTGGCGGGCGCGCCGGTGGTGTGGAGGTGAAATGACCCGACGTCCAGACCCGGTCCGCCGCGGCCTGCTGCTGAGTGCCGCGTTCCTGCCCCTGGCCGGCTGTGGCGCCGCGTCACGGCTGTTGACGGAGCCCGCGCCGCCACGCCTCTACACGCTGACGCCGGCACGGGAGTTCGCCGCCGGCCTGCCGCGTGTCGACTGGCAGCTCCTGGTCGAGACGCCAATAGCCAACACCGGCATTGACACCGTGCGCATCGCGCTTGGGGAGGCGCCCAACCGCCTCACCTATTATGCGGCCGCCAGCTGGGTCGACACCGCGCCGGAAATGATCCAGCTTCTGCTCGTCGAATCCTTCGAGAACAGCAACCGGATCGTCGCCGTCGGGCGGGAGGCGACCGGCCTCAGGGCCGATTTCATCCTGAAGAACGATCTGCGCGACTTCCAGGCGGAGTATGGCGGCGGCGATCCCGCTTCCACCGCCCCGCTGGCGAAGGTTCGGATGGCGTCACGGCTGGTGCGCATGCCCCGCCGCAACATCGTGGCGACGGAAACCTTCGACGCGGAGGTGCGGGCGAATAGCCCGGCCTTCGCCGACGTCATCGCGGCCTTCGATGTGGCTTTGGGGGTGGCCATGCGGCGGATCGTCGAATGGACGCTCAGGCAGGGTGCCGCCAACGTCGCCATCGACCCGCTGCCGGAGCGCCCCGACCGTCCTGGCGCTTGAGCCATTCTTGCGGATGCGGCGTTTACCGGAAGCGCCGGCGGCGGGGCTGGACGTGCCCGATGCGCGTACCCACCTGGACAGGGCCGAACCGCCGCGCAACGCGGGTCGCACACAACGGCTTTGCAGGGCTAAAGGCCCCATATAGATTATGGACATGATGCCTTACCCCTCCACGGTTGAATCGGCTGTCTCCGCGTCGGACCCGGGTGTCGCCGACTTGGAAACCATGTCGCTGGAAGACCTGGAGACGCTGGCGGATGCGGCGCGGGAGATCGCGCTCTGCAACCGCGTCCTGGCGAAGACCGGTGACAATGTGGTTGGTGAGATCCTGCGGGGAGCCGGGCCGTTCTACGAGTGGCGGCATTACCCGGCGAACGACGTCTACGATTCCGAATACCATTCCCAGTACTACTACCACGCCCATCCGCCGGAGGAGCGGGTGGACGGGGAGCATGGGCATTTCCACACCTTCATGCGGCCCCTCGGGATGCCGCCGGGGGTGGTGCCGGCGCCGCTTCCGGATCTCCAGGTCGATGAAGACGGCAATGGGGCCCTGTCCCACCTGATCGGCATCTCCATGGACAAGGCGGGCCGGCCGATCCGGCTGTTCACCACCAACCGCTGGGTCACCGGGGAGACCTGGTACCAGGCTGAGGACGTGATCCGCATGTTGGACGGCTTCGCGGTCGATCATGCCCGCCCGTCCTGGCCGGCCAACCGCTGGCTGACGGCGCTGCTGCGTCTCTACAAGCCGCAGATCGTCGACCTGCTGCGCCAGCGGGATGTGACCATCGCCCGCCATGCGGCCAGCCATCCGGGTGTCAATGTCTTCGAGGATCGGGGGCTGGAGGTCACGTCGGAGGTTCGGATCGACCTGGAGGAGCGTCTGGCTTCGGTCGAGGCCGCGGCGCGCCGCGCGCGTCGTCGTGACCGGAAGGCGCAGGCGCTCGGCTGAGGTGTCCGAATTTTCGCGTTCGCAATTCGGGGCTTCCTGCACTAAAACTTATGGATGACGGTGGGGGCGTCGTTCGTCCCCGATGGAAGGGTGTGTCCGGCGATGTCCGAGAACTTGACACCCGGCGATGTGCAACGGCTGCTGAACGACTCTTCGCCCGAGACACGCGCCGAGATGGCCGCCAAGGTGGCGGGGCAGTTCGGCGCCGCTGGCCTGACGGCGTCCGAACGGGTGCTGGCGGAGGACATCGTCCGCATCATGGCCAAGGATGTGGCCGTGCGCGTCCGCTCCGCCCTGTCGCAGAGTCTGAAGACCAACCCGCATATCCCGCATGACGTGGCCGTTTCGCTGGCGCGGGATATCGAGGAGAT
The DNA here is from genome assembly GCA_029267445.1 of Rhodospirillaceae bacterium. GTDB lineage: Bacteria > Pseudomonadota > Alphaproteobacteria > Azospirillales > Azospirillaceae > JAJUIU01. The sequence continues at coordinate 68,089 of JAJUIU010000001.1, forward strand.
CGCGCTACCCTTCATCGAGGTTTCGACCGTCCTCACGGACGCCGACCTTATCGAGATCGTCAAGAGCGGCTCTGCGGAGAAGCAAACGGCGGTGGCCCGTCGTCCCGCCGTGTCCGAGGGCGTGGCCGATATGCTGGTCGAGAAGGGGGCGGAAACCGCCGTCGCCGCCCTGATGGCGAACGAGGGGGCGGAGGTCAGCGCCAAGGCCATGGGCCGCGCGCTCGACCGGTTCCCGACCAGTGTGGCGATCCAGACGCCCCTGGTGAACCGCGCGAAGCTGCCGGTGACCGTGGCTGAGCGCCTCGTGGCGATGGTTTCGGAGAAGCTGCGGGACCAGCTCGTTGCCAAGCACGAGCTGCCGCTCGACCTCGCCACGGACATCGTCCTGCAGAGCCGTGAACGGGCGACCTACGCCCTCGTTGGCGGGGCGGGTGAGAACGAGCTGATGGCCCTCGTGGAACAGCTGCGCCATGGCGGACGGCTGACCCCGTCGCTGATCCTGCGCTCGCTCTGCCTCGGCGACCTCCCGTTCTTCGAGGCGGCGATGGCCAGCATGGCACAGATCCCGGTGACGAACGCCCGGCTGCTGATCCATGACGCCGGACGGCAGGGGCTGAAGCCGCTGGCCGAAAAGGCGGGGCTGCCGCCGACGCTGTATCCGGCGATGCGCGTGGCGGTCGATGTGGCCCATGAGACCGATTTCGATGGCGGCGACCAGGATATCGAACGCCACCGCCGGCGGATGCTCGAGCGGATACTCACCCAGTTCGAGGAGATCGGCGGGGAGGACCTGAACTATCTCCTCGCCAAGTTGAGCGATCTCCAGCCGCACGCCCACTGAGCGGATTTCTAGAGGAACCATTGCCTTACCGGCATGTTGAGCCCCGACATCCGGGATCGGGGAACGCAGCATGTCCGAAGCCGCTGCGGCTTTGCCGCATGAGACAAGCGACCGCCCGCGCTGGGCGCTGCCGCTCGTCCTGTTCGGCGCGGCCGCCCTGGTCCTGCTTGCGGGCTGGATGCGTGGCGGGCGTTCCGGCATGGCCTCATGGAGCCCCCCCCGCGACGAGTTCGACGAGACGGTCTTCATCCTCGTTTCCGATCTGATCGGCGTCGCCCGTCAGGGGGCGAAGGCGCTCCGTCAGGCCGGGGTGGCGATCGATGAAGAGCGTCTACGACTCATGCTCCGTGACATGGCGATGGAGCGCGGCCACACGGCGGCGCTGCTCCAGCAGGCCCTGCTGGAACGGGGCATGCCGGCCGTACACGGGCATGAACCGACTGGCGACGTCGTTCCCGAGTGGAGGCGTGTGGAACGCTTCCTGCGGGCGGGCGACACGGACGCCCTGCTTGCGGCCCTCGCCGCCGCCGAACGCGTGACGCTGGACCGCTTCCGGCAGGCCCTGCGCTGTCCCTTGCCGGACGACATCCGGCTGATCCTGGGCGAACGGCTGTTCGCCGAACTCGAACCATCCCGCAACCGGCTGAGCGCGCTCGGCGGCACGGGCGCAACATCGCGCATTGAGGAGAAGCATGGCTAGCCACGCCGATGAGGCCAAGCTGGGCCGCCACGCCACATCGCCGGGGGAGATCCCTTGGCCGGGCTGGAAGCAGACGCTCAAGCGGACCTGGTCCGAAGCGTCGACCGACAATGTGGGGATCGTCGCCGCAGGCGTGGCCTTCCTGTGCCTTCTTGCGATCTTCCCGGCCCTGACGGCGACATTCTCCATCTACGGCCTCGTCTCCGACCCGGCCCAGATCGAGCGTCAGATCGAAAGTCTGAGCGCGGCACTGCCCCAGCAGGCGCGGGACCTGCTCGTGTCCCAGATGCGCGAGCTGGCGGGGCAGGCTGGTGGAGCGCTCAGCTTCGGCCTTGTGCTCAGCCTGGGCATCGCGCTCTGGTCGGCGGCAGCGGGGGTCAAGGCGCTGATGACCGCCCTGAACATCGTCTATGACGAGGAGGAGGGGCGAAGCTTCCTGACCTTCACCCTGACGGCGCTGGTCCTGACCCTGGGCCTTATCCTGCTGCTGATCGTCACGCTGACCCTTGTCGTGGTGCTTCCGGCCATCATCGGGTTCCTTGGGCTCGGGCAGACGGTTGAGACGCTGGTGCAGCTGCTGCGCTGGCCATTGCTTGCGCTGGCGCTCGCCTTCGCGCTGGCGGTGCTCTACCGCTACGCGCCCGACCGCGCGCGGCCGGAATGGAAATGGGTGAGCTGGGGATCGGGAGCCGCCATGATTCTATGGATCGTCGGATCGATCGCCTTCTCGATCTACATCAGCAACTTCGCCGACTATAACGCCACCTACGGCTCCATGGGGGCGGTGATCGTGCTGCTGCTTTGGCTCTATCTCGGCGCCTACGCGATCCTGCTGGGCGCCGAACTGGATGCCGAACTGGAACACCAGACGACGCACGACACGACGACCGGCCCGGAAAAGCCAATGGGCCGGCGGGGTGCTTATGTGGCTGACAACGTGGCGGAATGATTGGGACGTGGGGCGGCGCGCTCACGACCCGCGCCGTTTCGCCCGCGCCGTCGGTTCCGCGACAAGGGGGTCGTCCGGCCAGTAGTGCTTCGGATAGCGCCCGGCGAGGTCCTTCTTCACGTCGCGATAGCCGTTCGCCCAGAATGAGGCGAGGTCGCGCGTCACCTGCACCGGTCGATGAGCCGGCGACAGCAGATGCAGCAGCACCGGCACCCGCCCGCCGGCCACACGCGGTGTCTCCGCAAGCCCGAACAGCTCCTGCAGCCTGACGGCAAGCACCGGCTCGTCGCCCGAGTAGTCGATTGGGATGCGGGACCCGCTCGGAACCTGAAGGTGGGTCGGGGCCAGCCGATCCAGCTCCTGGCGGCGGTTCCAGTCGATCCGCCCTGTGAGCGCGGCACACAGGTCGACCCGGGCTAGGTGCGCGCGGCGTGTCGCCCCGTCGAGATATGGCGCCAGCCAGTCCTCCAGCGTCGCCAGCAACGTCGTATCCGACACGTCCGGCCAGCGGTCGGGATCCGCCCTGCGCAGGAACGACACGCGGGCCCGCCAGCCCTGAAGGTCCGGCGTCCAGGGCAGCGCCGTCAGGCCCATCTGCCGGATGCCCTCCAGCATGGCTGGCAGCACACGGTCCTTCGACGGCGCGTTGAGCGGCTCGTCCTTCAACACGAGTTCGAACAATCGTCGCCGTCGCCGGGCCATGACGGCCTCCTCCCGCGCGTCCCAGGCGACGAACTCCTCCGGCCTGATCAGGTCGGCGAAATCGGTTTCGAGATCGCCGGGGCGCAGGGGTGCGGCCAGAAAGATGCGGGCGCTGGCGCCCTGTCCATCCAGGTCCGCAACCGCGAGGAACTCGGCCGCCGCCAACGGGTCCGTGGGGTCCAGGCTGGCACCCCGCCCACTGGACAGGCGGAACTGCCCTGATTGCCCGGGACGGCGCTGCCCGATCCGGTCCGGATAGGCGAGGGCTAGGACGATGCCCGCGTCTTCACTGTCCACCGGGTCCGTCCGGACCTTCAGTTGACGCTCAAGCTGCCGGGCGGTTTCGCGCACCTGATGCAGGGCGGCCCTGTCCACTCCGGCGGCCGTATCCGGACGGTCGGAAAGCAGGTCGAGGCGCGGCCGAAGATCGGCATCGCGGCCACGCCCGCGCAGCAGGTCCCGTTCGCCCAACAGCGCCGCCAGCCGGCAGGCCAGCCGGCCGTGACCGCGCGCGGCGCCGGCCAGCACCATATGGGCGAGGCGTGGATGAAGCCCTAGGTTCGCGATGGCCCGGCCGTGGTCCGTCACGCGGCCCAGATCGTCCAACGCGCCCAGTTGCCGGAGCAGGGACCGCGCCTGCTGGAGGGGGGCTTCCGGTGGCGGGTCGAGCCAGGCGAGTTCGCCCACATCGGCCACCCCCCACACGGCCAGCTCCAGGGCGAGCGGGGCGAGGTCCGCCCGCAGGATCTCAGGGGCGGTGAAGGGTTGCAGGGCGCGGTCGGCCGCCTCGCTCCAGAGCCGGATGCACACACCTGGGCCAAGCCGCCCCGCGCGTCCCCGTCGCTGATCCGCCCCCGCCCGCGACACCCGGACCGTGGCCAGCCGGCCCATTCCGGTTCCAGGATCGAACATGCCGAGCCGCGAAAGCCCGGAATCGATCACCACCCTGATCCCCTCGATCGTCAAGCTTGTCTCAGCGATGGAGGTCGCCAGCACAACCTTGCGCCGCCCATCCGGGGCCGGCCGTATGGCTGCGTCCTGCGCGTCCAGCGCTAGATCGCCGTAAAGCGGCGTGACTTGGGCATCGGCCGGCAGCCGACCCTCCAGCAGCAGGCGTTCCACGCGCCGGATTTCGCCGCCGCCGGGAAGGAAGACCAGGATGCTCCCTGTTTCCTCCGCCAGCGTCCGGCGAACGACACGGGCGGTCCACTCCTCGATCCGCTCGCCGGGCGGCGGTTCGGCCCAGCGTGTTTCAACCGGGTGGGCGCGCCCCTCGCTGGTGACGATCGGCGCGTCTCCCATCAGCGCCGCGAGCGGAGCCCCGTCGAGGGTCGCCGACATGGCTAGCAGGCGCAGATCGTCGCGCAGAAGCGACTGGGACTGGAGGCCGAAGGCGAGGGCCAGGTCGCCATCCAGCGACCGCTCATGAATCTCGTCGAACAGGACGGCCCCGATCCCCTCCAGCCCGGCGTCCCCTTGAAGCTGGCGGAGAAACAGACCCTCCGTCACCACCTCGATCCGTGTTTGGGCCGACACCCGGCTGTCCAGGCGAACGCGATAGCCGACCGTCTGTCCGACCTCTTCCCCCAGCACGGCCGCCATCCGGCGTGCGGCCGTGCGAGCCGCGAGCCGACGCGGCTCGAGCACGACGATCCTGCGGCCGGCGAGCCAGGACTGGTCGAGCAGCGCGAGAGGGACGCGGGTGGTCTTCCCAGCACCCGGCGGCGCCTGGAGCACGGCATTCGGCCCCGCGCGAAGGCGGTCCAGCAACGGCTCCAGGACGGCATCGATGGGAAGCGGCGGGATCATGGGGATCGACGGGTGGCTGCCGGCCATCCGTCATAAACGGTGTATCCCCGTCGTCAACAGGCCAGGCTTCGCGCCTCGACACCGTCGAGGGCGCGTCGCAGCTCGTCCAGCCGGTAGGGCTTCGCCAAGAACCCCAAAGGCTGGGCGGTCAGGGCCCGCAGATGCGTGGAGGCGGTGTCGAAGGCGGACAGGAACAGGCTGCGGATACGGTAACGCGACCAGATCGCCTCGGCGGCGAAGATCCCGTCCTGATCGCCTTGCAGGCGGATGTCCATCAACACGATGTCGGGCCGATGCTGGCCCGCGGCCGAGATCGCCTCGGGCGCCGTCGCCGCGACGGCGCAGATGTCATGCCCGATGGATTTCAGCGCCTGCTGCAAGGCGAGCGCGATGATCGCCTCGTCCTCGACGATGACGATCCGGAGAGACTTTACTGGAGGTGCGTGGGCTTTTGTCATGGTGGTGATCCCGGTCCGTTCCTCCCAAGGCCCCCTTTGGGACCATCGTTAGGGCAAATTGTGGGCCGAAACGGGGCGCGTGTTAACTCGGATTAGGGGCCGAATTGGAGCTATACCTTTCGCAGTAATCGCCCCTGCAAGGGCCAAGCATCCCTTCGGTTCGGCCCTTTTCATTAAAAGGATTAGCGTTTGCGCCCCCGCCGTCTAATATCCCGCCACGTTTTACGCCTGAACCAGAGTTCCCAATGACCGCGTTGAAGACAGTTCTCGTGCCCATCCATCGAGCGGGCTGGCCTTTCGTCGCCGCCTTCGCGGTGGTCTCCGCCCTGCTCGGCATGCTCTGGACGCCGCTTGGTTGGATCGGGCTCGTGCTCACGGCCTGGTGCGTCTATTTCTTCCGCGATCCGGATCGGGTGACGCCGACCAAGCCCGGCCTCGTGATCAGCCCGGCGGACGGCACCGTTTCCATGATCACCGAGGCGGTTCCACCGCCCGAGCTGGGCATGGGTGACGAAAGGCTGCCGCGCATCAGCGTCTTCCTGAACGTGTTCGATGTGCATGTGAACCGCGTACCGGCAGACGGGACCGTCCGGGATGTCGAGTACCATGCCGGCCTGTTCCTGAACGCCGCGCTGGACAAGGCGAGCGACGCGAACGAGCGGATGAGCGTGCGCATGACGCTTCCGGACGGGCGCGATCTGGTCTTCGTCCAGATCGCCGGGCTGGTCGCACGGCGCATCATCTGCGAGCTCAAGCCGGGGCAGGCCGTGCGGGGTGGCGAGCGTTATGGTCTGATCCGCTTCGGCAGCCGTTGCGACGTGTATCTTCCGAAGGGCACGGAGGCGCTGGTTTGCGTCGGACAGAAGACGATCGCGGGCGAGACGGTTCTGGCGGACCTGTCGGGGACGGAGCCCGCCCGGCACGGCGAGGTCCGCTGATGGTCCGGCCGCCCCGCGTGTTCGGCCGGCGCGTCCGGCGGCGGCGGCCGCCCCGGCTTTCGGGGCTCACGATCAACCGGCTGCTTCCAAACGTCCTGACCCTGACGGCGCTGGCCTCCGGCATGACCGGGATCCGCTTCGCGCTGGAAGGTCAGTTCGCCCCGGCCGTCATCGCCATCATGGTCGCCGCCGTCTTCGACGCGCTGGACGGCCGGATCGCGCGGCTGCTGAAGGCGCAGAGCAAGTTTGGCGAGGAACTGGACAGCCTGTCCGATGTGATCAGCTTCGGCGTGGCGCCCGCATTGATCCTCTATGTCTGGGTGCTTCAGGACGCGCGCAGCCTGGGATGGCTTGCGGCCATCCTGCTCGCGGTCTGCGCCGCGCTGCGTCTCGCCCGGTTCAACACCGCCCTCGGTGCGGCGGCCGAAAAGCCGCCCTGGGCCTACAACTACTTCACCGGGGTGCCTTCGCCGGCGGCCGCCGGACTTGCCCTTCTGCCCCTGATCGCGACCCTGGAGCTCGGGCCGGGCTATCTGGACACGCCCTGGATCGTGGTGCCATGGACGATCATGGTGGCGGTCCTGATGATCAGCGCGGTGCCGACATTCTCGTTGAAAGGGCAACGGGTGCCGCAGCGCTATGTGGTGTTCATCCTGCTCGGCGTCGGCCTCCTCGCGGCCGGCCTCGCCAGCGCCACGTGGATCACCCTGACGGTGATCGGGCTGGTCTATCTCGCGAGCCTGCCATTCAGTTCGCTCCAGTACGCCCGCCTGCAGACGGAGGCGGCGAAGCTCACCGGCGACGACCTGCCTCAGGCGGAGGAGCAAGCGGCTACGGCGGAAGCGCCGGGGCAGCAAACGACCGAACCGGCGGGCGCGTCGGGCGACGACGGGTCCCGCGCTTAGGGCCCTGGCGCTAGGACAGGGGGTGGACCAGCAGACCGGTATCCCCGACCGGCACGATGGTCACCTTGCCCACCGGCCTGACACCATCGGGGTTCGGGACCGTCAGGCGGTAGCGGCGCAGGATCTTGGCCACGACCACCGCCATCTCCACACGGGCGAACGCCATCCCGATGCAGATGCGCGGCCCGCCGCCGAATGGAAGCCATGTGTACGGCCTGTCAGCTTCGGCGCTTCCGGGAAGGAAGCGTTCCGGACGGAACACGTCCGGCTCCGACCAGAGCCGTCGGTGGCGGTGCAGGACATAAGGCGACACAAGCACCGTCGTGCCCGGGCGGATGTCGATGTCACCAAGGCGGTCCGGCGCCACCGCCATGCGTGAGACCGTATGCGCCGGTGGGTAAAGGCGCAGGCTTTCCAGGATGACCGCGACCAGATAGGGCATCGCGTCCTGCGCCGATCCAGCCGCGGCCGGTGACAGATCGGCCGCCAGCGCCTCCGCCCGGGCGCGTTCCTGCGTCTCGGGGCGGCAGCCAAGGATGTAAAGGGTCCAGTAGAGGGCCATGGCGGTGGTTTCGAACCCCGCCGCGAGCATCGTCCCCACTTGGTCCCGGATTTCCGCGTGTGTGAATCCGGCACCGGTGTCCGGGTCTTTCGCTGACAAGAGGATGTCCAGGACGTCTCGCGGCGCGCCGTCTCCGGCATGGCGAGCCGCCTGCCGTTCGGCGATGAAGCCGTCGATCATCCGGCGCCAGCGCGCCTTGAAGCCGGCGCGGCGGAAATCGGGGAGGGGGTTCAGGCCGCCCGCCGCGAGCAAGTCCAGCAGATCGGGACGCCCGACCTTGTGCTGGAACTCTTCCACCAGCCGGGCGAAGGTGTCGAGGTGTGGTCCCAGCGCCGTCGAGAACATGGTCCGCGCGGCGATGTCGAGCGTCAGGCGCTCCACCGCGCGCAACCCATCCACCAGCCCGGCACCACCTGCCGGCCAGCCGGCCAGGGCGTCGTCCGTCGCCGCTACGAATGTCGGAACCAGCGCGGCGATGGCGCGCGGCGTGAAGGCCGGGGCGAGGGTGCGTCGCTGGCGCTGCCACACCGCCCCCTCGCTGAGCAACAGCCCGTTGCCGACACCGGGGCCAAGCAGACGGCGGGCGATCACGCTCTTCCAATAGACCGACTGACTGTCGACCATGACATGGCGGATCAGTGCCGGGTCGTTCACCAGGACGCTGTCATGGCCGAACATCCGCCATGTCAGAAGGGAGGCATCGAACGCCGGGGCGGACCAAGTCGCCAGCAGGTCGTCGCCAACGCGCCGGAGCATGCTCCAGCGCGACAGGCGATGCGGGCGGGGGACGGGGGCCGGCGGACGCCAGGACGCCGGGTCGATGGTCACGGCGTCAGGCATCGTCCCGCTCCCGTCCCAAGATCCTATTCGGCCGCTTCGGCCAGCGGACGCTGCGGGGGCACTGGTGCTTCCGCCGACGAGACGCCCCGCCGCCGCTCACGCCAAGCCCTGACATTCCCGCGCAGCATCAGCGCACAGGGCGTGACGATCAGGGTCAGCACCGTCGCGAACGTCAGCCCGAAGGCGATCGCCGTCGAGAAGCCGACCCACCACTGCGTCGACGGCGCGCCCACTGCGACTTCCCGGCTGACGAAGTCGATGTTCGTCTGGAACACCATGGGCATGAGGCCGAGCACGGTCGTGACCGTGGTCAGGAACACCGGCCGGAGGCGCTGTGCCCCCGTGCGCAGCAGCGCCTCCCGCGTGTTCGGCGACGACTTCCTGAGGCGGTCGAACGTGTCGATCAGCACGATGTTGTTGTTCACCACGATGCCCGCCAGCGAGATCACGCCCAGGCCGGTCATGATGACACCGAACGGCTGCCCGGTGATCATCAGGCCGATGAGCACGCCCACGGTCGACATGATCACGGCCGAAAGGATCAGGGCCGTGCTGTAGAAGCTGTTGAACTGGGCGATCAGGATGACGGCGATCAGGAACAGGGCGACACCGAAAGCCTGGGAGAGGAAGCTCATACTCTCCCGCTGCTCCTCGTCCTCGCCCTTGAAGGCGACGCTGATCGTCGGATCGAGCGGGTTGGCGGCCATCCATGCCTTCAGCTGTTCAAGCTTCTCGGCCGGCAGGACGCCAGGAGGGACATCCGCCTTCACCTCCATCACGCGCCGCGCATCGACGCGGTTGATGCTGCCGATCGTGGGCTCGGGCGTCCGCTCGATGAAGTTGCTGACGGGGATCAGACCCGCTTCGGTCGGCAGGCGGATCTTGTCGAGTTGCTCAAGCGAACGGTACTGCTCCGGATAGCGGGCGACGATGTCGATCTCGTCATCGCTGTCGTCCGGGCGATAGGTCTCCAGAATCAGGCCGTTGGTCACCAGCCTCACCGCGTCGCCGACGGCCGTCAGGTCGACGCCGAACTTGGCGGCCTGCGCACGGTCGACCTGGATCTCCCAGTCGATGCCGGGCAGGGGACGCGTGTCCTCGATGCCGACGAATCCGCCGACCTCCTCAAGCCCGCGCCGCACATGCGCGACGGCGTCGTCAAGCCGGTCCGGATAGATCGACGAAAGCTCCAACTGGACGGGCTTGCCGACGGGCGGCCCGTCCTCCTGCTTGCGGGTTTCGACGATGATGCCGGCGATGTCGGACGTGCGCGCCGCGATCTCGCCCAGGATCACGTCGGCGGGCCGGCGTTCGTCCCAGTCCTTGAACTGGATATCCACGCGCCCGATCACATCCTCCGCCTGGTCGCCGCCGAAGCCGCCGCCGCCGCCGCCCGTGCTCTGGCCGATGGTACGGGTGTAGACACTCTTGAACTCCGCGCTGAACTCCAGCACGCGTTCCTCGACCTCGCGGACCAGTGTGTCCTTCTCCCAGACGGACATGTTGCCCCGGCCATGCACCATGACCGTGGCGACCTGCGGCTCGGATTCGGGGAAGAATTCGACGCCGTTGCCGTGCGTCGCGTACCAGGTCCAGACGAGGAACAGGCTGCCGAAGGCGATCCCGACGACCTTGCCCGGATGGGACAAGAGGCGATCCAGCAGGCGGACATAGGCGCCGGTCGTGCCGCGCAGGTCACGCAGATTCCCGGACTCGCTCGCCGCCAGGGCCTTCATAAGCTCCGGATCGGCGGCACCCGCCTTGCCGAAGACCGAGCCGAGCGTCGGCACGAAGATCAGCGCCATCAGGATCGAGGCGGACAGCGTGGCGATCAGGGTTATCGGCAGGAACTTCATGAACTCGCCGACCACACCCGGCCAGAACAGCAAGGGCATGAAGGCGGCGAGGGTGGTGGCGCTGGAGGTGATGATGGGCCACGCCATCCGCTGCGCCGCCATGCTGTAGGCCTGACGCGGATGCAGCCCTTCCGACATCTTCCGATCGGCGTATTCGTTCGTGATGATCGCGCCGTCGACCAGCATGCCGACGACCATGATGAGGCTGAACAGCACGATGTTGTTGATGCTGAGGCCCATCATCATCAGGACCAGCAGTCCGGTCAGGAACGAGCCGGGGATGGCGACGCCGACCAGCAGGCCGGTCCGCACGCCAAGCGCCGCGATGCAGACGATCATGACCAGGAGGATCGCGCTGATCAGATTGTTCGTCAGATCCGACAGCATCATCCGGATCTCGTTCGACTGGTCCTGGCTGAACGACACGCGAACGGCGGACGGCCACATCTGCTGCGCCTCGGCCACGGCGGCGCGGACCTTCTCGATCGTGTCGATGACGTTCTCGCCGGTGCGCTTGGTGACCTCCAGCGCAACCGCGCGCTCCCCGTTCACCCGGGCGAAGCCCTGCGGGTCCTTGAAGGTGCGCCGCACCTCCGCGATGTCGCGGAACAGGACGACGCTATCGCCGTCCACCTTGACCGGCATGTTCCAGACGTCTTCGACCGTCTCGAAGAGGCCGGGCACCTTCACCGCGAAGCGACCCGCACCGGTGTCCAGGTTGCCCGCCGCGACCAGCCGGTTGGAGCGCCGGAACACGTTGATAACGTCGTTCGGATTGACGCCGTAGCTCTCCAGCAGCATCGGGTCGATGATGATCTCGACCAGTTCCTCCCGGTTGCCGCCGATGTCGACCTGCAGCACCTCGGGCATGCTCTCGATCCGGTCCTCCAGATCGCGCGCGAGCCTCAGAAGGGTGCGCTCCGGGACATCGCCGGACAACGTGACGACGACGACCGGGAACAATGAGAAGTTCACCTCGCTGACGCGCGGCTCGTCCACGCCGTCCGGCAGTTCCGGGCGGGCGAGATCGACCTTCTGGCGCACATCGTCCAGGGCCTTGTCGGCATCGAAGCCCGCCTCGAACTCCAGGACGACGTTCGCCCCGCCCTGATAGGCCGTGGCCCGAAGCTCCTTCAGACCCTCGATCGTCCGAACTTCCTGCTCGATCGGGCGGACAAGCAGGCGCTCGGAGTCTTCGGGGCTGATGCCCTCGTAGGAGACCGAGACGTAGATGATCGGGATGTTGATGTCCGGCGCCGCCTCCTTGGGCATCGCGATGTACGCCGACACGCCCCCAAGCATCAGCAGCAGGAAGAGGGCGATCACCATCCGCGAGCGGGAGATCGCCCAGCTGATCATGCCGTTCATGACAGTCCCCCGTCGACGGGGACCGGCTTAACCTTCTGTCCGGCCACAATGAATTCCTGGCCGACGACCACCAGACGCACGCGATCCGGGAGTCCGCCGATCCATACCCCGTCGGGCGCGCTGCCCATGATCTGCACCGGGGTGAAGGTGACGATGTCATCAGGCGTCAGTGTCTTCACGCCGATGGCCCCCTTGTCGTCGAGGGTCAGCACGGCGGGGCTGATCTTGTGCGCGAGCTTCTCGGCTACGGGGAGGTTGAGCGATGCCGTCAGGCCGGCGACGATGCCGTAGCCTGGATTGGGCGCCTCCACCTCGACGCGGAAGGTGCGGGCCTCCTGCTCGGCCTGGGCCGCGATAAAGGTGATGGTGCCCTCGATCTCATTGCCGCCGAATACCCGTGCCTTTGCCGGCGCTCCGACCCTCAGTTCCGTCACGTTGCGCTCGGTCACGAAGGCGACGAAGCGGATCGGATCGAGATCGACAATGGTCGCGACCAGGTCGTTCACGTCCAGGAAATCGCCGATCTCAGTCGGGCGGGCGTCCAGAATACCGTCGAAGGGGGCGCTGACGGTGGTCTTCTCCATCAGCAGCTCTGCCTGCCGCAGACGCGCCTGGGCCGCCTCGAACTGAGCCTTGGCCTCGGCCCGGCGCACCTCCGAATTGAAGCCCCGCTCCGCCAGCTTTTGGGCCGCCTCGAACTCGATGCGGCGCAGGTTCAGGTTGGCGCGCGCCTCTTCAAGCTCCGCCCTCCGCGCCTCGACAGCGATGCGGACGACCGGGTCGCCCGCCTTCAAACTGGCCCCGCGCTGCGCCAGGACCTCCTCGACGCGTCCCCGGATCTCGGAGCGAAGGTCGACCGTTCGGTTCGCCAGGGTGCGGCCATTGATGATGACTTCCCGCACCATCGGCTGGGCTGTCATGTCCGCCACACGAACGGCAAAGAGTTCGCGTTCCTCAGCCGCACCGGCCTGTGGCGCGTCATCAGCCTTGCCGATCCCGAGCAGGCCGCTGCCAAGCCAAAGTGCGGAGACGACGGCCAGCCCGAGGGCGACCTTGTAAGACGACTTCATCCTCGAACATGCCTCTCGACCGGGTTGCGCCCCAGTCCACAAGACCTCCGCCTGCGGCTACTCAGCCACTTTCGGTTCGAGTCTAGTGACGGCCGCAAGCTCGTGACGATGTTCGTCCAAATATGCCGCGGCGGCGCGATGAATAGCTAAACCAAGCCCGTTTACAAACTTTTCCGCGGGACCGCTGTGTTCCGCGTCACAGCGCTCCAGTTCCTGGATCGTCTCACGCAGGTCGTCGATGCGTTCGGCGACGAGACGGTCCACCTGCCGCGCGGGCAGAAGGTGGCTGAAGAACAGGGTGAACATGAACTCCGAGCGGAGCTTGTCGGGTGCCGGCGAGCGGCTTATCGCCTGGAGCAGGTAGTTACGGCCCTGCGGCGTGATCCGATAGATCTTCTTGTCGGGCCGCGCGTCGCTTCCTTTGCCGGCAAGGACGATCATGCCGTCCTCCAGCAGTCGGCGCAGCGCAGGGTAGATGGAACCGAAGCCCGCGTCGCTGAAGAGGCTCAAGGGACCACTCTCGAACGCCTTACGGATTTCGTAACCGGAAGCGTCGCCCCGGCTGAGCACGCCAAGGCACAGAACACGCACGTCGATCATGATTTACCTTTGTGGACAACGATCACAATAACCTTACCGCCCATATTGGTATCTGGTCGGCAGGCATATCGCGCCGCGACATATGGTCGGTGTCGGGGCTTGGACAAGCGGGTAACGTCCGAGGCGCGGGTGGGTTGCGACGCGGCGTTCCAGCGGCCGGCTCCCTTCATTCGGCATCCGACGGCGACGCTTCAGGGGCGCAACGCGCGGGCGAGCCGCACATGCATCGCCACCGGCACGCACCCATCGGCCTCCGCCAGCGCGGCGAAGCGATCGGCGATGGACTGCTCCACGGCTGCGCGTTCGGCCGGATGCAAGGCCATCAGCCGGGGGGTGAAACCCATCTCCAGGGTCGCCCGCCAGAAGGGGCGGTCCGCCGGCACGCGCTGGTCGAGGCGGAGCGACTGCTCTACGACATTCCTCAGGCCGGCCGCCGCCAGTGTTGACGTCAGCGCCCCCTCCGTCGCGAACCTGAAAAGCGGTGCCAGGTGGTCGGAGGGATCGGGGCCAAGCCGGGCGTCCAGGGTCGACAGGATCTCGCCGAACAGCGTGTTCTCGGCCAGCGGACCCCAGACGGCGAAAGCCGCCACACCCCCCGGCAGCAGGATGCGGCGCATCTCCGAAGCCGCCGCCACCGGGTCGGAAACAAACATCAGCCCGAATCGGCAGACAACCTTGCCGAACGTTCCATCGGCGAAGGGCAGGCGGGCCATGTCCGCGGCCGTCAGTCTTTCCGGCAGGCCCTTCGCCCGGGCGCGGGCTGCGGCATGGGCGAGCATGGCTGGCACGAGGTCACTGCCGACCGCCAAGCCGCCGGGTCCGACGCGGGCGGCGATACCGAGCCACGGCTCTCCCGCCCCCGTCGCAAGGTCGAGCACACGGTCTTGGGTGTTGACGCCCGCGAGGTCCAGAAGCGGCCAATTGATCCGATCCGCCGGCTCGGCCATCTGCTCGGCCCAGCGCCCCCAGGCGTCGGCGCTCTCGCTCCAGCGGCGCCGTTCGTCCACTGCACCCATGGGCTGGCTCCGCTCTGGCATGGTACCGGCCTAATGCAGGAGGCGCGGCGGGCCGGAATGGTCAGAGTGTCCCGTGCCATCGCCGACACGCTCCCGCAACGCTTCGAGCTCCTCGGCCATCCGCTTCTGTGTCCGCGCCAGCGTCTGCATCTGCGCGCGCGTCTCGTTCGCGTGCCTTTGAAGGGCACCGATGGCATCCCCAAGCTGACGGACCGTCCTCGCTCCACGGCCGGTTCCGGCATCATGGCGGAACAGGCGACGGAAGCCGACCAGGGCGGTGAGCCCCAGCAGCAGGAACAGAACGAAACCGGCGACGGTGCCGGTCATGACGATGCTGAACCAGTCCATGGGAGCGCCTTGCCGTTTGCATCCCGGCAGGGATCTGCGTCAGCCATGGATATAGGCGCGATGCGGGCGTAGTGACAGCCCCGGACTGCGACCGCTCAGCCGACAGGCGCGTGCGCCGGGCCTGGGGCGTCCATGTTGGTGAGATGGTCCCCAAAGGCCCGCAAGACCGGCAGGAAACGCTCGATCTGCTCCCGTACCACATGGGCATCGGTCTTCAGGATGATCGACGGCGCCGCCGTCATCAGCCGTTCAGCCCTGAACGGCCCCATCCTGTCGTCAAGATACATCGCCAGCCCCATCAGCATCCCCAGATTGACGTCGTCCGAAGATTTGGGCGCTGCCAGCACCGCCTCGAGCTGCTCCAGCAGCCCGTACATGACGATCGACGTCCGCTCGATCGTGTCGTCGTGCGTCTTGTCGTTGGAGCCGATCTCGGTCATGGGCATCGGAGGGGCCTTTCGGGAAATCCAGGCGATTTCGATCAGCCTACGAGGTGGACGGTAACCGAGACGTTAAGATCGGCGAGGACCGGCAGATGCCCGTCAAGTCTCCGCGCTTGCCCGCACCGGCGCGCTGGTTCAGCATTGGTCCGGACAAGTTCCTTCCGATGGGGGATCGGATGCGGTTGACCCGGCGCGCGATGGTGAAGCTGGCGGGCGGGGCGGCGTTGACCGCCACCGCAGGCGCGATTGCGCCGAGACCGCTGCTTGCGCGGACGCAACCCGATGTCATCGTCATCGGCGCCGGATTGTCGGGTCTTTACGCGGCGCGGCTGCTGGAACAGAGCGGTCTGACCGTCCGCGTCCTTGAGGGCAGCGGACGCGCAGGCGGGCGCGTCATGACCCTCGATGACATTCCAGGCAAGCCTGAGGGCGGCGGCACAGAGATTGGCGAACGTTACGCCCGAGTGATGGCCGTCGCCCAGGAACTCGGCCTGAAGCTAGAGGCTTCGACCGGTCCCGGGCGGGGCGCCGGCATGGTCTACCATATCGGCGGCACGTTCGTAGCGCCGCAGGACTGGCCGACATCGCCCGCGAACGCCGTCCAGGGACCGTTCAGGGCCATGCCGCCAGCACAGCTTCTGTTCGGGGTGATGGGAAAGGCGAATCCGCTCACCGACCTGGAGGCGTGGCGGGATCCGGCCCATGCCGTCCATGACATTCCCCTGGCTGACTGGCTCAATGCTCGCGGCCTGGACGACGCCGCGCTCAAACTGATCGATGCCAACGCCAACTTCAACGACGTGCGGTCGGTGTCGCCGCTGCACATCTTCCGCAGCCTGACGTTCCGGACGTTCCAGGACAGCCCGAAAACCTTCAATGTGGCGGGCGGCAACAGCCGCCTTACCGAAGCAATGGCGTCGGCGCTGAAGGGGGATGTGGTCGTGAACGCCCCGGTGAAGGCGATTTCGGCAGGTTCCGGCGGAGTGGCAGTGGTTACCCGGGATGGGACCCGCCACTCGGCCCGGTTCGCCGTGGTGACCCTGCCGATGACCCAGCTCCGCAAGATCAGGCTGGAACCCGCGCCGCCGGCGGCGCAGGCCGCCGCCATCCGGGAGCTGGAGTATACCCGCATCACACAGGTCCATCTCGGCATCGACGAGCCGTACTGGGATCGCGACGGCATGCCCGCGACCATGTGGACGGACGGACCTCTCGACCGCGTCTTCGCCACCGGATACGAGGGTGAGCGTCCGACGCGCCTCACTGTCTGGCTGAACGGGCGCGGCGCCGACCCCATTGACCGCATGGAGCCCAAGGCGGCGCTCGCCTGGGTCGTCGACACGCTGGCGGCCATACGGCCCGCGACCAAGGGAGCCGTCCGACCGCTCGGCATCAACTCATGGCAGCGCAATCCCTTCGCGGGTGGCGCCTATGCGGAGTGGCAGGCGGGCCAGATCGGACGGTTCGCGCACGAAATGGCGCTGCCTCTGGGCCGGATCCACTTCGCCGGGGAACATACGGCCGTGCTGAACAATGGAATGGAGGCCGCGATGGAATCCGGCGAGCGCGCCGCCCTCGAGATCCTGGAGAAGGCCTGACCATGCGTACCGTCGCGTTGGTGTCGGCCGCATGGCTTTGGTCGGGGGCGGCCGTTGCCGGTTCGGTCCTGGAGGCGGAAACCGTCGCCTCCCGCTTTAGCGGCGGTTTCGTTGCCGACCCGGCGGCGGGGCCTGAAGCGCCCTCGGGGAGGCTCCACGCCCTGATGGTGCCCGTGACGGTTCCAGCACTTCCGGGGCGGACGATCTATCTGCAATGGCGGGACGGCGGGCCGGACGGCAAAGTCACCCGGCAGCGGCTCTGGAGCTTCGTCGAGGTTCCGGGCGGGGGTGCCCGGATGAAGTTCTTCGGTTTCCGGAGCCCGGCCGACTGGGTGGACGCACAACTGCGTCCGGACCGAATGGCCATGCTCACCCTCGAAGACCTCGTGGCCTACCCCGAGCAGTGTGACCTTCCTTGGCGTGAGATCGACGGCGCACCGGAAGCCGCGATTCCCGCCGGTTGCCGGATTGTCACCCAGCGCACCCAGCGGACCATGGAACTGTCGGCCGTCATCCGCGTCACTCCTGAAGGCTTCGCATACCGGGAAGCGGGTCGGCTGGACGACGGGACCGTCGTCTTCCAGCTGCCGCCGGACGGCGACTACCTTTTCCGGCGCCAGTGACATCGCCTGAAACGGAAGGGGGCTGGACCCAGCGGTCCAGCCCCCTTCGCGTGCCCGTCTCCGACCTGACTCAGTAGGTGTAGCGGGCTTCGATGCCGAAGGTCCGCCCCTTGCGCAATGCCGCGAAGAAGGCGCGCGGCAGGCCCGTGTCCGGTCGCAGTGCGAACTGGGCAGGGGTGATGTTCCGCGGCGCGAACCCGTGCCGCAGGTCGAACCAGCGCGTGGCCAGCGGGATCGAGTCCTCGTCCAGCAGGTTGCGACCGAACAGCTGGAGCTGCCAGTTGTCGGTCCGCACGCCCAGGCGGGCACCGACCATGTGGGTGTCACCCGTTTCCGCCAGATTGTGAACCTGCACGTACTTGCTGGACTCGTACGTGTAGTCAGCACCGGTGTACCAGCTCCAGCGATCGTTGATCGGAGCCGTCCAGTTCGCGTTGGCGCTAAACTTGTGCTCCGAGCCAAGCGGCAGGCGCTTGCCGCTGATGTCGCACAGGGGCCCGTTGTAGCCGGGCGGGATCAGACGACCGCCCGAGTTCAGCACGTACTCGAAGTCGTCGCAGCCGCGGGTGAAGGTGGCATCGGTCCAGGAATAGCTGATTCCCAGGCCGAGCCCCTCGACCGGAGCGGCGTTCAGTTCGGCTTCGAGACCCTTGATCTCCGCCGCGCCCTGGTTCGTCGCGATGGAGGTGATGGCGCCACCGGTCGGGGAGGGCAGAGCGGTCGTGAGTTGCACGCTCTCCGCCTCGATCCAGTAGAGCGCCAGGTTGGCCTGCACGAGCCCGCCGAACAGGGTGGACTTCACGCCCAGCTCATAGTTGTCGGACTCCTCCTGCTCATAGAACGGGAAGCCGACCGGTATGCCCACGGCACCGTTGATGCCGCCTGGCTTCACGCCCTGAGCGTAGATGCCGTAGAACAGCAGGTCCTCGTTCACCTGATAATCGAGCGTCAAGCGCGGCGTCACGCTCTGATACTTCTCCTCACCGTTGAAGGTGACGGCGCCTGCGGTTCCGAAGTCCTGGCGGGTCTTGGTCTCAACCGCCCAGCGCACTTCGGCCGTAGCACTGAAGCCTTCGGCGAAATCCCAGGTGACCAGACCGAACAGCGCCGTGTTCTCGGTCGTCGTGAAGTTTGAACCGGGGGAGCCGAATGGCAAGCCATTGGGACCGGAGGCGTAGGTGATGTCCACCTCCTCATCCCGCTGATAGTAGTAGTAGGCCCCGGTCAGCCAGCGCAGTCGGTCGCTAGTCGGGCTGGCGATCCGGAACTCCTGCGACCAGTCACGCGTCAGATTGCGGTTCGTGTTGGCGAACAGCGGCTCGACGGTGGGCGGGCCAGCGGCCACGAACGCGTCGGAATGGTCGGAGTCCGTGCCGAACAGGTTCTCGTTCCAACGCCAGCCCGTCAGCGACGTCAACACATAGCCGGACCCGCCGACATCGTAGTCCAGCGCGAGGCTGGAGAGGTACTGGGTGTTCTCGACACCGTCGAACGCGGTGCCGTCGCGGGTGCCGTCCGCCAGCGGATCCGTGTTCAGCTGGACCAGTTCGGGACGCGGCTGGATCACGCCGCAATAGTATTGGTTCTGGTTGTTGCTCACCCGAACGCCGCCGATCCGGTAGAAGGGCGAGCGGAAGCCCGGGCGGCAGTTCAGCTCGTTCGCCGGAAGCAGGAACAGGGCCAGCGGCCCGTCATCGTCACGGGCGTACTGGGCGCGCAGGCGGGCCGAGAAATTCTCAGACGCCCGCCAATAGAGTGTGCCGGCGACAGAGCGGCTCTCCTCGAAACCGACCTTCTGGCCGGTGAGCTGGTTCGTGTACTGCCCGCCATACTCGAAGTAGCGGGCGTTCAGTCCCAGGAACACCTTGTCCTGGACCAGCGGGCCGCGGATGCCGACCGCGAGTTCCCGCTCGTCATATTCGGCCAGCAGCAGCTTGGCGTTGCCCTGCCACTCGTTGGTCGGCGTGCGCGTGATGTAGTTGATGGCGCCCGCATAGGTGTTTCGGCCGTAGAGCGCCGACTGCGGACCCTTGATGACCTCCACGCGCTCGACCTGGTTCAGGTCGAAGCTCTGGATGTCACCCGGATAGTAGATGCCGTCGACGAAATAGGCGGTCCCGGACTCCACGCCGAACTGGACGCCCGCCAGCACGTTTGACTGTCCGCGGATGACGGGGCGGTCGGTCGAGCGGCCGAAAGCCTGGGAGAAGGACAGGCCGGGTGTGAACCGGGCCAGATCGTTCAGGTCCGTGATGCCGCGCTGGGCGATCACTTCGCCGGTGAAGGCTGTAACCGCGATGGGCGCGCTTTGGAGCGTTTCCTCCTTCTTGCGCGCGGTAACCACGATCTCCTCGATCTGGGCAAGCGCCGGAGCGCTTGCGGCCAGCGTGACGACGGCCGCGGCAGCCGACATCAGAAGTTTCGCCCGATATGTCCGATAGGCCATCACGTCATCCCCCTGTCATTCCGACGCCAGTCCCGGCCCAGTTCCCCCAAAGCCCGGACGACGCGTCTCTTATTCTCAATTTTAGGCTATCCCCCGATCCCGCCGGGTTCAAGCAAGCGGAACATAGACAGGATGATATATCTTTATGCTTTTTCGATTTGTGCCTTTCCGGTCACAGTTGCCGCCGACCGTCCAGCCGATCGATACGGTCGGCAGGCGACAATTGGGTTTACCTTTGTCGAGCTCAGGGTGTAGCCCGTTGGTGGCACGGGCGGGCCCGGTGGGTTAACCTGTTCAGGCTCCGTGGCCAGGGTGGCTCCCAGCACGCATGTCGAAACGTCAGTC
Source organism: Rhodospirillaceae bacterium (assembly GCA_029267445.1). GTDB lineage: Bacteria > Pseudomonadota > Alphaproteobacteria > Azospirillales > Azospirillaceae > JAJUIU01. Next base: position 88,506 of record JAJUIU010000001.1, read on the forward strand.
CAGCGACAAGTTCTACAGCTTCGGAACCCTTTGCATCCTGGTCGCGGATGACAACCGGTTCGTGCGCTCAATCCTCGTGACCATCCTCAAGGCGTTGGGGGTGGGAAAGATCCTCCAGGCTGAGAGTGGGGAGGAGGCCGAGGCCTTTCTCGAGGTGTCCGCGCAGATGCACGGCGACGGGCGCGAGGTGGACATCATCCTCGCCGACCATCTGATGGAGCCAGGCAGCGGCCTCGACCTTCTCCGCTACGTCCGCTCGCACGAGAGCGAGAAGGTGAAGTTCATCCCCTTCGTCATGATGAGCGGTGAGGCCGATAGGAAGGCCGTGACCGACGCGCGCGACGCCGGCGTAACCGAATATCTGGCGAAGCCGATGTCCGTGATGGGCGTCGCCTCCCGCCTGCTTGCCGTCATCGACAAGCCGCGGGCCTTCATCAGGGCGCCCGACTACTTCGGGCCGGACCGCCGCCGCCAGACGCTGCCCTATGACGGGCCTGACAAGCGCCAGATGCGGCCAGAGGACGTGCATCTTGTCGACGAGGGTGACCACATGGTGATCGAAGCGCTCGACACCGATGAACCGGTCAAGGAGGAGGGGGCGGCATGACCGATCCGAACAAGCCGCGGGTCGAGATCATCCAGCGGCCGAACAAGCTGCGCGAAAAGGTGGGCGGGTCGTCCGATGGGAAGCCGGGCCGGATTGATCCGGCCGCGCTCTCACGCGCCGCCACCCATGTCGGCCGCATGGCCGAAGCCCACCAGGTGCAGACGCGCATCGACCTGACGGACCTTCAGGAAGCCTTCAAGCAGGCGGTCGCCGATCCGGCGAACCGATCCGTCCATATCCGGCGCGTCTTCAAGATCTCCGACGGGATCATGAACCTGGGCAAGATGTTCGGATACGATCTGCTGTCGGAATTCGCCCATCACCTCAACAGCTTCATCATCAACCTGAAGGAGCCGACGGCGGCCCAGATGCAGGTCGTGGCCCTGCACATCGAAGCCATGAACGCCCTCGTCCGCGACGAGATGAAAGGGGACGGCGGACCGATCGGAAAAGCGCTTTCGGAGTCGCTGGCTAAGGCGCGGGATAAGCTTGGCGCCCGGAAGGCTTAGCTGCGCCGCTTGGCGAGCGCGTCCGCGAACGCTGCGCCGAAGGCACCGACCGCCGGTTTGGCCGGCTTGCCTGGTGTGCCGCCTTGCTTTGGACCCGGCTGTGCCGGCTGGGTCCGGGCCCCTTCCTGGGGTGCCGCACCGCCACGTCGTGCGGACTCCGCCGGCTCCCGCATGCGCATGGTCAAGGCGACCCGGCGGCGCTTCAGGTCCACCTCCAGCACCTTGACCCTGACAATGTCGCCCGCCTTCACGACGCTGCGCGGGTCTTTGACGAAGCTGTCCGAAAGCTGGGAGATGTGGACGAGCCCGTCCTGATGGACGCCGACATCGACGAAGGCGCCGAAATTGGTGACGTTCGTGACGATCCCTTCGAGCATCATGCCAGGCTGGAGGTCCTTGAGGTCTTCGACGCCGTCCCTGAACGTCGCGGTTTTGAACTCCGGCCGTGGATCGCGGCCGGGTTTCTCCAGCTCCCGAAGGATGTCCGTCACCGTGGGAATGCCGAACCGCCCGTCGGTGAACGCGGCCGGATCCAGGCTGCGCAGGAAGGCCGAGTCGCCGATGAGCTGCCGGAGGTTCCGGCCGGTGCGGGCGAGGATGCGTTCGACGACGGGATAGGCTTCGGGGTGCACCGATGACGCGTCCAGCGGGTCGTCGCCGTCGCGGATGCGCAGGAATCCCGCCGCCTGTTCAAAGGCTTTCGGGCCGAGGCGGGGCACGTCCAGCAACTGCCGCCGACGCCGGAACGCGCCTTGTCCGTCACGATGGGCGACGATGTTCCGCGCGACTCCTTCGCTGAGGCCCGAGACACGGGCCAGCAGGGGAACCGACGCCGTGTTCAGGTCGACGCCGACGCCGTTGACGCAATCCTCCACCACGCCGTCCAGGGTGCGGGACAGCTTGGTCGGGCTGACATCGTGCTGATATTGCCCGACCCCGATGGACTTGGGGTCGATCTTGACCAGTTCGGCAAGCGGGTCCTGCAGCCGGCGGGCGATGGAAACGGCTCCGCGCAAGGAGACGTCCAGGTCCGGAAACTCCTGCGCGGCCGTCTCCGACGCGGAATAGACCGACGCTCCCGCCTCCGAAACCATGATCTTGGTCAGGCGCAGGTCCGGATGGCGCTTCATCAGGTCCGCCGCCAGCCTGTCCGTCTCGCGGCTGGCGGTCCCGTTGCCGATGGCGATCAACTCCACGGCATGGCGGGCGGCCAGTCTGGCGAGTGTCGCGATGGCGCCGTCCCAGTCCTTGCGGGGCTCGTGCGGGTAGACCGTGGCCGTGTCGACGAGCTTGCCCGTCGCGTCCACCACCGCGACCTTCACGCCCGTCCGGATGCCCGGATCGAGGCCCATGGTCGGCCGGGGACCCGCAGGGGGCGCCAGCAGCAGGTCCTTGAGGTTCAGGCCGAAGACGGTGATCGCCTCGTCCTCCGCCCGCTCGCGCACCGAGCCCATGAGGTCGAGTTCGATGTGGAGCGCGATCTTCGTCCGCCAAGCCCACCGGCAGGTCTCCAGGAGCCAGCGGTCGGCCGCGCGTCCGCGATCGGCGATCCCGAAGCGCGCCGCGATCATCGCCTCGGCCGGGTGCGGATGCCCGGCCAGGGGCTCGTCACCGACCTCCATCCGGAGATCGAGAACCCCGGCGGCGCGGCCCCGGAACAGGGCGAGCGCGCGATGCGAGGGAAGCTTCTTCAGCGGTTCGGCAAAGTCGAAGTAATCGCTGAACTTGGCGCCCTCGTCGGCCTTACCGTCGACGAGCCTGGACACGATACGGCCATGGTCGTGGCTGTACGCACGAAGCGCGCCGACCAGTTCCGCCGTTTCGCCCATGCGCTCGACCAGGATGGCGCGGGCCCCGTCAAGCGCCGACTTCGCGTCCGGAACGCCGCGTTCATCCGAGATGAAGGCCGCCGCCTCCTGCGCCGGCTCCCGCGATGGGTCGTCCAGCAGAAGGTCCGCCAAGGGCTCCAGTCCCGCCTCGCGGGCGATCATCGCCTTGGTGCGCCGCTTCGGGCGATAGGGGAGGTAGAGATCCTCGAGCCGGGTCTTGGTGTCGGCGGCATCGATCTCCGCCGCCAGGGCGGGCGTCATCTTGCCCTGTTCGGCGATGCTGGCCCTGATGGCCGAACGGCGCTCCTCCAGTTCCCGCAGGTAACGAAGGCGCTCATCAAGCGTGCGCAACTGCGTGTCGTCCAGCCCGCCCGTGGCTTCCTTCCGGTAGCGGGCGATGAAGGGCACGGTCGAGCCCTCGTCGAGAAGGCTGATCGCCGCGTCGACCTGTTGCGGGCGGGCGCCGAGTTCCTGGGCGATGCGCTGGGCGATGTCGAGCATGGGGGAGGGCGGTCTCACGCGGGATGGACGGCTGCATACCGCAGCCGGGCGGGAGAGGCCAAGCGCCTTCGGGTCCTCTCCCGCCCTGCCGGCTTCGTGGTCCGAGGGCGCTGGACATGGCTCTGTGACATCGGTGGGGCGGCGACTCGGGCCGGCGTGGCTTAACCCGTGCTTAACGCCGCAGGTATAGAAGGAGAGGGCAACTGTGGTTGCGTTCCTCCCTAGTATGCCTTGACGCCCCGGCACGCTCGCGTGCCGGGGCTTTTTTCGCCCACGGGTTTCTGTTGTCGGATCAAGGCCGAAGGGTCGGCACCGGCGGACGGTTGCCGCCGTCCTCCGCTGTCCTTGTCTCAGGCTGGCGGGCGGGAGCGGTTTCCGCGCCGATCGGCCGGTTCGTGCGCCGACGCTGGTCGATGCCGTCAAGGAGGCGGGTCATTTCCCGGTTGGCCGGCTGCACCCGTAGCGCGCGTTGGTAATAGGTGCGGGCGAAATCCCATTCTCCACGCCCCTCCGCCTGCCGTCCCCAGACGCGATAAGTCTCGATCATGCGCTGTCGCATGGCCGGAATCGCGGAGTGCTCGGGGTCTATCGAGGCGAGTTCCTGAAGCGTTTCAAGCGCGTTGTCGCCGGTCGGGGTGGTCAGGCGGCGCTGCGACATCTGCGCCTCGGCCTGCGATAGAAGAGCCAGGATGCGCCGCTCTTCGGCGGGCGAGCGTCGTATCTCCCCGGACGGTTGCGGGGCCGCCGGGACCGCCGCCACCGAAGTTCCGGCGGATGCGGCGGACCCGGGCGTTGGGTTCGTCGTCGCGGTGTCCGCCGGAGCCGGGATCGGGGTCGTGCCGTCGTTGGCCCCACCGGTCGTACCCGTCCGCGCCGGTGGCGGCTCCGGTTCCCGGAACGGGGCCACGTCATCCTGCTCCAAGGGTACGGACTCCGCGGCCGGGGGCGGCGGCACCGGATCGACCTGCTCGGCGGCGTCGGCTTGAGCCGCAGTCGTGTCCGCTAGCCCGACCTCGGGGTCCACAGTCGGTTCCGCATCGTCCCGCTGGAGAGAAGGTTGAATGACTGGTTCAGCAGGTTGCGGAACCGTGGACGGATCGGCATCGGGTGGCGTGGAGCCCGCCGTGCGGTCAGGGGTGCCGCTGACCGTTGCCGCCGTCACCCCGCTAGGCATGCCGGGCTCTGTCGGGGACGGGCTCGACCGTTCCGCGAACAATCCGCCAGATGTTCCTTCGCGGAGGGAGAACGGGTCCTGACCGATGACATACATCGCCACGGCTGCGAGCAAGGCCGTGGTCGCCACCGCCATCCAGCCGGGACCCCGCCGGGACCCGGTCGGCGATGCACCATCCTCGCGCTCCTCGCGGACGCCGGGCGTGCGTGCGATCAGCCTGTCACGTGATGTTTCGGGCGGGTCGGTTGCCTGTGGCGTCACCGGATCGAGGCGGTAGATCGTGCCCACCGCCGCGATCGCGGCGTCGAGGTCGGCCTGCTTCAGGCGTAGTTCCAGGTCCGGACCGCCCGACACAAGCACCTGGAGCGCGGTTCCGGACGGTGTCGTGTCCGCCGACAGGTCCATCAGGTCGCGCAGTGTGTCGGGCGTCAGGCGGTCTGCGTTATCCACCATCAGGACGCCGCTTCCAGACCGGTCCAGGCGCTTCTCAAGCGTGTCCAGCAGCCCTTCGAAGTCGAGCATATCGGCGCGGGCGCCCAGCTGGCTGCGTCCCGCCACCTCGATCAAGTCCTCCACCAGGACGCCTTCCGTGGCGCCGACGGTGAGAACCATCATATCGTCATTCTCTAGACGGCGGGCCAGCTTGGCGAGCAGGCCGATCCGCTCTCCCTCCCTCGTCCCCACCAGCGCCACGAGACGCCGTCCGCCGACGAGGGCGAGCAGGAGGCCGCCGAAAATGGCTTCTGCATCGTTTCGAGGCGCATCGCTGTCAGGCGTGGCTGCGGCCAGCATCGCGGATGGCATTCCGAGGCTCGCTCCGTTCTGTTGAAGCCGGTATGCCGGCCCCTTGCCGACCACGCCACGGGTCGGGGGGTGGCTTACTCGCCCGTCAACGCCACCGGTACCGGTTGGGTCCAGCCGGCCGGGTCTCAATGCTGGAGTTTAGTCCGGGTGATGGTGCGGTGCCGCAGCGCGGACGGCGTAAGCCGATACGGTCGCGCGCGTGTCGGACGGGGCGGGTGTCGGAGGGTGTGCCGACCTTGCCTTTCGGCTAGTCCAATAGATGGGCGGAGCGCGCCCTTAGGCAACTTGGACGGTTGCCTATCGCCACGTTGGGATGGCAGAAAAAAGGCCGCTCCGAGGAGCGGCCTGAGTTTAGGGAGGAAACGCCCGATAAGGGCAACGCAGCAATCGCTTGCTGCGATGCACAATATGGACCCGATCGAAACGATTGGCAACAGCGCGAATGGCCCCGGAAGGGGCCTTCGTCGTTTCGTCGCACCTTTTGTTGCCGTTCAGCACCACTCCGAGCGGGTGAAATGCCGCACCAGGGCTAACGAAATCATGGAACTGCAAGACTTTCCGTCGTTCTCCAGCGATCCGCTGGACCATTCCGACATCGTCCGCCTTGCGGATTGGCTCGGGGCGCGGGCTCCAGCGCTGTTCCTGGATTACGACGGGACCCTTGCCGACATCGCGCCCCGGCCGGAGATGGCGGTACTTCCAGCCGAGATGCGCGCCCGGGTCGGCCGCGTCGCGACCGGTAGTCCCACAGCCGTGGTCAGTGGACGCGACCTCCAGGACGTCAAGGCACTGGTTGGACTTCCGGATCTCATCTATGCCGGCAGCCACGGGCTGGACATCGAGGCGCCGTCAGGCGTCCACCGTTTCGGGGACGAGTTCCGCCCCGCCATCGAGCGGGCGCAGGCGGCGCTCGAACGCGCGCTCGCCCATATCGAGGGGGCGTTCGTGCAGCCGAAGCGTTACGCGATCACGGTGCATACACGGCTTGTCGACCCGGCGGCCAAACCGGAGGTCGCGGCCGTGGTGAAGTCGGTTCTCGCCGGGGAGCCGACCCTGCGCTGGATGGGCGGCAAGGAGATGCACGAGCTTCGCCCGGATATGCCGTGGGACAAGGGGAAGGCGGTGCTGCATCTCATTGATGTCGAGGGATTGGGGGACCGTTTCCCCGTCTACATCGGCGACGATGTGACCGATGAGGACGCCTTCAGGGCCATATCCGACCGGGGCCTCGGGATCATGGTCGGTCATCATGGCACCCCTACCGCCGCCGCGGTCAGGCTGAGGGACGTGGCGGCGGTCGGGATCTTCCTGGACCATTTGGCCGAGAGGCTTTCGGCCTGACGGCTCAGGGCTTCCTTTTCGGCGGGTAGGCGGGTTTCGTCCTCTCCGGGTTCGCCTTCTCGTCCCGCTTCACTTCGGGCACGCCGCCAGGACTGTAGGGAGGAAGCCGATCATCGCCGGGTACTTCCGGCGAGGGGTGGGTCGGTTCCTGTCGGGGATGGTTCGCCGGCGATCGTGTCGGCATGGATGTCTCCGGGGCTTCTGTTGGAGGCATGCAAGGCGCGTTGCCCCATTTTGCGCCATAACCCGCCAAGGGAGGGGCGCCTTCCTCCCGATGGGCGCGATCCGGTCAAACGCCGGGGTGGATCGGGACGTTCCAACGCCCGACGACGTAAGCCGAATTCCCGGATCGATGATGCTTCTCCGTTTTTTCGGGCCGGTCGTTGGAAGCCTAGACTTGTCGATGGTCCAGGTTTCTTGCGAGGCGATGATGTCGATAGCGAAGTGGACGCGTGGCGGGCTGCTGGCCGTGGCGCTTACTGTGGGCCTGGGCGCGTGCCAGTCGAGCGCGCCGCCAATGGAGGCCACGGCGGCGCAGGTCGAGCCCGGCGAGTACCGGCTCGGCCCCGGGGACCGGATGCGCATCATCGTGTTCGGCCAGGAACAGCTGACGGGGGAGTTCACGGTGGACGGGGGCGGGGCGGTCGCATTCCCTTTGATCGGGGAGGTGCAGGCCCGCGGCGCTTCCGCGCGTGAGCTGGAAGGCCGGATCGCCAAGGCCTTGGCGAGCGGCTACGTCAAGGACCCGCGCGTCAGCGTCGAGGTCCTGACGTTCCGGCCCTTCTATATCATCGGGGAGGTCAACAACCCCGGTCAGTATCCCTATGCGAGCGGCATGACGGCCGTGACGGCCGTGGCGCTCGCGGGCGGCTACACCTACCGGGCGAAGCAGGACAGCGTGATCATCACGCGGACGATCGACGGCGAGAAGCAGGAGCGTTCCGCCGCGCCGAACACGCCGATCCTGCCCGATGACGTCATCCGCGTTCCTGAACGCTTTTTCTGATCCATCGCCGGCCGGGGACCGTTTCCCACTGTGGGGCGTTCCCCCGGCTGGCCCCGATCGCATCTGGGCCGCATTGGCCGGCGTTCGCGGTGTCGGCGTGTCGGCACCGTATGCACATTACCGCCCGTCGGCGTGAACCACTCTCGAGGACACATGAAGGCCTTCTTCAGCAAGCGACGCGATGGCGGCGCCCATGAAAGATCCCTGGGCGGCACCGCGGCGATCCTCCCGGGCCCGCGGGCGTTGCCGCCCGGTGAGGGTGCGGGTCCGCTCGACCGGGGACGGTCGGAGGGCGCGGCCGAGCGGCGTCCCCTGTCCGGTGGGCCGACCGGCGGTGGGGCGCCCGCGCGGTCGGAGGTGGAGAGGCCGAGGATGGACGCACCGTTGCGGGCGCTCCGCCCCGGGCAGAAGGGCGCCGGTCAGCCAGAGGACATCCCACGGTTCACCATGCCCGTGGCGAACGGGATCCGGACGGCGACGGCGCAGGCCGTATCGGGCATCTCCCCCGAAGCCAGCCGGGCGCTGCGGGAGGCCTTCACGCCGACCCGGCCGAAACAGGAGGTCAACAGCCTTTTCATCGGCCGGCTGAACACCCTTCGCCGGGTCATCGCCGCCATCGAAGAGGAGCGGGCGCATGTGGTGCTCTATGGCGACCGCGGCCGAGGCAAGACGTCCCTCGCCAACGCGGTGGAGCAGATCGCCGGCCAGGCCGGCTACACCACCCTGAAACTCACCTGCTCGGCGGAGCTCAGCTTCGAGGACATGTTCCGTGGGCTCCTGCGGCGCATACCGTCAAGCTATCACCGCAGCGCCGCCGAGAACCCGTTCTCTCACAACCGAAACTTCCATTCCTTCGACGAACGGCTGCCACCCGGCAGCTTCAGCGTCACGCAGCTGGCCGATGTGCTGGATGAGATCGGCGGCACGCACGTCCTCATGGTTCTGGACGAGTACGACCGCGTAACGGCCGAGGATGTGAAGAACAAGCTGGCGGAGCTCATCAAGAACCTCACGGACATGGGAAGCCCCGTCACCCTTTTTGTGATCGGGGTGGCCGAGAATGTCGATCAACTCCTTGGCAAGCACCCTTCGATCCAGCGCGCCCTGGTGGCCGTCCACTTGCCGCCGATGACCGATCGGGAGATCGAGCGCATCATCCTGGCGGGTGCCGAGGCCGCCAGCCTGACCTTCGCGACGGACGTGCGTGAGCGCATCGTCCTGCTGTCCAAGGGGCTGCCCTACTTCGCCCAGCTTCTCAGCCTGCATGCCGCCCGCGCGGCGGTATCCCGCGACCGCGACCATGTGGAGCGCGCCGACCTTGTCGAGGCTGTGAAACGCTGCAGCGTCGAGGCGGATCGCAGCCTCATCGAAGCCTATCACCGGTCGCTTGGACGCGATGACAAGGGAGCCGGAGCCGACGCCCTCTATCACGCGGCGCAGGTCGACGTTGACGACTATGGCAGCTTCCAGCCGGAGGATGTCGTGGCGGTGGCCCGGATGGGCGGGGCCGCCGACGGCGAACGGACACGGGACATGCTGGCCCGCCTGGCGGACGGCGAGGGTGCCGTCCTGGAATGGGTGATCGTTCCCAGCGGACACCGTCTGCGTTTCAGGAACCAGATGATGCGCCAGTTCGTGATGCTGATGCAGGCCGAACGCCGCGGCCTGCTCTAGACCACCGCCGACCCGCCCCGGCGTGAAGCCTCGCGGGCCAAGCGCCGGTTCCATCGACACCCAGCCTGTGACAAGTTGGGGCGGCGTTCATGCATTCGTCTCCCGGTAAGGGATTCCGGCGCTTCATGAGCGGACGGGAGAGAGCCGAGGACGTCACATGCACGGATTGGCACAAAGCGCCGAAGCGAAGGGGCGGGAAGACGTCAGAGCCCAGGACGGGACGGTGGCCCGGTCCGGCCTCCCGGTCGACGACCAACGCTATCCTCCCCGGATCCGCCTCGCGATCTGGGCGTTCGCCCTGACGGCACCGTGGGCGATCGCCGGCGGGCTCTGGGCGCTGCTCCGCTGAAGAGGCGCCGAGGCCCCGACGCGGCTCGCCGGAACGGCATTCTCTAGAGCGCCAATACTCGCGGGGAGATCGATCCAATGTCGGATCGGCGCATGGTGGCCTAGACCGCTTCCCCGGTATGGCAATACGACGTTTGGGCGTACCACATACAGCGATCAACGAGTTGACGGCCGCATCATGTTGCGGCTGCGAACGTCGGCGCTCGATCCTTACCCCCGAATTCAGCTCGATGGACCCCGTCCGGCTTGCCGGACGCCCCGATCGGGCGCTGTCGGCAATCGTTCGCTCCCGCCATCTATCAACAAGAGAGAGGTAGTGAATATCACCTCCACTCTCAGGATACCCAAATATAGGCAATATACTCACTCAAATTCGTCACAGATATTAATGTCGAACGCGGCCCTGCCGGAGAGGAAGTGGTCCGCCGAAATAAGACCTATGCCTAAAGCGTTCCCATTTTAATGCGTTCGAGAGATATCACGGTGGCCTGGGTCGCTGTATTTTCATCCGAAAGAGGGGAACAAAGGGTGCCGGTCTGGCGGAGTGGCAGGGGGAACGCCTCTCGGTCGGGCTGAAATAAGAAGCCTAACGGTTAACCAAATTAAACATACCAGCGCGGGAGCATGACCATGGAACAGGTATCGGCTTTCCTGATTGACGCGAATAAGCTTTTTCGCGAAGGACTGAAGCGCCTTCTGGATGATTCCCCGTTCAAGATCGTCGCCGAGGCCGGCAACGTGCGCGAGGGCGTTTCGATCGCCGAGCAGGGCCTCAAGCCCGACCTCGTCCTTCTCGACCTGGTCAGCGGGGGTGAGGAGGAGGCCGAGGCGATGCGCCGGCTTCGCCAGGTCCTTCCGGACACACGCATGGTCGTGCTGACGACCGATCTCTGCACGCGCCGCCTGTCCAACGCCCTGGAGGCCGGGGCCGACGGCTATCTCATGAAGGATCTTTCGTCCGATGCGCTGACCCAGTCCCTCCGGCTGGTCATGATGGGCGAGAAGGTGTTCCCGACACATCTGGCGGCGTTGCTGATCAGTGGGCGGGTCAACGGGAACGGGCTTGAGATGCCGGTGTCCCGCAAGGGCCTCTCGCAGCGTGAGATCCAGATCCTGCGCTGCCTGCTCAACGGCGACAGCAACAAGATGATCGCCAACCACCTGAACATCACCGAGGCGACGGTCAAGGTGCACCTGAAGAGCCTGCTGCGGAAGATCAACGCGTCCAACCGCACCCAGGCTGCGATCTGGGCGCTGAACAACGGCATCGGCGGCGAGTTCGCGGGCCAGAACGCGCCACAGGCGATGCAGGCGGCCGGCTGACGACCTCGAGCCGCGGAGACGGAGAAAAAACCCCCGGCCGCACGGCCGGGGGTTTTTCATGCCCGAAAACGAAGAGGAGCGCGGCTAGGCCGACCGTGCTTCCGACTGATGCGCCTCGCGTCCACCTTGGCGCGCCATAGGCAACGCCTGCTGCTGCCGCGCGGCGAAAACGCCCGCCTCGGTGCGGTTACGGAAGTGCAGCTTGGCCAGCACGCTGCGGACCATCGACTTCACCACCGCCTCGGACAGGTTGAGCTGTTCGGCGATGGTCCGGTTGTTCAAACCCTGGCCGAGGAGCTGAAGGCAGCGGAACTCGACGTCGGTGAGGCGCGGCAGGAGTGTCAGCCGGATCTCGTCGACGCCCATCCTGGACAGGAACTGCTTCGGCAGGATGCAGTGGCCTTCGACACCGAGGTCGATCAGTTCGCTTACCCTGTTGAGGTTGATGTCCTCGAAGACCCAGGCGTCGGCGAATGCCAGGATATGGGCGGCGTCGAGGAGTTCCCGGCTGCTGAGGATCACGATGATCCGGCTGCGCCTGGAGAGGCGCAGATAGACCATCGGTTCATTCTCCCGCAGCGCCGCGAATTGCTGGACGTCGATCAGGATGACGTCCGGCGTGCCGGACGCCTGGCTCAGCTCCGCGATATCATGACAGACGGTGACGCGGTGGCGTCCCTCCCTGTCCAAGGCCGCCAGCAGCTGACTTCCTATGACCTCGTCGCCCGGTACCAGACAGACATGCATCGTGTTCACCTTGCCCCGGCGCGCCCTGGCTGCGGATTCTGTGGATCGGTCGCTCTGCGCATCCATGTCCTTGCTCTTCTGCGTTATCGGCGCGCCCGTTCAACAAGAAGCGCAGCTGTTCCTTCCCAGGATCAAATGAAATGCAACGCCCTGCTTAATACGAATGGATCGGGATGAATGATTTCACGAACCCTGGGAAATTGCGCTCGGTCAGGTTTGTTGGAATCCGAGGCCGCATATTCGCGACAATACAGCGGGTAGCTTGGTCCTCAAGGTCGGCAAACGGTTATCCGCCTTTATCTTGTGATACCCCGCCAAGTCCGGTGCCTTAGCGCCGAATTCGAGTGCATCGGTTGGCTTCGGATTATTCATTCGGTACAGGTGTGGCGCGGCCCCTCTCCGCGCGAAGGTGGTAACGGCGGGGACCGCCGCGCGGGTCGTCCTGCGACGCGTGCGAAGGCATGCTCCTGCATGCATATACTTGTATGAGGCGGCGGAACGGCGTATATAAGGGTACGTGGGCCCGTCTGGACACCCTGACGTCAGCCTCGGTCTTACCCCCAACCGGCGCACGGTGCCGATGTTGTTCCTGATCGCAGATAGCAGCAAATCCTTCAGGGCCCGTCTACGGGAGATTGTCTCCCGCTGGAGCTGGGTCGACGATGTCGTCGAGGCGGACGAGTTCGCCCGCATGGCGCTCGAACCCGTCGATTTGGCGGTCATCGCCGCCGACCTTCCCGGTCTCGCGGCGGGCGGGATCGCGGATCTGAGGCGTTCGGCGCCGGACTGCCGGATCATCATCGTCGGTCCCGATGATGCCGAGATCCTGCGGTCCATGCTCGGGGAGGGGGCTGTCGCCTACATCCGCCGAAACGAAGTGGAACAATCCATCCGGGCCGCCGTGCAGACGGTGCGGGCCGGGGGAATCCATGTTCCCCCGCTGAGCGGTCTGCGTCCGGTCAAGGAAACACTGATGACGTCGGCGGGCCCGGTTCCGGCCGGCTTCTTCCGCGAGAACGCGGTGCAATACCTGACGCGGCGCCAGTGCGAAGTCCTCGCCATGATCCGCGACGACTGGAGCAACACCGACATCGCAGAGGTGCTCGGCGTCACGGTGGGCACCGTGAAGATCCACATCACGGCGATCTTCAAGGCGCTGGGCGTCCGCAACCGCGTGCAGGCGCGCGTCGCCGCCGAGCGGCTGGAACTGCCGAACCCTCCACCGAAGCCTCAAGGCCCGCCCCCGTCCGCCTAGCCGTGCCGGCTGACCAGTCCGGGCGAAGGCCAGGCCGGGCGCGTGGCGATGTCGCGGGTGCCGCAGCCGGTGCAGCGCAGATGCGCCCCGACGTCCGGCACCGGCATGGCCGCCCCCAGCCTCTCCGCCAGAAGGGGGGTGGGCAGCACCGCGTTGTGGCCGCACCGGTTGCACCAGCAGAACACGTCATGACCCAGCGCCGCGAGGTCGGCCAGGGTCGTGGCCCGCCGGTCGCGCTCCAGGTCCCGATCGAGTGCCCGCTTGATCCCGGCCATGTCCTGACGATGAAAGGACGGCAATCCTAAAAAGGAACATAACAGGAACATCTGGGGTGGGCAATGCCCTCTCGTGGCGTGGCGGGACATGTCCCGGGGCATGGCTGCGATCCGTCGAAAGAGGCTTGATTTGGCCGTGACGCGCCGCTAACTCTCTCCGGCCTGCGACGTCCCCATCGTCTAGAGGCCTAGGACACCAGCCTTTCACGTTGGCAGCACGGGTTCGAATCCCGTTGGGGACGCCAGGCTTTCCAAGCCATCATGCGCCGGATGCGAGCGGTCGGAAATCATTCGCCGACTGATCCTTGTCAACGCGCGACCCTCCGGCAGGGGCTAGTCAGGTCCGAACGCAATCGCACCGCGGCCCGGCCATGTATGACCATGCCCTCCACGCCCTCGACGTCGCCGGCCTCTGGCCGATGATGTCGGCTCTCTTCCTGACCGGACTGGTCGGTGGTTTCGGGCACTGCACCTCCATGTGCGGCCCGTTCGTCCTGGCTCAGGTCGGTGGCAGCGTGTCCGCGCGACCGGACCCGCAGGGCACGGCCGTGATGACGCGGGCGGGACGCGGCGTGCTCGTTCCCTACCATCTGGGCCGGTTGACGACATACGCGGCCCTCGGCGGGCTCGCGGGCGGGCTGTCCGGGCTCGTGGTCAGAGCGACGGAGTTCCAGTGGATCCTGGTGGCGTTCCTGCTGCTGGCCGCGGCGATGTTCCTTATCCAGGGGCTGAAGGGCCTGTCACGCTGGCTGCCGGCCCTTGGCCGTATCCCGACTCCGGGCGGCGATCTGGTTCATGCGGCGGCCCGGATGCTGTCCCGCCCGCTGCGGCCCTTGTTCGCCGATCCGGGCGGAGCCAACGGGTACGCCCTGGGCCTGGCGCTCGGGTTCCTGCCGTGCGGATTCCTCTATGCGGCGCTGGCATCGTCGGTCGGTACCGGGAGCGCCGTCGGCGGCGTCGCGGTCATGGCCGCCTTCGCCGCCGGCACGATGCCGAGCCTGATGGCCGTGGGAATCCTGGGCTCCGTGGCCGGATCACGGTGGATGGGCCTGATCAGTACGGCGACGCCGGCGTTGATGCTGTTCAACGCCGGCGTCCTTGTCGTGATGGCCGGGCACGCCCTCGGCTGAGCCGGGGCGGCCGTCCCCCCGCCTATTCTTCCTTGGCGACCAGATCGCGGTAGGCGTGCCACGTGGCGTGGCCGATCAGCGGCAGCGCGATGGCGAGGCCGACGAACAGGGTGGCCATGCCGACCCCGGCACAGAAGACGATGATGAAGGCCCACAGCAGCATCGGCTTCGGGTTGAGGCGCACCGCCGTGATCGATGTGACGATGGCCGTGAACACGTTGGTGTCCCGATCCAGCAGCATCGGCACCGAGACGGCACCGATGGCGAAGACGAGCAGCGCCAGGACGCCGCCCACCAACGTGCCGACCACCAGGAAGGGCAGGCTGACGTCGGAATTGAACACGACGTTGATCAGGTTCGCGAAGTTCGGATTCAGATCGGAGAAGAACACGGCGTAGAGCAGCGTGGCGATCCGAATCCAGAACAGCAGGAACAGCGCCAGGACGAGGCCCATGTAGGCGATGTGGCGCGGATTGGCGAGGAATGCCCTGATTGCCGCCCCCAGTGAGACCGGCTCGCCCGTGGAGAGGCGCCGACTCGTCTCGTAGAGGCCGACGGCGGCCAGCGGGGCCACCAGCATGAAGCCCGCGCACATCGGCAGGATCAGATAGAAGAAGCCGGTGCCGGTCATCACCAGCACCAGGGCCCAGCTGAAGGCCACGACGATGGCGCCGTAGGCCATGCTGACGGGCCAGGCCCGCTTCAGGTCGGCGAATCCGGCTTCGAGCCAAGCCCAAGGCCTGTCGTCGGCGATGACCCGCACCTGCGGCGACGGGCTTGTGAAAACTGGGACCGCATTGGTGTCGGTCATCTGTCGCTCCTTGGAACGTCGCGTCCGCCGAGGCTGTCGCGTCCGCCGTGGTCGTCATCTTCCCGCTTTGCGGAGTCCTTCCATGCGGGCGTGACTGTACTTCGGATCGTTGCGGCGGCACCTCCCCGAACATGGTGCGACACTATATCCCGGTGGTAAAGACCTCGTTGATTCAAATCAATGCGTGGCCCCGGACGCATGGCGATTGTGCCGCCATTCGTGAAAGCCGGTCCGGGCGGCCCCTCCGCCCCCCCGGCGCTATCCAAGACCGGGGGAGATTATGTCCATTGCCCTCACCGGCGAGCAGTCCCACGCGACGGCGGGACCCGTCGTTCAGGAGGCGTACTACGAGGACGTGGTGCGCGCCTTCATCATCGCGGCCATGTTCTGGGGCGTCGCGGCCTTCCTCGTGGGGGTCGTGATCGCGCTGCAGCTGGCCTTCCCCGTCCTGAACCTGGACCTTGAATGGACCACGTTCGGGCGGCTGCGCCCGCTGCACACCTCGGCGGCGATCTTCGCCTTCGGCGGCAGCGCGCTGATCGGCTCCTCCCTCTACGTGGTGCAGCGGACCTGCCGCGCGCCCCTGTTCGGAGGCCCCGAGCTCGCTTGGTTCGTCTTCTTCGGCTACCAGCTCTTCATCGTGCTGGCCGCGACCGGCTACCTGCTGGGCATCACCCAGGGCAAGGAGTACGCCGAGCCCGAGTGGTACGTCGACCTCTGGCTGACCATCGTCTGGGTGGTCTATCTGGTCGTCTTCGCCGGCACGCTGTTCAAGCGGCGCGAGCCGCACATCTACGTGGCCAACTGGTTCTACCTGGCCTTCATCATCACCATCGCGATGCTGCACATCGTCAACAACCTGACGGTGCCGGTCAGCTTCGTGGGGACGAAGAGCTACGTGGCCTGGGCCGGCGTCCAGGACGCGATGATCCAATGGTGGTACGGCCACAACGCGGTGGGCTTCTTCCTGACCGCCGGCTTCCTGGGCATGATGTACTACTTCATCCCCAAGCGCGCCGGCCGCCCGATCTACAGCTACCGCCTGTCGATCGTGCACTTCTGGGCCCTGATCTTCCTCTACATCTGGGCCGGTCCGCACCACCTGCACTACACGGCGCTGCCCGACTGGACGCAGACGCTGGGCATGGTGTTCTCGGTCATCCTCTGGATGCCGAGCTGGGGCGGCATGATCAACGGCATCATGACCCTGTCGGGCGCCTGGGACAAACTGCGCACCGATCCCGGCCTGCGCTTCTCGGTCACGGCGGTCGCCTTCTACGGCATGAGCACGTTCGAAGGCCCGGTCATGTCGATCAAGGCCGTCAACGCGCTGAGCCACTACACCGACTGGACCATCGGCCACGTGCACTCCGGTGCGCTCGGCTGGGTCGCCTTCATCAGCTTCGGCATGATCTACTATCTCGTGCCCGTGCTCTGGAGGAAGAAGGAGGTCTGGAGCCAGGCGCTGATCGAGTGGCACTACTGGATCGCGACCCTGGGCATCGTCCTCTACATCACGGCGATGTGGGTCAGCGGCATCATGCAGGGCCTGATGTGGCGCGCCTACGACGAGTTCGGCTTCCTGCAGTACTCGTTCGTCGAGACCGTCGCGGCGATGCATCCCTACTACGTGATCCGCGCCCTCGGCGGGGTGCTGTTCCTCACCGGCGCGCTGATCATGGTCTACAACCTCTACCGCACCGTGAAGAGCGGCGTGCCCGAACAGGCCGCGCTGCCGGCGGCCGCCGCCGCCGCCGAGTGAGGAGGGATCCGTCATGAAACTCAGTCACGCGATCATCGAGAAGAACGTCCTCCTCCTGGCGGTGCTCAGCCTGATCACCGTGTCGATCGGGGGACTGGTCCAGATCGTCCCGCTGTTCACCATCGAGACGACGATCGAACGGGTGGAGGGCATGCGGCCCTACACCCCGCTGGAGCTGGCCGGCCGCAACATCTACATCCGCGAGGGCTGCTACACCTGCCATAGCCAGCAGGTCCGCACCTTCCGGGACGAGGTGGAGCGCTATGGCCACTACAGCCTCGCCGCCGAGAGCATGTACGACCACCCGTTCCAATGGGGGTCCAAGCGCACGGGCCCCGATCTGGCCCGGGTCGGCGGCAAGTACTCCAACGACTGGCACGTGGCCCACATGATCAACCCGCGCGCCCTGGTGCCGGAATCGATCATGCCGGGCTATCCGTTCCTGGCCCGCAAGGCGCTGCGGTTCGACGACATGGGGGCGCATCTGAAGGCCAACCGCGCGGTCGGCGTCCCCTACACGGACGAGCAGATCGAGCAGGCGGTCCTGGACGTGCGTCTCCAGGCCGGCGCCCTGCCGGACGGCGACACGGAAGCGCTGCTGGCCCGCTATCCCAAGGCGGTCCTCGGCGACTTCGACGGCGATCCCAACTTCGTCAGCGAGATGGACGCCCTTGTCGCCTATCTGCAGGTTCTTGGAACGCTGGTCGACTTCTCGAACCTCAACCCCGAAGACCTGAAGCAGTGAGGAGGCGGCAATGAGCGACTACTACGTCCTTCTCAAGGAACTCTGGGTCGTCTGGTTCATGATCCTGTTCCTGGGGATCGTCGTCTGGGTCTACTGGCCCGGCCGCGGCAAGCAGATGCAGGAACACGGGAACATCCCATTCCGGGACGACGAGTCCCGGCAGCAGCGGAAGTGAGGGTGTCATGCCCACGAAAATCGAAAAGGATGCCGCAACCGGCCAGATGACCACCGGTCATGAATGGGACGGCATCAAGGAACTGAACACGCCGCTGCCGAAGTGGTGGCTGTACACCTTCTACGCCACCATCGTGTTCGGGATCGTCTACATGGTCCTGTACCCCGCCTGGCCCTCCCTGAGCGACCACACCAAGGGCGCCCTCGGCTGGACCCAGCGCGGCGAACTGGCCCAGAAGATGGAGGCCGAGCAGCAGCGACTGGCGCCGATCATGGCGCGGATCGAGGCGACCGACATCGCCGACATCCGCAACGATCCGGAGCTGATGGGCTATGTCGCGGCCGCCGGCCGGGTGGCGTTCGCCGACAACTGCGCCGGTTGCCACGGGGCCGGCGGTGCGGGTGCCGCCGGCGGGTTCCCGTCGCTGGCGGATGACGACTGGATCTGGGGCGGCACGCCGGACCAGATCCTGCAGACGGTCTCCTACGGTGTCCGCAACGCGAACGAGAACAGCCGCATCAACGACATGCCGCGCTTCGGCGTCGACCAGCTGCTCGACAGGGCGCAGATCGACGATGTCGCCGAGTATGTCCTGGCGATGTCCGGCACGGCCACCGACGCGGCCGCGGCCGAACGGGGGGCGGCCGTCTACGCGGAGAACTGCGCCTCCTGCCACGGTGAGAAGGGCGAGGGCATCGTCGACCTGGGCGGTCCCCGCCTGAACGACGGCATCTGGCTCTATGGCGGGGACAAGGCGTCGGTGGTGCACAGCATCACCTACGCGCGTCGCGGCAACATGCCGGCCTGGGCGGAGCGCCTGGATCCGGCGACGGTGAAGGTGCTGGCGGCCTATGTCCACGCCCTGGGCGGCGGCCAGTAAGCCGAGTACTTCAGGCGCCGAAGCATAGAGGGGCGGTCCGCGAGGGCCGCCCCTTTTCCGTTCGCATCCGTCCAGATTGTCGCACCGGGCCTTTGATCTAGCGCAAGGTGGCGGGGCCGCTGGGGGCGTAGGGTCAGGCAACCACGTCGGTGCCCGAACCATTCACCCGATCGCCCCAGCCGAGGTTGCGCCATGCACGGCCAGATCGATACCGTCGAGAAACCCCCGGCGAAACCCTCAGCCGGGAAGGGGGCGAAGCCCGCCCCGGTGGCGATGACCGCCGACGACCTGCCACTCTACGCCAACCGCGTGAAGGTCTACCCGAAGGCCGTCAAGGGTCTCTACCGGAACCTCAAATGGGCGGTGCTGGCCTTCTGCCTGACGCTCTACTACGTCATGCCCTGGGTCCGCTGGGACCGGGGGCCGGGTGCCCCCGACCAGGCGCTGTTGATCGATATGGGCGCGCCGCGCGCCTATTTCTTCTGGATCGAGATCTGGCCGCAGGAGGTCTATTTCATCACGGGACTGCTGGTGCTGGGCGCCATCGGCCTGTTCCTCGTGACCTCGCTGTTCGGGCGGCTCTGGTGCGGCTATGCCTGCCCCCAGACGGTCTGGACCGACCTGTTCATGATGGTCGAGCGCTGGATCGAGGGCGACCGGGGTGCGCGCATGCGCCTGGACCAGTCGCCGATGTCGGCCGGGAAGCTCGCGCGGAAGACCGCCAAGCACGGCGTGTGGTTCCTGATCGCGCTCGCGACGGGCGGCGCCTGGGTGCTGTACTTCAACGATGCGCCGACGTTCGTGGTCGAGTTCTTCACCGGCCAGGCGACCGTCCAGCAGTACTTCTTCGTCGGCCTGTTCACGGCCAGCACCTATCTGCTGGCCGGGTGGGCGCGGGAGCAGGTCTGCACCTACATGTGCCCGTGGCCGCGCTTCCAGGCGGCCATGCTGGACACCCAGTCCATGGTCGTCACCTACGAGAAGTGGCGGGGCGAGCCGCGCGGCAAGACCAAGGGTGCGGTGCCGCCCGATGGCTTCGGCGACTGCATCGACTGCGGCCAGTGCGTCGCCGCGTGCCCGACCGGCATCGACATCCGCGACGGGCTGCAGCTCGAGTGCATCGGCTGCGGCCTGTGCATCGACGCCTGCAACGAAATCATGACCAAGGTCGGCCGTCCGCTGAACCTCGTCCGTTTCGACACGGAGGCGAACCAGCTCGCCCGCGCCTGCGGCCAGTCGACGGGGTGGAAGCCGGTGCGCCCCCGCACGCTGATCTATGCCGGCGTGCTGACGGTCGTCGCCGCCGTGATGCTGACGGCGCTGCTGCTGCGGACCACGCTGGAGGTCAACGTCCTGCGCGACCGGGCGCCGCTCTACGTGACGCTGTCCGACGGCGACATCCGGAACGGCTACACGCTCAAGATCCTGAACAAGCGGCGCGAGGCGCTGACCTTCCAGCTTTCGGTCACCGGGATCGAGGGTGCGAGGCTGGTGGTCCAGGATGTCGGCGAGACCGCAGGCGGCGGGACCGTGCCTCTGGCGGCCGCCCCCGACAAGGTCGAGACGTTCCGGGTCTTCGTGATCGCGCCCCCGGCGGCGCTCGCCCAGGAGTCCAACCCCATCGACTTCGTCGTGGAGGAACCCCTGTCCGGTGACCGCGACGCCTATGACGCCGTGTTCGTCGGCCCCCACAAGACCCAGCGGAAGTGACGGCCATGACCATGCTTTCCAAGCCCGACGGCGCCCGCAAGAGCTCCTGGATCCCCTGGATCTTCGTCGGCTGCATGATCGTCGTCGTCGTGGTGAACGCGATCATGGTGACGCTGGCGGTGCGG
Source organism: Rhodospirillaceae bacterium (assembly GCA_029267445.1). Classification (GTDB taxonomy): domain Bacteria; phylum Pseudomonadota; class Alphaproteobacteria; order Azospirillales; family Azospirillaceae; genus JAJUIU01. The sequence goes on from JAJUIU010000001.1 coordinate 109,237, forward strand.
TCCTGGTCCGGGCTCGTCGTCTCCAAGCCGTACGAGCGGGGTGTGGCCTACAACCGCGTGCTGGAGGCCCAGCACCGGCAGGACGCGCTGGGCTGGCGGTTCCAGGCCGCGTACGAGGTGACCGGCGACGACTTCGACGGTCGCGTCGTGCTTCTGGCCAGCGACAAGGCAGGCCTGCCGATGGACGGACTGCGTCTGGAGGCCAAGCTGGTGCGCCCGGTGGAACGCCTCGATCCGATCCCGCTCGTCTTCGATCCGGCTGGCGGGGGCCGCTATGTCGCCCGCGCATCCGTGCCCAAGCCCGGCCAGTGGGAACTCAAGGCCCTGATCGCGTCCGGCGATGACACCTACACGCTGGCGGAAAGGCTGTTCGTGAAATGAGCCTCGCGGTCCACGATGGATCACGTTCGGGTGCCGAAGCACCGCAGGCCTGCGTCCATTGCGGCCAACCAGTCCGTATGGGCGACCGGTTCTGCTGCCCTGGCTGCGCCGGCGCTTACGCCTTGATTCACGAGCTTGGCCTGGACGCCTACTACACACGCAGGGACGCGCTGGCGGGACCCGCCGCCCAGGCGGCTGAAGACCCGGCGCTGGCGCTCGCCGAGCGGATCCAGGACGAGCCGGACGGGACGCACTGCCTGCGGCTGCGCGTCGACGGGCTGACCTGCGGGGCCTGTGTGTGGCTGATCGAGACGGCGCTGGCGCGGCAGCCCGGCGTGGAGTCCGCCCGGGTGAACCTCACCACCCGGCGTCTGACGATCCGCTGGCGCGGGGCGCGCGAACTCGCGGAGGGCCTCGCCGCGACGGTGCGGCGTCTGGGATATCGCCTGGCCCCGTTCGACGCGGTGGACCTGGACGACCCGCAGGCGAAGCACGAGCGGGACCTGCTACGGGCGATGGCCGTGGCCGGCTTCTCCGCCATGAACATCATGCTGCTGTCCGTCTCCGTCTGGTCCGGCCATGCAGGCAGCATGGGGGAGGCGACGCGCACCCTGATGCATTGGCTGTCGGCGCTGATAGCGCTGCCGACGGTGCTCTATGCCGGCCGGCCGTTCTTCCGTTCGGCCATCGCGGCGCTGCGGGCCGGGCGCTCCAACATGGATGTCCCGATCTCCGTCGGCGTGACGCTGACCAGCGCCATCAGCCTGTGGGAGACGATCAACCACGGGCACCACGCATATTTCGACGGCGCCGTGATGCTGCTGTTCTTCCTGCTGGTCGGGCGTTATCTCGACAGCCGGGCGCGCGGCCGTGCGAGATCGGCGGCGGAGCACCTGCTGGCGCTTGGCCGTCAGCCCGTGACCGTCCTCAAGGACGACGGGACGGCCACGCTTCTGGCGCCCGCCAGCGTACCGCAGGGGGCCACCGTGCTGGTCGCCGCCGGGGAGCGGGTCGGCATCGACGGAACCGTCGCTGCCGGAATCTCCGATATCGACACCTCCATCGTCACCGGGGAAACGGACCCCCGGCCGGTCGAGCCCGGTGCGCGTGTTTTCGCCGGCATGCTGAACCTGACCGCACCGCTGCGCCTGACGGTGACGGCAAGCGGGGAGGGCACGTTGCTGGCCGAGATCGTGCGGCTGATGGAGGCGGCGGAGCAGGGGCGCGCCCGCTTCGTCGCCATCGCCGACCGGATCGCCCGCATGTACACGCCGGTGGTCCATACGGTCGCCATCGCCACCTTCCTGGCCTGGACCCTGGCGTTCGGCCTCGCCTGGCAGCCGGCGCTGCTGATCGCGGTGGCGGTGCTGATCATCACCTGCCCCTGCGCCCTGGCCCTTGCCGTCCCGGCGGTCCAGGTGGTGGCGAGCGACCGGCTGATGCGGGCCGGCATCCTGCTGAAATCCGCCACGGCGCTGGAGCGTCTGGCCAAGGTGGACACGATCGTCTTCGACAAGACCGGGACGCTGACGCTGGGACGGCCCGACTTGCTGCCCGATCCCGCGCGACGTGACGCGGATCTGGAGTTCGCGGCCACCCTGGCGCGGGCCAGCAAGCATCCGCTCAGCCGGGCGCTGGCGCGGGCCGCAGGGCCGGGCCCCGTGGCGGACGGCGTGCGCGAGGTGCCGGGCGCCGGGATGGAACTGGATGTCGATGGCGGGACGGTGCGGCTTGGGAGCCGCCGTTTCGTCGGCCTGCGCGAGGAACCGCAGCCGCTGGGCACCGGGCCGGAGCTGTGGCTGGCGCGACCCGGCCGGATGCCGATCCGCTTCGCCTTCGCCGACCGCGCCCGCGCCGACGCGGCGAAGACCGTCGCGGCCTTGCTCAAGGCCGGTTACGCGGTGGAACTCCTGTCCGGCGACCGCACTGCGACCGTGGCGGCGCTGGCGGCGGAGGTCGGCATCGCCGAATGGCGCGCGGCGGTCGATCCGGCCGGGAAGTGCGCCCGCCTTGCGGAACTGCGGGCGGCGGGCCGCCATGTCCTGATGGTGGGCGACGGGCTGAACGACGCCGCCGCGCTGGCCGCGGCCGACGTGTCTGCGTCGCCGGCCAGCGCCGTGGACATCGCGCAGACGGCCGCCGACACCGTGTTCCAGGGGGACCGGCTGGGGCCCGTCGCGGACCTGCTGGACACCGCGCGGAAGGCCGACCGGCTGGTGCGGGAGAACCTCGGCTTCACCCTCGTCTACAACCTGTTCGCCGTGCCGATCGCCATGGTGGGTCTCGCGACACCGCTGGTGGCGGCGGTCGCGATGTCCTCCTCCTCCCTGATCGTCATCGGCAACGCCCTGCGCCTCTCGGGCGCGCGGGGCGGGAGGGCCAAGCCATGAACATCCTCCTGCTGCTCATCCCCGCCGCGCTCTTCCTCGGCCTGCTCGGGCTCGTCGCCTTCCTCTGGTCGGTGCGGTCGGGGCAGTTCGAGGACCTGGACGGGGCGGCCACCCGCATCCTTTACGACGACGACACACCTCTGCCACCATCCCAGGGCCGGCCCGATTGAGCCGCCCGCTCGCCACGGATACCCATCGGGAGACAAACCATGCGCGCACCGCTTCTCGGCCTGTTCGGAGCCGTCGTCGCCGTCCTCGGCCTGTTCCTGGCCGCCGGGACGGCCGAGGCGCCGATGTTCCTCGTCGGCATGATCTTCTTCATTTTCGGCGTCGCCCTGAACTTCTGGCTGATCGCGCGGGCGACGGCGAAGCCGTCCCCCACGGACGCCGCGCCGACCGCCCATCCGGCGGAGTGACGAAAGCCGTCAAGCGCGCATTCGCGCCGGCCGGGGCACAAGCCCCGGTCGCGCCGCGACTCGGCAGATTCCCTAGGGATTGCGCCCCCCGCCGCGCTTAGGGGGAGGTGGGTGCGCACTGGGATTAGTTTCCGTTCATGTTCCTGTTCCGTTCTTGAACGGACCGGCTGATCGTCCATATGCTCGCTCCGAGTCGCGGGACCGTTGAACCCGCGCCGATGGAGGCAGAGCGTGACGACCAAGACGAAGCTCTCCCAGGCGGTCCAGCCGGCCGCGACGGAGGCAACCGCGGACGGGGCCCCGCGCAAGACGGGCTCCGCCGCAAATCTCGCCCTGTGGAACGCGCTGAAGCGCACCGATCCCAAGGCGACCAAGCCGTTCCAGCGGTCCGGCGGCTTCCGCGGGACCCAGATCGACCCGACCTGGCGCCTGCAGATGATGACCGAGGCCTTCGGGCCGGTCGGGCAGGGCTGGGGCTATGAGCAGGCGGAGTGGACCGTCGTCGAACGGATGGTCTTCGTCTGCGTGAAGGTCTGGTACCGCGACCCGATCACTGGCGAGGTGGCCTGGACCGGCCCGCAGTGGGGCGGCACCGAACTGGTGCGCCGCCGGCGCGACGGGTCCGAGGAGCCGAACGACGAGGCGTTCAAGATGTCGATCACGGACGCGGTCGGCAAATGCCTCGTCCAGATCGGCCTCGCCGCCGACGTCCATATGGGCCAGTTCGACGACAGCAAGTACCGGGAGGAGTCCGAGGCCTATTTCACGGCCAAGGCGAACCCCGACACCCAGCCCGCCGCCGTCGAGGCGTTCGAGAAGGACGTGAGGACGCGGCTGGAGGCGGTGGCCGACCTCGAGGCGCTGGACACGCTGTGGCGCTCCGGCGTCAGCAGCCGGGTGCGCGAGATCGGCATCGTCGACAAGGCGGCGCAGAGCCGGATCACCAGCTACTTCGCCCAGAAGAAGGCGGCGCTCCTGCAGGAGGCCAAGACCCGGGCGGCGGCCTGACCGCCCGGGCACCACGACCGCAACCAGACGCCGACGCGTCGAGCGGGGGTGCCATGATCGAGGACATGCAGCCATCGCCGAGCGGCCTTTTCCGGCCGTCGGCCTTCGAACGGGATGTGACGGAGCGGGCGGCACGGCGACCGCCCTGGTGGTCGGACCGATGCCAACGCCACAGGCGCTACGCCGAGTGGGTGCAGGCGGAGGCGGAGGGACTGGCGGCCCAGCTCGACCGGCTGGACCGCCCAGACCTTCCGGGACCCGCCGGCATGCACCTGCGCGTCCTGTCGCGCCTTCTGGCGGCCGATGCCGGTTGGGCGGCCGCCATCCTGAGAGCCGAACACGATCGCCGGGCGGCCTGAGCCGCCGGGGGGAGAGAACCATGACATTGGACCAGGTGCGGCGCCGCATTCGCGCCGAACACGCCCGCATGGGCTTCGAGGGGAGGCTCGCCCTCACCCTGGAGGACAGCGCCGGGCGGGATGGGGCCTACATCACGCACTGGGTGCGGCCGGACGGTGCGGCGTTCGAGGAGTGTGTCGCCGTCGGGCATGGCACGGTGTCCGCATGCCTGGACGGCCTGCGCCGCTATGCCGACGCCTACCGCCGCAGGCCGACGGTCGAGGAGGTGGGGCGGACGCTCGGCCTGCCGCCGTCGGTGCCCGCCCACTTCCGCGTGGCGGCGGAGTGACGGCGATGGACGCGCTCGCCCTCACGCCCGCCCCGACGGACGGTCTCGCCGATCAGGACGACGATCTCTACCGCATCGTCGGCATCGTAGAGCGCGTGACGTTCCATGATCCGGCGACCGGCTACAGCGTGCTGCGCCTGCGGGCGCATGAGCATCCGCGCCCCGTCACCCTGGTCGGCACGACGGACACCGTCGTAGCCGGAGCACGGGTGAGGGCGCGCGGCCGCTGGAGCCGCCATCCGCGCTACGGCATGCAGTTCGTGGCGGAGCGGGCAGAAATCAGCCCGCCGGAGTTCGCCGGCGCGCTGCAGACCTATGTCGGCGGCGGGCTGGCCGACGGGATCGGGCCGGAGCACGCCCGGCGCCTGGTCGAGGCGTTCGGCCCGCAGGTGCTCGACGTGGCGGAGCGGGAGCCCTGGCGGCTGCGCGAGGTGCGGGGCGTCGGGCCGAAGCGCGCGGCGGCCCTTTGCGATGCCGCCTTGCATGGAGCGCCCGTCAGTACTCCGTCGGCTCCCACGGCTTCGCGCGGGCGGCGTGCCGGCGCGGGGGGCTCCCGAACCTGACGGTGAGCCGGCCGTCCTTCGAGCGCGACAGGCAGACCGCGTCCCCGTCGCCGTCGGCGGGAACGAAGGCGAGGGCGGCCTCGTCCGGCATCAGGGTCTTCAGTTCCGTCTCCGCCACGCGATAGGCGGTCCAGGCCATACGGGTGTCGCGCAGCGTGGCGGCGTGGCTGGCGAACGCGTTGTGCCGGCTCATGTCCAGCACGACCAGCGTCTCCAGATCCGGTGGCGGGACGGGAAGTGGATCGCCCGGCTCAACATCGTTCTCCACATGCCACCAGAAGGCCGCCGCCGTCGCCAGCAGCGCCGACTGCCGATCCGGGTCGGCCTCGACGGCGATCCAGGAATAGCTGGACGGCCGCAGGATCGACAGGACCGACTGTCGCAGCCCCGTCACCAGCATCTGGTGCTGGACCTGCCAGTAGTACTGCTCCGCCACCTCCGCGTCGGTCTTCGGCGCGCCGCAGAACTTCGCCTCCAGGATGGTGTCGGGCAGGTCGTCCGGCGACAGCGGCGGGCGGGTCCAGGTCAGGAAGTCCGGATGGCAGATCAGCCAGCAATGGTCCGGATGGGCGTAAGTGCGGTCGGAGGCGGGGATCGCGGGAAGGCCGGTCCGCCGTTCCCAGAAGCGCGGATGCAGGGCCTCCGTCGCGACACCGATCTGCACGGCCGGAACGAAGTCGAGCGGTTCCGGCTCGACCCGGCCGGTCTTCTCCAGCCAGAGCGACAACCAGTCGCCGTCCATGATCCGCCGCGCGTCGGAAGAGCCGATCCCGCCCCGCCGCGCGGCCCGCTGTGCGTCGCTGATCGCCATCGTCCGCCGTGTCCTACCGGGACCGGTCATCTGGCGCTTCGCGGACGGCTGGGAAAGGTGGCCCGGTTCCCTGGGCGGTGCCGTCCGCAACAAATCCCTATTGGGCCGGCGCGGGCGTGGTAGATTGCGCATCACGCGACGCCAGTCGGGTGGAGGGATGGCGATGGCCGACCAGGACGATATCGACGCCATGTTCAACGAGGGCGGGGAGCCGAAGCCGGAGCCCAAGCCACCGGCCCCCGCGGCACCGCCCGCGCCGGAACCGCCCGAGATCACCGCCGTCTACGACACGGACGTGGAGATGAGCGTCGTCCTCGGCACCTCCACCATCCGGGTGCGCGACCTGCTGAAGCTGGGCCGCGGCGCCATCGTGGAGCTGGACCGCAAGATCGACGACCTGTCCGACATCATCGTGTCCGGCCGCATGGTCGGACGGGGCGAGGTCACCATCGTCGAGGACAAGATCGCCGTCACGTTCCGGGAATTCTCCCGCATCACCAGCTGATGGCGACGGCGGAGTTTCCAGCCGGCTGGTCCCCCTGTCCGCAGGGGCAGGGCTTCTCGAGCCTGTCCGGTCCCTATTTCGAGCGGCGCGAGGCGGACGGCTGGATCCGGGCCTTCAAGGTCGAGGCGCGGCACCTGAACCCGGAGGGCGTGGTGCATGGCGGGGTGCTGACGGCCTTCGCCGATTACGCCTGCTACCGCGCGGTCGGGGACGTGCTGAGCCACGACGTCCGGTTCGCCACCATCACGCTGACCTGCAATTTCCTGGCGGCGGGGAAGGAGGGCGGGGTGGTCATGGCCCGCGCCGGCATCACACGGCGGACGCGTTCGGTGATCTTCGCCCAGGGAGAGATCTTCGACGAGGACCGGCCCCTGATGACCATGAGCGGGGTGTGGAAGCTGCTGGGGGCCTGAAGCGCACGAAAAAATGCCGGCTGCGCGAAGCAGCCGGCGAAGATGAAGGGAGCCTCATAAGGAGGTTGAGTGCAGGACCGTGGCGAAAAGGCAACGGTCAAGCAAGACTGTATATAAACCCTCAGGGCCTCGATTCAAAGCCCTAATCTGTGATCCGGCAGGCACACTCTTCCGAAGTAATCCGGTCAGCTCCCCCGGACATCCTCGACCATCGCCTCCAGCCGCTCGAAATCCGTCACCAGCAACGCGTTGCCCTTGCGGACCACGAGACCGTCACGGGCGAGGTCGCTGAGCACGCGGGCCACCGTCTCCCGCGTGGTGCTGACCCGGCTGGCGATGTCGCTGTGGATGGGGATGGGCGAGATCTCCGCCGTGGCGGCGTCGTCCTTCAGCCCGGGCTTGGCGAGCCGCAGGATCTCCGCATGGACCCGGTTGTTGGCCCCCAGCGTGCTGAGGTCCATGATGCGGCCGGTCGCCTGGCGGATCATGCGGGCCAGCCGGCGCATCACCATCCAGCCCACCTCCGGGTGGGTCATCAGCGTCTCCTGGAACAGGCGCGGCGACATGAAGGCGACCCATGTCTCCGTCAGGGCCACGAGGCTGGCCGAGCGCGGTTCCCCGTCGATCGCCGCCAGCTCGCCCAGCCAGCCGCCGGCCTCCATGTCGTCGAAGGTGATCTCGCGCCCCGAGAGGGAATGGTTCACGACCCGGACGCGACCCTCCACGATGAAGCAGACGTCCCGCGTCTCCGAGTCCTGGTCGACGATCTGCTCGTGCGCGTGGAAGTGCCGCCAGGCGCACTGCTTGGCGAGGGCGGCGCGCTCCTCCGGGCTGAGCGACCGGAAGAGGTCGATCCTGTCCAGGCTGGCGTGGGGGCTGTCTGTCACGGGTGGACCGGGTTGTTATGTATCGGCGCGCACCATACCCCCGCCCATGCCGCGTCGCAAACCCTAGGCGGCCTCGGATAGCCGCCTGTCGGCGAGGGCCCTGTCCTCCACCGCGATCCGGTGGCGCAGCAGAAGGGCGTTCAGGATGGAGTAGACCAGCGCCAGCTCCCAGGCGCCGAACGCGAGGGGCAGCACCGCGATCTCCCCCGTCACGACCAGATAGTTGGGATGCCGGACGTAGCGGAACGGCCCGCCTGTGACGAGCGGTGCCCCCGGCACGCTGATGATCCGTGTGGTCCAGTAGGGGCCGAGGGTGGCGACCACCCAGGCGCGCCCAAGCTGCAGCAGCACGAACAGGCCGATCAGCGGCCACAGCAGCGGGGCGTCGGCCGGGACCAGCAGGAAGAGGGCCAGCAGCCAGCTTCCGTGCAGCAGCACGAACAGCGGGTAGTGGCCGGCCCCGATCTCCACCCCGCCCATGGCGAGCAGCCGCGCCGTGTTCCGCCTTGCCAGCACCAGCTCCGCGATCCGCTGCAGGGCGACCAGCAGCACGATCACCTGTGGCGGGCCGATGGCGAAGCCGTCCATCCCTAAAGCTCCAGCAGGGCGAGGCCGGCCGTGAAGCCGGGGCCGAGGGCCGACATCAGATGCGGGCCTGTCGCGCCCTTCGCCATCCGCCGTTCCAGCACGAACAGGGCGGTCGCGGCGGACATGTTGCCGTAGTCGCGCAGCACGTCGCGGGCGTCGTCCAGCCCCGCCTCGCAGGGGCTCAGCACCTCCGCCAGGGCTTCCAGCACCTTGGCACCCCCAGGATGGCAGACCGAGCCCGCCAGCCGTGTCCGGTCGAGCCCGTTCTCCGCCAGGAAGGCGTCGGCGACCGCGCCGAACCGCTCCCGCACCAGGGCCGGGATGCTCTGGGAGAAGATGACGCCCAGGCCGTCGTCCTTCACGTCCCAGCCCATGATGTCCAGCGTGTGGGGCCAGGTATGCTCCGTCCAGGCGCGCACGGCCCCGTCGCCCGGCTGCCGGTCGTCCGGGTCGGCGCGCAGGATGGCGGCGGCCCCGCCGTCCCCGAACAGGGCCGTGGCGACGATGTTGGCCTTGCCGAGGTCGCCATGGCGGAATGACAGGGCGCACAGCTCCACCACGAGGAACAGCACGTTCCGGCCGGGCATGGACCGCGCCCAGTTGGCCGCACGGGCGAGCCCGATGACCCCGCCGGCGCAGCCCAGGCCGAAGATCGGCAGACGCTGCACGTCGCGGCGCAGGCCCATCCGTTCCATCAGCAGGGCGTCGAGACTCGGGGTGGCGACGCCCGTGGACGACACGGCGACGATGGCGTCGATGTCGTCGGGGCCGAGCCGGGCCCGCTCCATCGCCTGCCAGCTGGCCCGTTCCAGCACGTCCACCGCGCTGTCGAGGAACATGGCGTTGCGCTCGCTCCAGTTCCGAGGGCGCTTGTACCAGTCGATGGGCACGCAGGAGTAGCGGGTCTCGATGCCGGCGTTGGTGAAGACGGGGGCCAGCCGGTCGAAATCGCGCAGCCGGTCGGCGAAGACCTCGCGCGCCGCGTCCCGGGTCAGTTCCTGCGGGAAGCGGTGGGGTGGGGTGGCCGTGGCGACGGCCCTTATCCTGGCGGTTGGCAGCATCACACCTGTGACCATCGTTCCGGAACGCCGTCCTTCAACCCTTCTGAGCCGAAAGTGGCACGCACCCCTTACCTTCGCGCGAGCCGGAGCGGTCACGCCCTTGCGCGCGTCCAGCGCCTGCCGCAGGGTGGTCGGGAAGGGAGTACCCTGGCCCGTGACCCCGTCCGATCCGCAGGAAAGCCCGCCGAGCAGCCAGCCCCCGCCACTCCGGCGGCGGTTCGGCATGAGTCTGGCCGCGCGGCTGCGGGCGTATCTGTTCGCCGGCATCCTGGTGACGGCGCCGATCTCCATCACCTTCTACCTGGCCTGGCTGTTCATCGGGTCGATCGACACGTTCGTGCTGCGGTTCCTGCCGCCGACATACAATCCGGAAACCTATCTGCGGGTCTGGATACCCGGCCTGGGGCTGCTGATCGTCGTCATCCTGCTGATGATCATCGGCATGTTCGCCGCCGGGTTCGTGGGGCGCATGCTGGGCCGGGCCGGGGAGTCGCTGGTGGCGCGGATGCCGGTGATCCGCAGCGTCTACGCCGCGACCAAGCAGATCTTCGAGGCCGTGCTGGCCAACAAGCAGCAGGCCGGCGCCTACCGCGAGGTCGTGCTGGTGGAATTCCCGCGCAAGGGCGTGTGGACGGTGGGATTCGTCACCGGTGCGGTGGACCCCGAGATCGCCCGGAACATTCCCCAGGACGTGGTCAGCGTATTCGTGCCGACCACACCGAACCCGACCGGCGGATACCTGATGTTCTTCCCCCGCACGGACGTGGTTCGCCTGGACATCACGGTGGAGGAGGGAATCAAGATGATCGTCTCCACCGGCATCGTCACCCCGAGCGAACGCCGGCTGTCGCTGGCCCGGCACAAGGACGAGGCGGCGGACTGACGCCGTCAGGGCCGTCGCCTGCGCGGCCCGCGCGGGAGGTGCGCCGGAATGTCGCTGGTGGCGCGGTCCGTTTCAGGTGAAATGGTTGCATGTCCGCGACCGCCGCCCTGATCGCCTTCCTGATGGCCTTCGCGCTCGCCCTGGCGAGCCCGGGGCCGAGCTTCGCGCTGCTGCTGCGCACCAGCCTGCGCGGAGGGCGCCGAGCCGCCGTGAAGGTGGCCGTCGGCATCGGGCTGGGCGACCTGTTCTGGGGCGTGCTGGCGGTGGTCGGGGTGGCGGCGCTGACGGCACGCCATCCCTGGATCGCCACGGCCGTCCAGGTGGGCGGCGGGCTGTTCCTGCTGTGGCTCGCCATCTCCTCCCTGCGTGCCGCCCTGCGCCCCGGGCCGCCTGACCTGACGGGGGAGGGTGACATGGCGGCCCGGCGCGGGATCGCGACGGGATTCGGCCTGACCGCGCTGAACCCGAAGGCCGGCGTGTTCTGGCTGTCGCTGACCGGCCTGCTGCTGGGGCCGCACCTGCACTGGACCGTTCCCGCGACGGCGGTCGCCATCGCCACGGTGATGTCCGTCGGCTGGCATTGCCTGCTCGCCGTCGCCTTCACCACGCCCGCCGTGGCCGCCGCCTATGCCCGCCTGCGGCGGGGGATGGAGGCGGCGCTGGGCGCCGTGCTGGGCGCCTTGGGCCTGAAGCTTCTCACCGCGTGGTGAGGGCCGCCGGCCGGGGTAAACCCATATTGCCGCCGCTCCGGGCGCATGCTTAGTCTCTGAAGGGACTTCTCTCAGGGGGCGGGCATGGCGGGTGAGCGGATTCTGGCGTCGCGGCGCCAGGTGCTGGCGGGACTGACGGCCGGGGCGGCGGCGGGTGCCGCGACCGTGGTGCCGTTCCCGGCCACGGCGCAGTCTGCGGCCCCCGTCCCACCGCCCACACCCGACGCCATCACCAGGGAGATGGTCGCTGCCGCCGAGAAGCTGATGGGTGTGGGGTACACCGAGGCGGAGCGAAGCCAGATCCTGGCCGGGTTCCAGGACCATCTGGCGCGGCTGGAGGCGCTGCGGGCGATCCCGAAGCCGAACGACCTGCACCCCGCCACCGTGTTCGACCCGCGCCTGCCGGGCCGCACATATCCGGCGCAGGAGGACCGTGTGGTGCTGGCCAAGGCCGAGGCCGGCCGCGTGCCAAATGACAAGGCCGACCTTGCCTATGCGCCCGTTACCGCGCTGTCGGCCTGGATCGCCGCGGGCGACCTGCGCAGCGAGACGCTGACGGAGGTCTATCTGGACCGGATCGCCCGCTTCGCCCCGAAGCTGGAATGCTTCGTCAGCGTGACGGCCGAACTGGCGCTGAAGGAGGCGCGGCAGGCGGACCGGGAGCTGAAGGCCGGCAAACGGCGGGGGCCGCTGCACGGCATCCCGTATGTGATGAAGGATCTGGCGGACACGGCCGGCATCGCCACCACCTGGGGGGCGGTGCCATATCGCGAGCGGATCGCCAAGAATGATGCCACCATCGTGACCCGCCTGCGCGAGGCGGGGGCGGTGCTGCTGGGCAAGACCACGCTGGGCGAACTCGCCTATGGCGACGTCTGGTTCGGCGGTACTACGCGGAACGCCTGGGACCCGCGCGAGGGGTCGAGCGGCAGTTCCGCCGGGACGGGCAGCGCCGTGGCGGCCGGGCTGGCCGCCTTCGGCATCGGGACGGAGACGCTGGGCAGCATCATCAGCCCGTCGCAGCGCTGCGGCCTTGCCGGGCTGCGGCCCACCTTCGGGCGGGTGCCGCGCACCGGCTGCATGGCGCTGTGCTGGAGCCTGGACAAGATCGGGCCGATGGCGCGGTCGGTGGAGGACACGGCCCTGGTGCTGGCCGCCCTGAACGGGCGCGACCCGGCCGATCCGGCCAGCCTTCAGCACGGTTTCGCCTATGACGGCGGGATGGATATCACGGGCCTGCGCGTCGGCTACGACCCGGCCTGGTTCAAGGGCGATGCGGTGACGGATGTGGACCGGGCGGCGCTGGAGGCCCTGCGCGGCCTGGGCGTGACGCTGGTGGAGGTGGAGATGCCGAAGCTCCCCTCCGGCCCGATGCTGGGCATCGTGCTGGTGGAGGCGGCGGCGGCGTTCGAGGAGTTGACCCTGACGGATGCGGACGACACGCTGCGCTGGCAGGGCGACGAGGCGTGGCCGAACACGTGGCGGCAGGCGCGTTTCCATTCCGCCGTGGACTACGTCCAGGTGGACCGGCTGCGGCGTCTTCACATGCAGGCGATGGACAGAGTCTTCGAGGGCGTGGAGCTGCTATTCGGCCCGAATTTCGCTGGCGGCATGCTGATGGTGACGAACGCCACGGGGCATCCGCAGCTGATCCTGCGCGCGGGTTTCACGGAACGCCCGCTGGACCCGTTGACGCTGGAGCCGTTGCCCACGGGTGTCGAGCCGGCGAAGACACGGGCGCCGCACGGCGTCAGCCTGTGGGGGCCGCTGTTCGGGGAGGGGCGGATGATCGCCCTCGGCCGGGCGCTGGAGGCGAAGCTGGGCGTGTCGGCGGAGCGGCCGCCGGGGTTCTGAGCCGCCTGTCCGGGGCCCCGTTCCGGTCCCGTGTGATACGCTGTGTTACGCTGTGATACGTTTTTCCGCATCACGGGCCGTAACGTATCACTGGAAGCCGGAGGGGGAGACGGTCGGTGCGGGCGCACCTCGCCCAACCGTCGAGAGGAAATTTTTCACATCTCGGCGCGTTTGTCCAGCCCGAACGTCAGCCCGAGCGCAGATACTTGATCGCGGCGTCGCGCTCGAACAGGTAGAGCAGGATGCGCAGCGATCCGGCGCGGGGGCCGGTCAGTTCGGGGTCGCGCTCCACGATCAGGCGGGCGTCGTCCCGCGCGGCGGCGAGCAGCTCCCCATGCACGGCGAGGTCGGCGAGGCGGAATTCCGGAAGGCCGGACTGTTTGGTGCCGAGCACCTCGCCCGCACCCCGGAGCTGGAGGTCCTTCTCCGCGATGAGGAACCCGTCCTCCGTGTCCTTCATGGTGGCGAGGCGTTCGCGAGCCACCTCGCCCAAAGGCGCGGCGTAGAGCAGCAGGCAGCGGCTTTCGGCGGCACCCCGGCCCACACGGCCGCGGAGCTGGTGAAGCTGGGCGAGGCCGAAACGCTCCGCATGCTCGATCACCATGATCGTCGCCTCCGGCACGTTCACGCCCACCTCGATCACCGTGGTGGCGACCAGCACGTCCAGTTCGCCCGACGCGAAGCGGGCCATGACGGCGTCCTTGTCCGTGCCCTTCATCTTGCCGTGGACGAGGCCGACCCGGTCCCCCAGCCGTTCGCGCAGGGTGGCGTGGCGCAAGGTGGCGGCGGCGAGGTCCGTCTGCTCCGACTCCTCCACCAGCGGGCAGACCCAGTAGACGCGCTGGCCCTGGGAGATGGCCCGGGGCAGGCCCTCCACCACCTCCTCCAGCCGGTCGAGCGGGATGACGGAGGTCTTCACCGGCTTGCGGCCGGGCGGCTTCTCATCCAGGCGCGACACGTCCATGTCGCCATAGGCGGTGAGGGTGAGGGTGCGGGGGATCGGCGTGGCCGTCATCACCAGCGTGTCCACGCCACGCCCCTTGGCGGCGAGCTGAAGGCGCTGGTGGACGCCGAACTTGTGCTGCTCGTCGATCACCGCGAGGGCGAGGTCCTTGAAGGCCACATCCTCCTGGAACACGGCGTGGGTCCCGACCAGGATGTCGATCCCGCCGGCGGCCAGCCGGTCCAGCACCGCTTGGCGCGCCTTGCCCTTGTCCCGGCCGGTGAGGATGGCGAGGGTGACGCCGGCGGCCCGGCACAGCGGCTCAAGCGTTTCGGCGTGCTGGCGGGCCAGGATCTCCGTCGGCGCCATCAAGGCCGCTTGGCAGCCCGCCTCCACCGCGTTCAGCATGGCGAGCAGGGCCACGATGGTCTTGCCGCTGCCGACATCGCCCTGGAGCAGGCGGAGCATGCGCACGGGCTGGGCCATGTCGGCATGGATGTCGTCCAGCGCCCGCGCCTGGGCGCCTGTCAGCGTGTAGGGGAGGGCTGCTGACACCTTCGCCCGCAGCCGCCCGTCGCCCTGGACCGGTCGGCCGGCCACGCGGCGCTGATGCCAACGCACCAGGGCGAGGGCGAGCTGGTTGGCCAGCAGCTCATCGAAGGCGAGGCGGGCACGGGCCGGGCCTAAGGGGTTGATGTCGGCCTCGTCCGCGGGTTGGTGCAAGGAGGTCAGTGCCGCCTTCCAGGCGGGCCAGCCGCGCATGCGCAGCCACGCGGAATCCTGCCATTCCGGCAGATCCGGCGCCTTGGACAGGGCACCCTGGATGGCGGTGCGCAGGGGCTTGGGATTGAGCCCGCCGGTGAGCGGGTAGACAGGCTCCACCTGTGTCGGCGGCGGAGCCTCCTCCGCCGGGCCGAAATAGTCCGGATGCACGATCTGGAGCTGGCCGTTGAACCGCTCCGCCTTGCCGGAGACGACGACCTTCTGTCCCACGGGCAGGCGCTTCGTCAGCCAGTCGCCCTTAACGTGGAAGAACACCAGCTCCATCAGGCCCGTATGGTCCGTGCAGCGGACCCGATACGGGCGGTTGGCGATCACGGGCGGGGCGTGCCCGTCCACCCGCACCGTCAGCGTGACGATGCGCCCCTCCGGTGCCGCCTCGATGGAGGGCACCGACAGCCGGTCGATGAGGCCGGTGGGCCGGTGCCACAGCAGGTCCACCACATGCGGCCCGGCCAGCCGTTCCGCCAGCTTGCCGAGGCGCGGCCCCAGCCCCGGCAGGGTGGTCACGGGCGCGAACAGGGGATAGAGGATGGCGGGGCGCAAGGGGACCCGTGCTGGTGACAGGGGGTGAGGTTCGATCTATATCCCAGCGCGGGCGGTCACGGGAACAGATGCCGTGATGCCGGTGGAGGATCGATTGAGTTCAGACACGATCTCAGAAGCACGGCGCAAGCGCTTGATTTTCCGGAGCGGTCATCGCGGAACGAAGGAGCTGGACATCCTGTTCGGCGCCTTCGCGGCCCAGCATCTGGACGGCTTCACGGCGGCGGAGACGGACGCGTTCGAAACACTGCTGGATCTGCCGGACCCGGACGTCTTCGACTGGATCACCGGGGCGGCGGACCCACCGGAGGGGCCGGTCGGCGACATGGTGCGGCGGGTGAAGGCGTTCCGGTTCCGGCCGGAGGCGTGAGTGCGGACGAGATGGTATGCTGATCGTAATGGCCCATAGGGCGATGAGGGCTGGGCGCGACGTTCATGGTGTGATCATGCCGGTGACGCTGGAGATCGACGATGTGCCGGAAGAGCTGATCGCGCGTCTCGCACGACGCGCCATCGCCAATCGCCGTTCGCTCGACGAAGAGCTAGTTGCCATTCTCCATGCGGCGACCAGCACGTCGGTGGATGAGGCTGCTGAACCACACGGACAGGGCGGATAGGTCTGCATCGGCCTCGCGGAGGCTTGCCGACTGTCGGCATACGATGCCAGTTATCTGTGGCTCGCCCGCCGTTTGGGCGTCGAGCTTGTTACCCTCGATCAGAAGCTGATCGCGGCCGCCGCCCACTGAGCGGCCGAAGCCCCTTTCCAGGTTCGGACATCATGACGCTCGCCCCGCCAGCCCTCGTTCCGGGCCAGCCCCGCCGCCTTCTCATCGCCGGCGCGCCGGAGGGGCAGGACGCGCGCGTTCTGGCGGGGCTGGCGCGGCGGGCGGGGCCGGCCGGGCTGCTGCATGTGGCGTCGGACGACGCCCGGGCCGCACGGCTGGCGGAGATGGTGGCGTTCTTCGATCCGGAGGTGGAGGTCGCGGTCTTCCCGGCCTGGGACTGCCTGCCGTATGACCGCGTGTCGCCCAACGGGGAGATCACGGCGCGCCGGATCGATGTGCTGACCCGGCTGCTTGAGCCCTATGGCAAGGCCCGGCCGCTGCTGGTGGTGACGACGGTCAACGCGGCCCTGCAGAAGGTGCCGCCGCGCCTCGCCTTCCGGAACGCAACGTTCCGGGCCAAGGTCGGCGACCGGATCAACACGGCGGAACTCCAGCGTTTCCTGGCGCAGAACGGCTACATCCGGACGCAGACCGTGCGCGAGCCGGGCGAGTACGCCATCCGCGGCGGCATCATCGACCTGTTCCCGCCGGGAACGGCGGAGCCGCTGCGCCTGGACCTGTTCGGGGACGATCTGGACGGCATCCGCAGCTTCGATCCGATGACGCAGCTGACGACGGAGAAGCGGGACAGCTTCGCCCTGAAGCCGATGTCGGAGGTGTTCCTGGACGAGATGTCGGTCCAGCGCTTCCGCACCGGCTACCGCGAGCTGTTCGGCGCCGTGACGGGCGACGACCCGCTCTATGAGGCGGTGAGCGCCGGGCGCAAGCAGGCGGGCATGGAGCACTGGCTGCCGCTGTTCCATCCGGGGCTGGAGACGCTGTTCGATTATCTGCCGGACGCGGTCGTCAGCCTGGACGCCAACGCCGAGGAGGCGCGGGACGACCGGCTGGAGCAGATCCGCGACTTCCACGAGGCGCGCCGGTCCTTCCAGGAGGCTGAGAAGCTGTCGGGAGCACCGGTCTACAAGCCGGTGCCGACGGCCCTGATGTTCCTGGACGGCGACGGCTGGGACCGGCATCTGGCGCCGCGCGCGGTCGGCCAGTTGTCGCCCTTCGCGGCGGTGGAGGGCGGGGGAAACGCCGACCTGGCGGACGCCGGCGGGCGCAAGGGCCGCGACTTCGCCGAGGCGCGGGTACAGTCCGGCGTGAACGTCTACGACGTGGTGCGCGAGCATATCGAGGCGCTGCGGGCGGACGGGCGGCGGGTGGTGATCGCGGGATACTCCGCCGGGGCGCGCGACCGGCTGATGCATGTGCTGAAGGAGCACGGCATCGACCGGCTGAAGACCGTGGAGAGCTGGGCCGAACTGGACGGGTTGCCCAAACAGTCCGTCGCCCTGGTCGTGTTGGCGATGGACCACGGCTTCGCCGCCCCCGACCTCGCCGTCATCACCGAGCAGGACATCCTGGGCGACCGGCTGGTGCGCACCGGGGCGAAGAAGAAGCGGCGGGCGGCGAACTTCATCGCCGAGGCGGCGAGCCTGAACCCCGGTGATTTCGTCGTGCATATCGACCACGGCGTGGGCCGCTATGAGGGGCTGGAGACGCTGACCGTCGGCGGTGCGCCCCACGACTGCCTGAAGGTGGTCTACGAGGGCGGGGACAAGCTTTTCGTCCCGGTCGAGAACATCGAGGTGCTGTCGCGCTACGGGTCGGAGGACGCGGCCGCCACCCTGGACAAGCTGGGCGGGGTGGGCTGGCAGAGCCGGAAGGCGCGGGTCAAGAAGCGGCTGAAGGACATGGCCGACGCCCTGCTGCGGATCGCGGCGGAGCGGGAGCTGCGCAAGGCCAAGGCGATCGACGTGCCGGACGGCGCCTGGGACGAGTTCTGCGCCCGTTTCCCCTATGCGGAGACGGACGACCAGCTGAACGCCATCACCGACGTGATGGACGACCTGACGTCGGGCAAGCCGATGGACCGGCTGGTCTGCGGCGACGTGGGCTTCGGCAAGACGGAGGTGGCGCTGCGCGCCGCCTTCCTGGCGGTGATGAACGGGATGCAGGTGGCCGTGGTGGTGCCGACCACGCTGCTGGCGCGCCAGCACTACCGGACCTTCGAGCAGCGCTTCCAGGGGCTGCCGGTGCGCCTTGGCCAGCTGTCGCGGCTGGTCACGGCCAAGGACACCGCCGAGGTGAAGAACGGCCTTGCCGACGGGACGGTGGACATCGTCGTCGGCACCCACGCGCTTTTGGGCAAGACGGTGAACTTCAAGCGCCTGGGCATGGTGATCGTCGATGAGGAGCAGCATTTCGGCGTGAAGCAGAAGGAGCGGCTGAAGGTGCTGCGCGCCGACGTGCACGTGCTGACGCTGACGGCCACGCCGATCCCGCGCACGCTGCAGCTGGCATTGAGCGGTGTGCGCGAGCTGTCCCTGATCGCGACCCCGCCGGTGGACCGGCTGGCGGTGCGCACCTTCGTGCTGCCCTACGACCCGGTGGTGATCCGCGAGGCGATCCTGCGCGAGCACTTCCGCGGCGGGCAGAGCTTCTACGTCGTGCCCCGGATCGAGGATCTGGAGGTGGTGCGCCAGCGGCTGGCCGAGCTGGTGCCCGAGGTGAAGGTGGTGATCGCCCACGGGCAGATGGCGGCCGGCGACCTGGAGGAGGTGATGACCGCCTTCGACGACGGCCGCTACGACGTGCTGCTGGCCACCAACATCATCGAATCCGGCCTGGACATCCCCAGCGCCAACACGCTGGTGGTGCACCGGGCGGACATGTTCGGGCTGGCCCAGCTTTACCAGATCCGGGGACGTGTCGGCCGGTCCAAGGTGCGGGGATACGCCTACCTGACCTATGCGCCGAGGACGGCACTGTCGGCCACGGCGCAACAGCGGCTGCACGTGATCGAAACGCTGGACAGTCTGGGCGCCGGGTTCCAGCTGGCCAGCCACGACATGGACATCCGGGGGGCCGGCAACCTGCTGGGCGAGGAGCAGTCGGGCCATATCCGCGAGGTCGGCGTGGAGCTGTACCAGCAGATGCTGGAAGAGGCGGTGGCGGCCGCCCGCCAGGGGCTGAAGGGCGGGCAGGGTGGCGAGGTGCCGGAGGACGCCTGGGCGCCGCAGATAGCGCTGGGCATGCCGGTGCTGATCCCGGAGGAGTATGTGGCGGACCTGGGCGTGCGTCTGACCCTTTACCGCCGCCTGTCCGACCTGCATGGGCGCGACGAGATCGACGCCTTCGGGGCGGAGCTGATCGACCGGTTCGGGCCTCTGCCGCCGGAGGTGGAGAACCTGCTGCGGCTGGTGGAGATCAAGCGCCTGTGCAAGGAGGCGGGGGCCGCCACCCTGGACGCCGGGCCCAAGGGTGCCGTGGTCGGGTTCCGCAACAACAGCTTCAAGAATCCGCCGGCGCTGGTCGACTTCCTGCAGCGGCAGGCGGGCACGGCCAAGCTGCGGCCCGACCACAAGCTGGTGGTGCTGCGCCCCTGGGACAGCCCGGAGACGCGGATGGACGGGGTGCGCACCCTGATGCAGACCCTGGCCCAGATGGCGAAGGGGGAGGCTGTCACGGCCACCCTGCCGCCGCCCAAGCCGGAGCCGCCGCCGCCACCGCCCAAGGCAATGCCGGCGGCGAAGAAGCCGATCCGGCACATGGGCCGGAACACGGTGCCCTGGGGCCGGCGCTAGCCGTCGGTGCGCGGAGGTACGGCCGGGCCCTGGGCGTACCGGATCGCCCCCAGCATGAGGGCCATGACCAGGATCACGTCACCGAAGGTCGTATAGTAGAGCCAGAGGTCCTGGCTTGCCCAGGCGACCACGAAATGGTTCGCCAGGGCCGCCGTAAGAGTCGCCGCCGCCACCCCGCGCGCGAGGCGGGTCGCGTCCATGCCCGGCTGGCCGACATAGCGCATGAGACGCTCAGCCAGATAGCGGCCGCCGAAGAAGGAATCGGCCAGGAACAGCGTGGCGGTGATCGCCCCCATGACCGTGGGCCGATATTGAATCGCGCCCTCGTCCTGAAGGATCAGGGCATAGCCTGCGGACAGGAGCATCATGACGATGCCGAACAGGGCGAGGCCGCCCAGCAGGTCGACCCTGACGAAGCGCTGCACGACGATCAGGGCGAGGCCGGCCAAGGCGCCGACCACCGCCGCCGTCACCAGATCGGTCAGCTTCGCGACGGCGAAGAAGACGAGGCCCAGACCGATGTCGACGGCGATGGAGGGACCGTTCCGCCGCCAGCGCTCCTTCGCGGCCTGCCAATCCTCATCGCGTCCGCTTCCGGCGACACCCTCCCGCCATCCTTCCTTGCAGCTTTCGAGAATCAGGCGGCCGGCATCCCGCAGGGTCTTGGGTTCCTCGGAAGACCTGCCGTCGGGACCGCTCATGGCGCGCGCGCTCCACAGTCATTGCGTGTGGAGTGATATGGAAGCCCATGCCGCCGTCCGCCAGTCCGCCCCGGATCAGGCGCTGACGAAGGGCCTTGCGACCGAGACCGGATCGGCCATGGACTCCGCCTCGGCGATGTCGATCAGGGGCAGGAACGCGGCCGGCTCCTGCGCGCCGGACAGGGCGTAGCGGCGGTTGAAGATGAAGCAGGGCACGGCGTTGATGCCGAGCTGGCGCGCCTGATTGTCGGCCGTGCGCACGGCGAGCGCCCCGGCTCCCCGCTCGAGGTCACGGGCGACATCCGCGCGCGCGAGCCCGTTCTCCACCGCGATGTCCAGCAGCGTCTCCTGCCGACCGATGTCGCGCCCCTCCTCGAAATAGGCGCGGAACAGGGACAAGGCGACGGGCGTGGCGCGGCCCTGCCGCTCCGCGAGGCGGATCAGCCGATGGGCGTCCAGCGTGTTGGGGGTGCGGGCGATGCGGTCGAGCCGAAGGGTCAGCCCGTCCTGCTCCGCCGCCTGGCGGATGGAGGTCTGGACCAGCCGCGCCCGCTCCCCACCGCCGAACTTGGCCGCGAGATAGTGGGCCCGATCCATGCCGCCGACCGGCATCTCGGGATTGAGCTGGTAAGGCAGCCAGCGCAGATCGACCGATACGCCCGGCCGCTCCGCCAGCGCGCGGTCGAGCCGGCGCTTACCGATGTAGCACCAGGGGCAGATCAGGTCGGCGAAGATTTCGATCAGCATCCGCTCACATATAGGCCGGGCCGCCGGGCGGACGAGTGGGGGGGCGTGCGACAAACCGTGCGCCCGAAAGGGTTAAGACAAGATGTAGATGTGCGTGGGGCGCCGACCCCCCATCCTTTTCCGTTCCCCGCAGCCGATCGTTCCGATAAGATTTGCGCACGGGGTAACGCGCCGGGGTAATGCAGGGGGTGGGGACATGTCCGACACCTATGTCACCATGAAGGCCCGCGAGGCGCTGGCCAGCGCCCAAGGCAGCCGGTCCCAGGCGCTGCGGCTGCTGGTCGCCTGGGCGCTGGCGGACGAGCAGCTGATGCGGGGCCTGTGCAAGCCGTTCCTTCCGGCCATCGCCGGCAGCGCCATCGAGCGCATCGCGCGGGGCAGCGGCGCCCCGGCGGCACCGGTCCGGTCCGCGCCGGCCAAGCCGGGCGCGAAGCGCAAGCTGTCGCCCCAGGTGCTGGACGCCATCATCAACCGCATGGGCCAGCCGGGCGCCGGGACGATGCAGCTCGGCAACGCGCCGGACGCGCCGGGGGCGGACGACCCGCCGCAGCAGGCGGACGCGCTGAAGACCCTGGCCGCCGCCTTCAAGCAGCGGCGCTGAGCCCAGGCCGGACCGTCACCGGGCGATGGTGCAAAGCCGCCCCTGGCAGCGGACCAGCACGAACACGTCCTTCTGGCCCTGGCATTCGATCTTGTAGATGGTCTCGCCCGTCCGGCCGGTCGTGGTCTTGATGGGCTCAATCTTGCCGGGCTTGCAGTTGGCGAGCCGCGCCGCCTCCTTCGCCTCAGCCTGGTTGGCGGCGGCCTCGCCCGGCATGATGAGGCCGGCGGCCAGCCCCGTGACGGCGGCGAGGATCGGGACGGCGAGGAGGGCGGCGCGCTTCATGGGCCGTAAGGTCGTCGCGTCCGCGCCCCGATGCAAGCCCCGCCATGCTGGCGGACCGGCACATTCTGGGGAATGATGGGGCGGACGACCCCGGCCTTGCGGGAGGCCACCATCACGGACGTGTCTTGACCCTGTTCCGATCGCTCGCGGCCCTGCTGGCCGTCCTTGTCGCCGCCATCCTCTATCTCGCCCTGACACCGCTGGCCCCGCCGCGGGTCGGGTTCGCCACGCCCGCCTGGATCGGCCCGGTCCAGGTGGTGGACGCGGTGGCCGAGACGGTGCTCGCCGACCGGGCGATCCGTGTGGAGGCCGGGCGCATCGCCGCCGTGGTTCCCGTGGCCGAGCTGACCGACGCGGAGCGCGCAGCACTGCACCGGCCGGGCGGCAGCCACGTGATATCCGGCCTTTGGGACATGCACGCCCTGTCCATCCGCTACGCGCCGGCGCTCGACTACCCGCTGCATCTGGCGCACGGGGTGACGCGGCTGCGGAACATCCTGAACTGTGCTGCGGAGGGCTCCTTCGAGCTGTTCCCCTGCCAGTCGGACAAGCGGGCCTGGAACGCCGCCGTCGCGGACGGGACCCTGGCCGGGCCGGTGATCATGGAATCGGGCAGCTTCCCGCTGAACGGCCCGGGGCGGCGGCCGTCCGCCATGCCGGAGGTCTTCGACGCGGCCACGCCGGAACAGGTGCAGGCCCTGGTGGGGCTGATCGCCGCCGACCCGTTCCGCCCGGAACACCTGAAGGCCTACGACCACCTGCCGCGCGACAGCTATTTCGCCCTGGTGGAGGAGGGGCTGCGGCACGGGCTGCGGACGAACGGGCATGTGCCTGTGTCGGTCCGGGTGGAGGAGGCGGTGGCGGCGGGACACCAGGCCATCGCCCATGCCCGCGTGCTGCCCATCGGCTGCTCGGGCCGCGAGGACGAGATCATGGCCCTGCGGACGGCGCGCGCCCCCCGGCTGGACTGGATGCGCCTTGCCATCGACACGTACGACCCGGCCGTCTGTGCGAACCTGTGGGCGCGCATGGCGGCGGCGGGGACCTTCATCTCCCCCACGCTGGTCACCCGCTGGAACGAGACGCGGGCGGGCATCGAGGCCTTCCGGGCCGATCCGGATGTGGGCCGCTTCACGCCGCTGTTCATCGACCTGATCCAGTGGGAGGACATCGCCGCCATCGAGGGACGGGATGCCGGCACGGAGGAGGTCTACGCCCGCTACTACGAAGCCGCCGCCGCCCGGACGGCGGAGGCGGACAGGGCCGGCGTGCGCCTGCTGCTGGGGACCGACCATTACGACCTGCTGGTGGTGCCGGGGCTTGGCATGCACCACGAGATCGCGCTGTGGCGCGCGGCCGGCATTCCCAACGCGGCCATCCTGCGGGCGCTGACCGTGAACGCGGCGGCCTATGCCGGGCGGGAGGCGGACATGGGGCGGGTGGCACCGGGGCACGTGGCCGACCTCGTCTTCACGGACGGCGACCCGCTGGCCGACCCCTCCGTTCTGAGACGACCGGCCGCCGTGATGCTGGAGGGGCGGCTGTACGACCGCGAATCGCTCGACCGCATGCTGGATCATGCGGAAGCGGTGGCGGGTGGGCCGCGTCTGACGATACACTTCCTGAGGGATCTGGCGCGGAACCCGTCCGAGTTCGTGCGCTGAGGCACAGGAGGACGCTGGCGGAGGAGGTGGGACATGGACTTCTTCCGCCTGCCCGGCTTCGGGTTCGACGTGGAGGAGATGGACGATCCCCGGTCCCCCGAACTGGTGCCGCTGCGGGAGCTGTGGCGTGCGCGGTGCCAGGGCCGTCCGGTGCCCGACCGTTCCGACTTCGACCTGCCGTTCGACATCCGCCCATGGATGAGCGGCATGCTGATCCTGGATGTCGAACGCGATCCGCTCGATTTCCGGTCCCGCCTGGTGGGCGGGGATGTCGAGCGCATCGAGGAGCGGCGCTATCTTGGCAAGAAGCTGGCCGACGCCGGCTACGGGCCGATGGAGCCCGCGATCAGGCGGATCAACGAGCGGGTGGCGACCGGCGTTCAGATGTCGGCCCTGTTCACGGTCCGCGCGCTCGGGTTCGTCGTCAAGAAGGTGGAGACGCTGTACCTGCCGCTGACCCGGGGCGGACCGGAGGTGGCCATGATCCTGTGCGCCATGAAGGATGTGCGCGGCCGGAACTGAGCCGTCCGAGTCAAGGAAAAGGGCCGCCCGTCGCCGGGCGGCCCTTCCGCTTCCGAACCGGAGGATGCCGGTCAGACGCTGTAGTACATCTTGTACTCGATCGGGTGCGGCGAGGTTTCGAAGGCCAGCACCTCCTCCATCTTCAGGTCGATGTAGCCGGACAGCATCTCCTCGGTGAACACGTCGCCCTTCATCAGGAAGGCGTGGTCGGCCTGGAGGGACTCCATCGCCTCGCGCAGGGAGCGGCAGACCGTCGGGACGTTCGCCAGCTCCTCCGGCGGCAGGTCGTACAGGTTCTTGTCCATGGCGTCGCCCGGATGGATCTTGTTCTGGATGCCATCGAGGCCGGCCATGAGCATGGCGGCGAACGCCAGATAGGGGTTGGCGGCCGGGTCCGGGAAGCGGACCTCCACGCGCTTGCCCTTCGGGCTGTTCACATACGGGATACGGCAGGAGGCCGAGCGGTTGCGGCTGGAGTAGGCCAGCAGCACCGGCGCCTCGTAGCCCGGGACCAGACGCTTGTAGCTGTTGGTCGTCGGGTTGGTGAAGGCGTTCAGCGCGCGGGCGTGCTTGATGATGCCGCCGATGTAGTAGAGGGCGGTGTCGGACAGGTCCGCGTAGCCGTTGCCGGCGAACAGCGGCTTGCCGTCCTTCCAGATCGACTGGTGGCAGTGCATGCCCGAGCCGTTGTCGCCGAACACCGGCTTCGGCATGAAGGTCGCCGTCTTGCCGTAGGCGTGCGCCACGTTGTGCACGACGTACTTATAGAGCTGCATGCCGTCGGCCATCTTCACCAGCGTGCCGAACTTCACGCCCAGCTCGTGCTGCGAGGCCGCGACCTCGTGGTGGTGCTTCTCGACGTTCACACCCATGTCGGCGAGGACGCTGACCATCTCGGCGCGCAGGTCGCCGCCGCTGTCCACCGGGGCGACCGGGAAGTAGCCGCCCTTCACCGCCGGACGGTGGGCGAGGTTGCCGCCCTCGTAGGCCTTGGAGGAGGTGTAGGGGCCTTCCTCGCTGTCGAACTCGTACATCACCTTGTTCATCGAGACTTCGAACTTGACGTCATCGAAGACGAAGAACTCGGCCTCGGGGCCGAAGTAGGCGGTGTCGCCGATGCCGGCCGACGCCATGTACTTCTCCGCCGCCTTGGCGATGGAGCGCGGGTCGCGCTTGTAGGGCTGGCCGGTCGACGGCTCGTACACGTCGCAGAAGATGGTCAGCAGCGGCTGGGCGGCGAACGGATCCATGACCGCCGTGGACACGTCCGGCAGGAGGATCATGTCCGACTCGTTGATCGCCTTCCAGCCGGCGATCGACGACCCGTCGAACATGATGCCGTCGCTGAGCATGTCCTCGTCCACCGTGCTGATGTGCTGCGCTGTGTGCTGCAGCTTGCCGCGCAGGTCGGTGAAGCGGAAGTCGACGTACTTGACGTCATGCTCCTTGATCAGGTCGAAGATCTTGCTGGTGTCAGACATTGCCTCAGCTTCCGTTGTTTAGGGTTGATTGAACTCTCGGACACGGGTGTGGGGACGGCGCCGGTCCAGGCCGGCCGGCGGCGCCCGGACCGTCAGATCGCGTCCGTTCCACGCTCGCCGGTGCGGATGCGGATCACCTCCTCCACCGGGGTCACGAAGATCTTGCCGTCGCCGATGCGGCCGGTGTGTGCGGCCTGCTGGATCGCCTCGATCGCGCGGTCGACCAGCGCGTCGTCCATGACGATCTCGATCTTCACCTTGGGCAGGAAGTCGACCACGTACTCCGCCCCGCGGTAAAGCTCCGTATGGCCCTTCTGCCGACCGAAGCCCTTGGCCTCGGTGACGGTGATGCCCTTGATGCCGACATCGTGCAGGGCCTCCTTCACCTCGTCCAGCTTGAAGGGCTTGATGATGGCTTCGATTTTCTTCATCGGATCCAGGGCTCCCTCGGGCGCGACGGTTCGGCCGTGCGGCCGGCGTCATTCTCGCATGGCCGCCTGTTAGCATGCGGCGTGCCACAAGGCGGAAGCGAGGGGCACCATGGCCGGATGGCGGACGGCCCCCAGGATTGCCGCATTTCTGTGCACGATGCTGCACGAAAAATGGGCTCATGCTCCCGCTTCGGGCTTTCGGTGTGCGGAAAGTCCGGAACGCCGGGGGGCTTGCGCGCCCAGTCGCCGGGCAGCCTCGCCATGCCCCTTGGACGCTTGACGCCGCCCGCCCACCTGGGGCATACACCCACGTCCCGGCGCGCGGTTCCTTCCCGTGTTCGGCGCCGGGCGTGCGGCGGTGGTAGCTCAGTTGGTAGAGCCCTCGGTTGTGGTCCGAGTGGTCGTGGGTTCGAATCCCATCCATCGCCCCATTTTCCCCAAGCTTTGGCAAGACGTACCGGCTGGACCTCCGTGGTCGCGGCGGCGGTGATTCCGCTATCATCCCCTGACCCGCGCGGACGGAGGGAGCATGGCGAGCGAGATCCTGACCGTGGCCGAGATGTACGCGGCCGACCGCGCCGCGATGGAAGCGGGCATCGCTGGCACGGCGCTGATGGAGGCGGCGGGCCGGGCGGTCGCCGACGCCGTGGCCCGGCGCTGGCGGCCGGGCGCCGTCGCGGTGCTGTGCGGGCCCGGCAACAATGGCGGCGACGGGTTCGTGGCGGCGCGGCATCTGCGGGCGCTGGGCTGGGACGCGCGCCCGATCCTGCTGGGGCGGCGCGATGACCTGCGGGGCGACGCGGCCTGGGCCGCCGGCACCTGGGACGGCCCGGTGCTGCCGCCCGATCCAGCGCATCTGGACGGCGCCGACCTGGTCATCGACGCCCTGTTCGGGGCCGGCCTGTCGCGCCCGCTGGACGGGGCGGCGCTGGCGCTGGTGAAGGCGTTGGAGGGTCGGACGGCGCCGGTGGTGGCGGTGGACGTGCCGAGCGGCGTGCGCGGCGACGACGGCGCCATCCTGGGTGCCGCACCCCGCGCCGCGCTGACCGTGACCTTCTTCCGCCGGAAGCCCGCGCATCTGCTGCTGCCGGGGCGCCTGCGCTGCGGGGAGGTGGAGGTCGCCGACATCGGCATCCCCGATGGCGTCCTGCGGAGGATCGCGCCACGGCTGGCGGCGAACGGCCCGGACGCCTGGGGTATCGGCTTCCCCTGGCCGAAGGAGGAAGGCCACAAGTACGGGCGCGGGCACGCGCTGGTGCTGGGCGGGGCTGTGATGACCGGGGCGGCGCGGCTGGCCGCGCGCGGCGCGCTCAGGGCCGGGGCGGGGCTTGTGACCGTGGCCGCCCCGGCGCAGGCCGTACCGATCTATGCGCTGTCGTCCCCTTCACTGATCGTGCAGCCGGCCGACGATCCCGCCGCCTTCGCGGCCCTGCTGGACGATCCAAGGCGCAACGCCGTGCTGCTGGGGCCGGGCGCCGGCGCGTGGCCGGCGCTGCGGCAGGCCGTGCGGGCGGCCGTGGATCGGGGCAAGGCGGGGGTGCTGGACGCGGACGTGTTTCCCGCCTTCGCGGACGATCCGCCGGTCCTGTTCCAGGGGCTGACGGATCGCTGGCTGCTGACGCCGCACGGGGGGGAGTTCGCCAAACTCTTCCCGGACATCCGCGGCGATAAGGTGACGATGGCGCGGGCCGCCGCCGCCCGCTGCGGGGCCGTGGTGCTGCTGAAGGGGGCGGACACGGTGGTCGCGCATCCCGATGGGCGGGCCGCGATCAACGCCAACGCGCCGCCGGACCTGGCGACGGCCGGCAGCGGCGACGTGCTGGCCGGCTTCGCCCTTGGCCTGATCGCCCAGGGCGTCCCGGCGTTCGAGGCCGGCCGCATGGCCGCGTGGCTGCACGGGGAATGCGGGTCCCTGCTGGGGCCGGGCCTGATCGCGGAGGATCTGCCCGAGGCGCTGCCCGCCGCGCTGCGGCGTCTGAAAGGACTAGCCGGATAGCAAAAAAGTCGGGCCGGGGGCCGCGGCGCTTGATCGCCACGGCGATGGGGCGGACACTTCCCGCATGACCGAGCCCGACCTGCATGAGCCACCGGCGCCGGAGACCGCGGGACTTCCCGTCCCCGTGGCTGGGGAGGCCCCGCGCTCGCGGGGCCTGTTCGACCGGACCCTGGGCAGCCTCCGCCTCGCCTGGCGCGATGTCGCCACATCGGCGCTGGAGGTGGTCGGCAGCCTGCGCAGCGTGGCCGGCCGCACCGACGAGGACCGCTGGCGGCTTCAGATCAAGGCCTGCCTGGAGGGGCGCGGCGGCGAGGTTTCGGCCCGCGCGCGGGCGGCCGATCTCGGCCGGACCTTCCTTGGCCTGGACGCGGACGGGCGCAAGCGCTTCCTGCTGCTGCTGGCCAAGGAGTTCGATGTCGACCGGGCGAGCGTCGACCGCGCGGTGGAGGTCTTCCATCGCGCCGCCGATCCGGTCGCGCGTGGCGAGGCGGAGCGCGCGCTGCGCGACGCCCTGGAGCCGGGCCGGCTGAGATTATTGACGCAGTTCAACGCCTTGCCGGATGGTGTTCATTTCCTGGTGGAGCTGCGGGCGCAGTTGCTCGACCTCACGCGGGAGAACCCGTTGTTCGCGGCACTCGAGGCCGACCTGAAGAGCCTGCTGAAGAGCTGGTTCGACGTCGGCTTCCTGGAACTGCGCCGGATCACCTGGGACAGCCCGGCGTCCTTGCTGGAGAAGCTGATCCGGTACGAGGCGGTTCACGACATCGCCGGCTGGGATGACCTGAAGAACCGGCTGGACAAGGACCGGCGCTGTTTCGCCTTCTTCCATCCGCGCATGCCCGACGAGCCGCTGATCTTCGTGGAGGTGGCGCTGGTCGAGGGGCTGGCGGAGGCGGTGCACCCGCTACTGGACGCCAGCCAGCCGGTCATCGATCCGAAGGACGCGGACACGGCTGTCTTCTATTCCATCTCCAACGCGCAGCGCGGGCTGGCCGGGATCTCGTTCGGCAACTTCCTGATCAAGCGCGTGGTGGACGTGCTGGCGGGCGAACTGCCGAACCTTAAGAACTTTGCGACCCTGTCGCCCATCCCGGGTTTCGCGAAGTGGCTGGCGGGGGAGATCGAGCGCGGCGGCAACGGCCTGCTGTCGGATGGGGAGAGCGAGCGCCTGCACCGCCATGTCCCGGCGCGCGACCGGTCCGTGTTGCGCGCGATCCTGGACATCGAGGGCTGGGAGCGGCAACCCGAGCTTGAATCCGCCCTGCGGCCGGTTCTTCTCCGGTTGGGGGCCGTGTATCTGCTGACGGCGCGCAAAGGCGATCGGGCTGCGGACCCGGTCGCGCATTTCCACCTGTCCAATGGCGCGCGAGTTGAGCGACTGAATTGGCTGGCCGATCTGTCGGCCAAAGGGCTGCGGCAGTCTTGCGGGATGATGGTCAACTACGCCTACAGGCTGGCCAATATCGAAGCCAACCACGAATCCTACACCGGCGACGGAAAGGTGATTGCGTCGTCAGCGATGAAAGGGTTGCTTAAACCTTCCGTTTGAGTTAATCCATTCATTGGAAGCAGTCCTCGGCGGATCGAGTTCAAGGTGATCTGTCGGGATGATTTCCCCCGTACCGCAAGCTGAGGGGGCCGGTGGTGGGATTTTCTTTCTTCAGGCGGCCCAGGGCCGAAGAGATGGTGGCGGTGGGGGCCGTCTACCGTCGCGTCGTCGCCGGAAACGTCATCGAGACGGCGCGGGTCCTCGCGGTCAGCGCCGACAAGATGGACATCCCCCATGTCCGCTTCGTCGCCCGCAACAGTCTGGGCGAGGGCACCGCTGCGGACGAGCTGCGCACCCTGTCGCTCGAGGCGTTCCTCAGGCTTTTCGGTGATCGCGCCCACTGACGGCGGCGGTCGCGGATTCCCCTCGACGCGGCGGTTCCGTCGCGCTGCGCGGGCGTCTATATAGGCGGGCGGAGGCCGGGCCGGATCAGCCGCCCGGACAGAAGAAGACGCCCCGATGCCCGATCAAGCCCTGAAGCCCGTCGCGGCGGCGCCCGCGACCGTTCCGGTTCCGCCCGGGAAGCTGCGCATGCTGCGCGCGCTGGAGCGGAAACTGCTCTGGCTCAGCACCTGGATGATCCACAACGCCAACCATGTCCGCCCGTCGCGCGACGGGCTGAAGGTGGGCGGCCATCAGGCGTCCAGCGCGTCGGTCGCCTCCATCCTGACGGCGCTCTATTTCGACGTGTTGCGGCCGCAGGACCGGGTGGCGGTGAAGCCACACGCGAGCCCCGTGTTCCATTCGATCCAGTACCTGCTGGGCCGGCAGACCCGCGACAAGCTGGAGAACTTCCGCGCGCTTGGCGGGGCGCAGTCCTACCCGTCGCGCACCAAGGACACCGACGACGTGGATTTCTCCACCGGCTCGGTCGGGCTGGGTGTGGCCATCACCGCCTTCGCCAGCATGGTGCAGGACTATGTGCGGCTGAAGGGCCTGACGGGCCAGCCCGAGGGCCGCATGATCGCCATCGTCGGTGACGCGGAGCTGGACGAGGGCAACGTCTTCGAGGCGATGCTGGAGGGCTGGAAGCACGACCTCCGGAACACCTGGTGGATCATCGACTACAACCGCCAGAGCCTGGACAGCGTCGTCTCCGACAAGCTGTGGGTCCCGATCGAGGGCATGTTCCGGTCGCTGGGCTGGAACGTGGTGATCCTGAAGTACGGCAAGAAGCTGCTGGAGGCGTTCGAGCGGCCGGGCGGTGACGCCCTGCGCGACTGGATCGACGCCTGCCCGAACCAGCTCTACTCCGCACTGACCTTCAAGGGCGGGGCGGCGTGGCGGGAGATCCTGACCCGCGACCTCGGCAAGGTGAACGGCATCGGCGCCCTGCTGGACGACCATGACGACGACCAGCTGGCCGAGCTGATGACGAACCTGGGCGGCCACTGCCTGGAAAGCCTGCTGGAGGCGTTCGGCCGGGCCTCGCAGGGGCCGGACGGCGACAAGCCCGCCTGCTTCATCGCCTATACGATCAAGGGGCGGGGCCTGCCGTTCCAGGGCCACAAGGACAACCATGCGGGCCTGATGAACCCGGACCAGATCGCCGCCTTCCGCCGGCAGTGCGGGCTGGAGGAAGGGCAGGAGTGGGAGCCCTTCGCCGGCATGGATGTGGACGCGGCCGAGCTGCGCGCGTTCCTGAGCCAGGTTCCGTTCGTGTCGGCCGGGAACCGGCGCCTGTCCGCCCCGGCGATCCCGGTGCCGGACGGCCTGCCGGTCCAGCTCGGCGAGCGGATGAGCACGCAGGAGGGGTTCGGCAAGATCCTGGGCGAGCTGGCGAAGGCCGACGGCGATCTGGCCGCGCGGATCGTCACCACCTCGCCGGACGTGACCGTGTCCACGAACCTGGGCGCCTGGGTGAACCGGCGCGGCCTGTTCGACCGGGCGCTGCGGGAGGACATCTTCAAGGAGCAGAAGGTCGTCTCCGCCCAGCGCTGGGCCGGCGACCCGCAGGGCCAGCACATCGAGCTGGGCATCGCCGAGCACAACCTGTTCCTGCTGCTGGGCGCGCTCGGCATGAGCCACGAGCTGTTCGGGGCGCGGCTTCTGCCGGTGGGCACGCTGTACGACCCGTTCGTGAAGCGCGGCCTGGACGCCCTGAACTATGCCCTCTACCAGGACGCCCGCTTCATGGTGGTGGCCACACCCAGCGGCGTGACGCTCGCCCCGGAGGGCGGGGCGCACCAGTCCATCGCCACCCCGCTGATCGGCATGGGGCTGCCGAAGCTGGCGAGCTTCGAGCCGGCCTTTGTGGACGAGCTGGCCGCCATCATGGGCTGGGGCTTCCGCCACATGCAGGCCGAGGACGGTGGGTCGGTCTATCTGCGCCTGTCCACCCGGACGATCGAGCAGCCGAAGCGCCAGCTCGACGCGGCGGCGGTGATCGAGGGCGGCTACTGGGTGAAGCGGCCGGGGCCGGGCACGGACATCGCCATCGCCTATTGCGGCGCCCTGGCGCCCGAGGCGCTGGAGGCGCATGCCCAGCTTCTGGAGGATGTGCCCGGTGCCGGCCTGCTGGCGGTGACGTCCGCCGACCGGCTGCACGAGGGCTGGACCACCGCGCGCAAGCGCCGGGGCGAGGGGCGCCCGGCCGTCAGCCATGCGGAACGGCTTCTGGCCGATCTGCCGCCCGGCGCGCGGCTCGTCACGCTGATCGACGGACATCCGGCGGCGCTGTCCTGGCTAGGCGGCGTGCGCGGACACGCGGTGACGGCACTGGGCGTGGAGACGTTCGGCCAGTCGGCCGACATCCAGGACATCCATCGTCATTTCGGCCTGGACGCCGACGGCATCCTGGACGCCTGCGCCCGGGCGCTGCTGGACTGACGGCGTGACGGTGTGACGGCGGGGCGCCGGGCCGGACGCCACATTTCTGTTGTCCGCCGGAAACGGGTGCTATAGACCCATCCGCGCCCATCGGCCGGGGCGGGCGTGGCGGAACTGGTAGACGCGCTGGATTTAGGTTCCAGTGTCGAAAGACGTGTGGGTTCAAGTCCCTCCGCCCGCACCAGTCGCGCCACACAGCGCAGCCGATCCGGTCGCGCACCCGGGCAGCCGTGCCGGAGCGTCAGCCCGCGCGGATTTTCGTCGTTGCCGCCGACACGGACCGGCGGCCCGGTACATTTCGAGACAAGAACAGGCCCTTCGTTCCATGCAGATCACCGAGACCAGCGCCACCGGCCTTCGTCGCGAGTTCAAGGTCGTCATCCCCGCCAAGGACATCGAGAGCCGCGTCCATGACCGGCTGTCGGAGATCGGCAAGTCGGTCAAGATCCCGGGCTTCCGCCCCGGCAAGGTTCCGCTGCCGTTCCTGAAGCAGCGCTACGGCCAGTCGGTCATGGGCGAGGTGCTGGACGGCGCCGTCAACGACAGCTCGCGCAAGGCGATCGAGGACAACAAGCTGCGCCCGGCGCTGCAGCCGAAGGTCGAGGTGACGAAGTTCGAGGACGGGTCCGACCTCGAATTCAACATGGCGGTCGAGCTGCTGCCGGAGTTCGAGCCGGCGGACATGGCGGGTGTGGAGATCACCAAGCCGGTGGTCGCCATCGATGACGCGGCCGTTGACGAGGCCATCAAGCGCATCGCGGACAGCCGCAAGTCGAGCGAGCCGGTGGCCAAGAAGCGGGCCGCCAAGAAGGGCGACATCGCCGTGATCGACTTCGACGGCTCGGTCGACGGGGAGAAGCGCCCCGGCATGAAGGGCGAGGGCTATGAGCTGGAGCTGGGCTCCGGCTCGTTCATCCCCGGCTTCGAGGACCAGCTCGTCGGCGTGAAGCCGGGCGAGCACAAGACGGTGGAGGTGACCTTCCCCGAGGGCTACCACGCCGCCGAGCTGGCCGGTAAGGCCGCCGTGTTCGAGGTGGATGTGAAGGAGCTCCGCGTGCCGAAGGCGCCGGAGATCGACGACGAGTTCGCCAAGTCGATCGGTTTCGAAGGCGGCCTGGACGCGCTGAAGGGTGCGATCCGCGAGCGGATGCAGGCCGACTACGGCAACCTGTCGCGCCTGCGGGCCAAGCGCCAGCTGCTGGACCGGCTGGCCGAACTGCACGACTTCGCCGTGCCGCAGGGCATGGTCGACATCGAATTCGACCAGATCTGGCAGCGCCTCCAGGAGGAGCTGAAGCAGGGCGGCGGCGAGCCGGAGGACAAGGAGAAGGACGAGGAGACACTGAAGGCGGAGTACCGCGCCATCGCGGAGCGCCGGGTCCGCCTGGGCCTGCTGCTGTCCGAGGTGGGGCGGCGCAACAATGTCACCGTCACCCGCGAGGAGCTGAGCCGGGCCGTGATCGCCGAGGCGCAGCGCTATCCGGGCCAGGAGCAGCAGGTTTTCGAGTTCTTCAAGAACAATCCGCAGGCCGTCGAGAGCCTCCGCGCCCCGATCTTCGAGGACAAGGTTGTCGACTTCATCCTGGGGCAGGTTAAGGTGACCGAGGCGCCCGTGTCGGTGGAGGAGCTGATGCGGGAGCCGGACGAGGATGAGACCGCCGCGGCCTGAGCCGCGGCATCCGTACGGGATCGGAGCTGAGCGAGGGTCATGATCGAGCCGCAGATGAACGCCCTGGTGCCGATGGTGGTCGAGCAGACCAACCGCGGCGAACGCGCGTACGACATCTATTCGCGCCTCCTGAAGGAGCGCATCATCTTCCTGGTGGGCGGCGTGAACGACGGGGTGGCGAGCCTCATCTGCGCCCAGCTCCTGTTCCTGGAGGCCGAGAACCCCTCCAAGGAGATCAGCTTCTACATCAACTCGCCCGGCGGCTACGTCACGTCGGGTCTGGCGATCTACGACACCATGCAGTATGTCCGCTGCCCGGTGGCGACGATCTGCGTCGGGCAGGCGGCAAGCATGGGCGCCCTGCTGCTGGCCGGCGGCGCTGCCGGCCGGCGCTACTCGCTGCCGAACAGCCGGATCATGATCCACCAGCCCTCGGGCGGAGCCCAGGGCCAGGCGGCGGACATCGAGATTCAGGCGCAGGAGATCCTGCGGATGCGCCAGCGCCTGAACGAGATTTTCCAGTCGCATACCGGTCAGTCGCTGGACGTCATTGAAAAGGCCGTCGAGCGCGACAAGTTCATGAGCCCGGATGAGGCCAAGGCGTTCGGGCTGATCGACGAGGTGTTCACGCACCGCCCGTCGAGCGCCCCGAGCTCGCAGGCGGCCTGAGCCGGTTGGCACGTCGCCGCGGGGCGGCGCATCGGACCCGGCCAGGGTCCCATCGATGCCCCAGCGGCGGGGGCGCGCGAACAAGCTATTGATCGCGGCGCTTTTCGTGTTGTTGAATGGAGGGGCAGGGCGGATCGCCCGACCTGCCTCTATGGTTTTCCGGGGACAGAATCCCTGGGCCGGAGCTGGCGCCGGCCATGGAGCGCGGGCGGATCCGTTGCGGCGAGGCCGCTGGCGGGCTCGTTCGCCTACCGGGGATGTACGGAGCACTTATGACCAAGTCGACCGGCGGCGACTCCAAGAACACCCTCTACTGCTCCTTCTGCGGAAAGAGCCAGCACGAGGTCCGCAAGCTGATTGCCGGCCCAACCGTGTTCATCTGCGATGAATGCGTCGAGCTGTGCATGGACATCATCCGCGAGGAGAACAAGACCACGCTGGTGAAGTCCCGCGACGGGGTGCCGACACCCCGGGACATCTGCGCGGTGCTGGACGACTACGTGATCGGACAGGAGCATGCCAAGCGCGTGCTGTCCGTCGCCGTCCACAACCACTACAAGCGGCTCGCCCATGGGGCGAAGCACAACGACGTCGAACTGGCCAAGTCCAATATCCTGCTGATCGGACCGACCGGTTCGGGCAAGACGCTGCTGGCCCAGACGCTGGCCCGCATCATCGACGTGCCGTTCACCATGGCGGACGCCACCACGCTGACCGAGGCGGGCTATGTCGGCGAGGACGTCGAGAACATCATCCTGAAGCTGCTGCAGGCGGCCGACTACAATGTCGAGCGGGCGCAGCGCGGCATCGTCTACATCGACGAGGTCGACAAGATCTCCCGCAAGTCGGA
>JAJUIU010000046.1 GCA_029267445.1 Rhodospirillaceae bacterium
GGGATGACCGACGGGACGACGGCGTGCCCTGACCCTCAGCCGCCCGTCTTGCGCGGCAGGATCGTCATGGTCCCGCCGCCCGTGCGGGCGAACCGCCTCGGATTGACCAGATCCTCGACCCTGGCCGGCGGCACGGCGTAGGTGCCGGGCGTGACCGCGCGGGCCAGATAGACCAGCCGGAAGCCACCGCCCTCGACCGCCGCTTCCAATGCTGCGACGAACCGATCCTCGCGGAAGTCGACGCGCGCCGCGTCCGACAGCGGCCCCAACCATGACAGGTCGCCAAGCTGGGCGCTGCCGGCCAACCGGACATTCTCGATGGCGAGGCCGGCCGGCAGGGGGTCGACCACCAGGACCGGCCCCTCGGTCGTCACCTTCGCCTCGCCCTCCAGCACCACGACCAGCGCCTCGCCCACCCGGACCTTGGCGAGGTCGATCGGCCGGCCGCGTCCGTCGAGTATCTGGCGGCGGAAGGTGAAGCCCTGCTCCTCCGGCCCCGACGGCTGGGCCGGCAGGCCAACCGCGCTCAGCATCACGTTCAGCGGCGCCGTGCCGATGTTGGCGACCAGCGGCGCCTCCTGCCCCGGCTCGAGCCGGCGCACGAGGGCCCGGTCCGCCGGTGCCACCGCCCCGCCGATGGACAGGGCCGCGGCACCGACCCGGGTCGACAGCTCGTGCCCGGCCACGAGCAGCCACGCCCGCTCCTGCACGCTCACCCGGTTCGCGGGCGGCAGGGCGGCACCGATCGCGCGCGCCTCCTCCGCCAGCCGGTCCTAGGCCACACCGTTGGCGGCCTTCAGCGACAGCGCGGCGGCGCGGTCCCGCAGCTCGGTGCCGAAGTCCGGCGCGTCGGCGGCATCCGCTGGTATCTGGTCCACCCGGCCGAAGGCGGCCGCCGCGCGCTCGCCATCCTGCAGCAGGGCGAAGGCGGCCGCGACCTGTGTCCGCGCCAGCCGGCTGGTCAGCTTGTCGAAGTGCGTCTCGTAGAAGAAGACAACCGGCGCCGCGTCGATGACCCGCGCCCGCACCGCGGTGTAGAGCGCGTAGGCGCGGGCCGGCAGGTCCGCCTCCTCGACCCAGGCGTTGGCGATCGACCGCTGCAGCCATTCCAGCCCGCGCCGGTATCCGGCCTCCGGCACGGCATAGCCCGCCTCCCGCGCGCGGGTCAGCACGTCCAGCACGAAGGCCGTCAGCCAGGGATCGGCCGGCCCGTCGGCGTGCCACAGGGCGTAACCCCCGTCGGCCCGCTGCCGCTGCGCCAGCGGATCGATCAGGGCGCGCACCTTGTCTTTGAGCGCCGCGTCGGCGGGTAGCCCCAGCTCGCGCGACAGGTCGTTCAGATAGAGCAGCGGCAGCAGGCGCCCGGCCAGCTGCTCGGCCGATCCGTAGGCCCGGCTGTCCAGGGTCAGCAGCAGGCCCGGCATGTCGAACAGGGCGCGCGGGCTGATGGAGGCGGCGGCAACGGCGGTCCCCGGCCGCAGCGCGTCCGCCACGCCGGCCTTCAGCGGCATCGTGCCGCCCGGCTCGAGCAGCGCCGTCTCGCGCAGTGCGGCGACAGGTTCGGCCGCGCGCACGGCGATGGGGAAGACCCGCTCGACGATATACCCCTCCGGCCCGCGCAGGGTCAGTCGCAGCAGTGCGTCGCCGGGGCCGGTCGCCGCCAGCGTGCGCGCGACCGCCACCCGCCGACCCCGCGTCAGCGCCTTGAATTCCGCCGTGGTGCCGCCCTCCACGGTCAGCGGGCCCTCGGTCGCGATCTCCACGGTGTAGGGGCCGCGCGGGCCGGCGGCGTTCTCCACCGCGACGGAGACCTGCGCCCGGTCGCCCGGCGCCAGGAAGGCCGGCGGCGCCACGTCGACGGACACGGGGTCGCGCACGGTCAGTTCCGCCTCGCCCCGTCCCAGCCTGTCGGCCGTCCAGGCGACCGCGCGAAGGGTCAGCGGTCCCTGCACGTCCGGCAGGTCCAGCGTGACGGCCCCCCGGCCATCGGCGCCGACGGTGACGATGTCGGACTGGACGGCGACGATGGCGGTACCGGCCGCCGGGGCTGACGGGGCCGCCGACGGGCCGGCCTGTGCGGCCCCGGCCGTCTGTCCGGGCTCCACGAGGCGGCCGTAGACGTCGCGCAGCTCGACCGAAAGGCGGCGCCGCCCGAAGTACCAGCCCGCCGGATCGGGGCCGCCCGACAGCGCCTGGACCGGGCGGCTGACGGCGGTCACCACCACATGGGCCGCCTCGCCCTCCTTTGCGCCGGTGATGGTCACCGGCACCGTCACCGGCACGCGCGGCCGCGCCTCGCCCTGGGGCTCCAGCGTCACGCCCAGCTGCCGTGGCGCCGGGTCCATGGCGATCCAGCCCACGCCGACCGCCCGCCGGGGGGCCGCGCGCAGCTTGGGGTCGCCCGGCGGATAGGCGGTCGCCAGCACCGACGCCCCGGCCGTGAGGTCGGCGTCAACCGGCACCTCCAGGAAGGCGCCCGCCGGGCCGATCGTCCGGGTCGTGGTGTGGCGGACGGCGCGGTCCGCCACCGTGACCAGGACCGTCGCCTCGTAGGGCGGACGGACGAACACGGTGGCCGTGCCGCCGGGCTGGTGGGTCGGGTTCATCACCGCGACCTCCACCGCGTCCGGCGTATCGCCCGGCTTGGCGCTGACCCACCAGCCGGCGGAGAAGCGCACGCTGCTGGCGATGCCGGTCGCGGGGTCGAACACCTCCAGCCGGTAGCGGCCGGCCTTCACCTGTTCCTCGATCATGCCGGGCGCGTCGGGGCCGATGTCGAAGGTGCCGCCGGTCAGGCGGCGGTCCTTCACGCTGGCCTTGTAGTCCCAACGCCCGTCGGCCTCGAACCAGGCGTACTCCTGCTCCTCCTCGAACAGCTCCCAGGATAGGCCCGGCTTGGCCACGCGGCGCCCGTCGGCGGCGCGCGCGATCAGGTCGAACGCCACCGTGGCCCCCTCCGGCACGGCGTCGCCGGCGAAGCGAGGGCGGATTCCCAGCGCGAAGGGCTGATGGTCGACCGGCAGCACCAGTTCCCGCTCCACCGGCCGGCCGCCGACGTCATAGATCGTGGCGCGGATGACGGCCTCCAGCGGCCGGCTGCTCTTCGGCAGCTCGCCCAGGCTCAGCGGCACGCGCACATCGCCCTGGGGTCCGGTCGTGAAGCCGGGCAGGCTGCGGCGGACCGGCGGCGTCTCCTCCTGGGCCAGCCCGAAGCGGAAACCCTCGTCGCCGTCCATCCGGCGCACCGGCCGGATGGTCAGGGACAGCTCGCCCGGCAGCCGTGCCGCGTCGCCGCCCGACAGGTAGTTGGCATCGATGGTCAGGGTCAGGCGCCCGTCCGCCGCCACGCGGGGCCGGTCCGCCGACAGCGCCACGTCCAGGCGCGGCGGCAGCACTTCGCCGACGGTGAACTCCGTCCGCCCGACGGCCGCCGCCTCGCCGTTGGCGCCGTTCGCGTGGGCCACGATCTGCCAGCGCCCCGGCACCGCCGTCGTCGGCAGCTCGAACCGGGCGACATAGCCGCCGTCCCGGTCATTCGACAGCAGCCGCCGGTCGGCCTCGAGCCCGTCCGGACGGATCAGCCGCAGCAGCATGTCCTGGCCGGGCACGGCGCGGGCGTCCGCGTCCCTGAGCAGCGCCGTCAGTTCCACCGCCTCGCCCGGCCGGTAGACGCCGCGCGCGGTCGACAGCCACGCGTCGAGCGATCCCGGCAGCGCGCGTCCGGCCCCGGCGCGTCCGGCAAGGTCGACGGCCGGCGCGCCGAAATCAAGCAGGGAGAAGTCGCCGTCAACGCCGGCGGCGAACAGGGCCTGGGGTGCCCGCCCGTCCGTCCCGGTCAGGACCGCCGGCTCGAACCGCGCCACCCCGTCGGGGCCGGTCACCGCGCGGCCAAGCTCGGTGTTGTCGCGGGAGACGAGGCGCAGTTCCACGTTCGCCAGCGGCTGCGCCGTGGCGAGGCTGCGGGCGAACACGAACAGGCCGTTCGCGGCGCGGAAGCTGGTCAGCCCGATGTCGGAGACGACGAACCACTGGGTCGCCCGCTGGTCCCAGGCCACCATCGGCAGGGCCGCGTTCTCGGCGACGGCGATGTAGACGCCGGGGCCCAGATCGCCCAGCACGGCGTCGATCGGGAAGGGCCGGGTGGCGGCGCGGTTGCGTTCCCCGCCCAAAGCCATCTCGCCGCGCCAGACGACCTCGCCCTGCGTTTCCAGCAGGGTGCCGACGTCGAAATCGGTCAGCGTCTGGCTGATCCGGCCCCAGTAGATCCGCTCCACCAGCGCCCGGTCCTTGATCCGCAGCACCTGAAGGCGGGCTCGGTCCACGTTCACCGCGCGCAGCGGCAGCCCCTCCGACCCGATCCGGGGCAGGATGTAGCCCTGCCCCCGGAACGACAGGGCCGGGCGCCGGTCGGGGACCGTGACCTCGCGCGTCAGCGGCTCCGCGAGCGTCTCACCCGTCGCCGCCGGCAGCCCGGCCGCCAGGGTGATCACATGCCGGGACCCATGGGCGAACCCTTCCAGGCAGACATCGTCGCCCCGGACGTTCACGCTGACATCGGCCGCCGGCTCCACCGTGACGAAGTCGGCGACCATCGGCACCCCCTTGCGCGGCCGGGCCGGCTTCGGCGGCAGGGGCCGGGTGAAGGCGAAGCAGACCTGCGGCCGTTCGCGCTCCGCCGCGACATCCACGCGCTCCACCTGGAACGGCTTGGGTGCCGCTGGCGGCGGGCCCGGCGGCTGGGCCGGATCGGCCGGCTGCTGCGCCGCCACGGGCGCCACCCCCAGCATGAGGGCCAGGACGATCCCCGCCGCGAGGCGGAGGATTCGCGCGGGACGGACGGGCGGTGTGTCGGGGGGCATCGCGGCGGGCAATATCGGTGCGGACGGGAACGGTGCGGGCGGGCGGCGCAATTCGGCGAGGCGTGAGTCGATAGGTCGTAAATCAGGATGGCGGCGGGCATCCGCCACCCCCCTCTGCATCCGGTTGGAATGTGGCGAGGGTGGGGCCAGAGGACGCCGTTTCATGAGCGTTTGCAACAGCGACGTGGACCCTGTCCCGTCCCGGACGCATGCGCCTTGCCGCCGGCGCCCAAACTCTGCCATGAGGTGGCGCCATGGTGCCCGCATGACCGTCCCCGCCTCCGCTCCACCATCGCGCCCGCTCGCCGGCCTGCCGCCGGCGGTCCGCCTGTCCGTCAACGCGCTGCTGCTGGCCTCGGGACTCGCGGCGTTGCTGGCGCCCGCGCTGTGGAACGGCTGGCCCATCGTCTTCTTCGACACCGGCGGCTACATCCGTCGCGCCCTCCTGCTGGACCTCGAACCGGGCCGGTCCCTGTTCTACGGCCTGTTCCTGGAGGGGACCTCCCTCGGCTGGCGCAGCTTCTGGGGACCCGTCCTGGCGCAGGCCGCCGCGACCCTGTGGCTGATCCATCTGACGCTCCGGGCGCTGCACCTGCCATCCGGTGCCGCACCGGCGGCACTGGCCGCCGCCCTCCTCTCGGCCGTCACCGGCATCGCCTGGTACACGGCCCAGCTCATGCCCGACGCGCTGGTGCCGTTGCTCGTCCTGGCGCTCTGGCTGCTGGGGTTCCGCCACGGCCGCCTTTCGGGCCTGGAGCGGGCGGGCGTGGCAGTCGTGGCCCTGCTGGCGCTGCTGTCCCACATGTCCAGCATGGCGCTGGCCGTCGGGCTGGTGATCGTGACCGCCGCCGCCGCACTCGCCGCCCGGCGCTGGGGCTGGCGGGTGGAGGTGCGCGTCCTGCCGCCGGCCCTGGTCGTCGCCGCCAGCCTGATCCTGATGCCCCTCCTCCACCTCGCCATTGTCGGCAAGGCGGTCTACACGCCGGGCGGGCCGGTCTTCGTCTTCGGCCGTCTGGTGCAGGACGGCATCGCCCAGAAGCGGCTGGACGCAGTCTGCCCGGCGCAGCCCGACGCCTATGCGCTCTGCGCCTTCAGGGCGGACATGCCGACGACCGCCAACGACTTCATCTGGCATACCGAATCCCCGTTCCGGAAGATCGGCTGGTGGGGCGGGGCCGACGCCGAGCTGTCCCGCCTGTCGCGTGATGCCATCGCGGCATATCCGGTGGAGTTCGTCGCCACCTCGATCCGCTCCACCCTGGAGCAGCTGGTGAAGGTCCGCACCGGCGACGGCCTGGACGAATGGCAGGAGGTCACGCGCTGGGTGCTGACCACCCAGATGCCCCGCCCCGTGGACGGGTTCGACGCCGCCCGCCAGCAGCGCGAACGGATCACCCAGCCCGTGTTCGACGCGCTGAACACGGTCCATGTGCCGGTCGCCCACCTGTCCGGCCTCGCGCTCATCCTCGTGCTCGCCTGGGCTGCGCGGACGGGGCGGACGGATCTGGCGCTGTTGTCCGGCTTCGTGCTGCTGGCGCTGCTGGGCAACGCCTTCATCTGCGGCGCCCTGTCGAACCCGCACGACCGGTATCAGAGCCGGCTGGTCTGGCTGGCGACCTTCGTGCCGATGGCGGCGGCGCTGGCGTGGCGGCGGGGCGCCTACCGCCCGAAATAGGCCTTCAGCCGCGCCACGCCCGCGTCCAGCGTCTCGTCCTTCTTGCAGACGCAGAAGCGGATCAGGTGGTCCGGCGCGTCGTTTTCGTAGAAGGCGCTGACCGGAATGGCCGCCACCCCGGCCTCCGCCGTGATCCGCTTGCAGAAGTCGGCGTCCGTCTCCGCGATGCCGGAGGCCCGCAGGTCCACCGTCACGAAATACGTTCCCTCCGCCGGCAGCACCGACAGCCCCGCCGCCGTCAGCCCCGCCGTCAGCCGGTCGCGCTTGGCCTGCATCTCGGCGGCAAGGCCGGTGAAGTATCCGTCC
This sequence comes from Rhodospirillaceae bacterium, assembly GCA_029267445.1. Lineage (GTDB taxonomy): Bacteria > Pseudomonadota > Alphaproteobacteria > Azospirillales > Azospirillaceae > JAJUIU01. The sequence continues at coordinate 6,841 of JAJUIU010000046.1, forward strand.
TCCTTGGAAAGGCCATAGGCCACGGCGGCCTGCAGGTTCGGCGGCGTGGTGAAGGTCAGGAACTGATGGGCCTTCGCCACCGGTTGCAGCAAGGCCGCCGCCCCGGTGACGTAGCCGACCTTCCACCCGGTCAGGGAGAAGGTCTTCCCCGCCGACCCGATCCGAAGCGTGCGCTCGCGCATGCCGGGCAGGGTCATCAGCGGCACATGCGGCCGCCCGTCGAACACCAGATGCTCGTAAACCTCGTCGCAGACCGCCAGCGCGTCATAGGCGAGGCAGGCGTCCGCCAGCATCGCCAGCTCGTCCCGCGTCCAGACCTTCGCCGCCGGGTTCTGCGGCGTGTTCATCAGGACCAGCTTGGTGCGCGGACCGAACGCCGCCTCCAGGTCCGCCGCCGTGAAGGTCCAGCCCGGCGGCTTCAGCGTGACGAAGCGCGGCACCGCCCCCGCCCGCCGGATGATCGGCACATAGCTGTCGTACAGCGGCTGGAACAGCACCACCTCGTCGCCCGGCTCCAGAAGGCCGAACAGGCAGGCGGCCAGCGCCTCCGTGGCGCCGGAGGTCACCATCACCTCCGTCCGCCAGTCGACATCCAGCCCGTAGAACCGCTTGGCGTGTGCGGCCACGGCCTCGCGCAGGGCCGGCAGTCCCATCATGGACGGGTACTGGTTCCAGCCCTCGGTCAGGTACCGGCCTGCGACTTCGACCACGTCCTCCGGCCCGTTCCCATCCGGGAAGCCCTGGCCCAGGTTCACGGCCTTGTGCGTCTCCGCAAGCCGCGACATCACCTCGAAGATGGTGGTGCCGTACCCGGACAGCACGGAATTCCCGGCCTTCATGCGTCCCCGCCTCCCTCAGCGCCTTTCCGGCAGGCGTGCACCGGCACGGGGCGGCGCGTCAAGATGGGAGGGACGCTAACGCCGCCGGCGCACCCGCCGCGACATGCGCCAGTGGTCGAAGCGCGCCACCATGGGGCGCAGGCGGGGGTGGGCGCGGCGTTTGGCGCGGGCGAACAGCTTGCGCGCGTCGGCACTGTTCCGCAGCAGAATGATCCCGCCCACGATCATGACGGGAAGGCCGAACGGCCCCGGCAGGGGCGCGATCAGCAGGCCGACGACAACGATCGTCCAACCCATGGCGATCAGCACGAGCTGCCGCACCCTGGCGATGGACAGGCTGGCGATCGCGGCGCGCGGGCGCATCGGTCCGTTTCCCTCCGGTGGCGTTCACCCCACCAACGCGGGACATGATATGGGCGTCCCGGGATGGCGAGCCATGCCACTTTGGGGGAGATCGGGCCCTGAGCTGTGAAATGTCGGTGACAGGCCCCGAAAACAAGGAAGCCCGGACGATGCCGGGCTTCCTTCACTCTCCGACTATTCCGCCGCGACGGCCTGGGGCGGCGCGGGCGGGATCCAGCGCAGCACCGGCTTGCGGGCCGCCGCCGTCTCGTCCAGGCGGCGGCGCGGGGTCAGGCGGGGGGCGCCCTGAAAGAACGCGACGTCGCCGCTCTTCGCCCGCTCCGCCAGGTACCGCAGCGTGGCGATGAACTGGTCCAGCGTCTGCTTGGACTCCGTCTCCGTCGGCTCGATCAGCAGGGCGCCGTGGACGACCAGGGGGAAGTACATGGTCATCGGGTGGAAGCCCTCATCGATCATCGCCTTGGCGAAGTCGAGCGGGGTGACGCCCGTCCCTTTCAGGAACCGGTCGTCGAACAGCGCCTCGTGCATGCACGGCCCCTCGAAGGATGCGCTCATCACGTCCTTCAGGCTCGCCATCACGTAGTTCGCGTTCAACACCGCATCGTTCGACACCTGCCGCAGCCCGTCCGCCCCGTGGGACAGCATGTAGGCCAGCGCGCGCACGAACATGCCCATCTGGCCGTGGAAGGCCTTCATGCGGCCGAAGCTGCTGTGCGTGGCGTTGTGATCGGCGTCGTGCTCGATCAGGCGGAAATGCTCCCCGTCATGCACCACGAACGGGATCGGCGCGAAGGGCGCCAAAGCCTCCGACAGCACCACCGGGCCGGAGCCGGGACCGCCGCCGCCATGCGGCGTGCTGAAGGTCTTGTGCAGGTTGATGTGCATGGCGTCCACGCCCAGGTCCGCCGGGCGCACCCGGCCGACGATGGCGTTGTAGTTCGCGCCGTCGCAGTAGAAGTAGCCGCCCGCCGCGTGCACCGCGTCGGCGATCGCCTTGATCTGCGGCTCGAACAGGCCGCAGGTGTTCGGGTTGGTCAGCATGATGGCCGCGACGTCCGGCCCCAGCTTGGACGTCACCGCCTCCACGCTCACCCGGCCGTTCTCCTCCGCCGGGATCGGGTCGACGGTGAAGCCGCAGAAGGCGGCCGTGGCCGGGTTGGTGCCGTGGGCGCTCTCCGGCACCAGCACGCGCTTGCGGTGCCCCTCGCCCCGGGCCTCGAGTGCCGCCTTGATCGCCATCATGCCGCAGAATTCGCCGTGGGCGCCCGCACCGGGGCTCATCGCCACGGCCGGCATGCCGGTCAGCGTCTTCAGCCACTTCGCCAGCTCGTCGATCAGCTCCAGCGCCCCCTGCACCGTGCTGAAGGGCTGCATCGGGTGGATGTCGGCGAAGCCCGGCAGCCGCGCCATCTTCTCGTTCAGGCGCGGGTTATGCTTCATCGTGCACGAGCCCAGCGGGTACATCGTGCTGTCGATGCCGAAGTTCTTCTGGCTCAGCCGCGTGAAGTGGCGGACCACCTGCGGCTCCGACAGGCTGGGCAGGCCGATGGCGCCGCGCGGCTTCACCGGGCCCAGCTTCAGGGTGTCGGTGCAGGGTTCGGCCAGATCCACACCCCAGGTGCCGGGGTTGTCCAGTTCGAAGATCAGCGGCTCTTCCTGCTGCAGCGCCTTGTTGCCGGTGAAGGTGGCGCCGGCGGCGGTATCACCGCCCACATTCGGGGTCGTCGGGCGACCCTGGTTGTTCATGGCCATCAGTGCACCTCCCCCAGGGCGCGCGCCAGCGCGTCCATGTCGGCTTCGGTATTGGTCTCGGTCACGGCGACGAGCAGCAGCGGCTCCATCGCGGGGTCCTTCGGGTAGAAGCGGCTGACGGGCACGCCGGCCAGGATCTTCTCCCGCGCCAGCTTGTCCACCACCCGTGCCGCCGGGGCCGACAGCTTCACCGTGAACTCATTGAAGAAGCCGTCGTTCAGCACCTCCACACCCTTCACGTCGCCCAGCTTCCCGGCCAGCTTCACCGCGTTGGCGTGGTTGATGCGGGCGAGCTTGCGGAAACCCTGCTCGCCCAGCAGCGACATGTGGATGGTGAAGGCCAGCGCGCACAGGCCGGAGTTGGTGCAGATGTTGGACGTCGCCTTCTCGCGGCGGATGTGCTGCTCGCGGGTCGACAGGGTCAGCACGAAGCCGCGCTTGCCGTCGGCGTCCACCGTCTGGCCGCACAGGCGGCCCGGCATCTGGCGCACATACTTCTCGCGGGTGGCGAACAGGCCGACATAGGGGCCGCCGAAGTTCAGCGAATTGCCGATGCTCTGGCCCTCGGCCACCACGATGTCGGCACCCATGGCGCCCGGCGGGGTCAGCAGGCCCAGGCTCACCACCTCGGTCACCGCCACGATCAGCAGGGCACCCTTGGCGTGGCAGGCGGCGGCCAGCTCGCTGAAGTCGCGCGGATGGCCGAACACCGACGGGGTCTGCACCACCACACAGGCGGTCTGCTCGTCGATCAGGCCGGTCAGGTCCTCGGTCCCGTGCGGGTCCGGCGCCTGCATGGCGATGTCCATGCCCATCACGGCGCAGTGCGTGTCCGTCACCTCGCGGTAGTGCGGGTGCAGCCCACCGGACAGGATGGCCTTGGTCCGCTTGGTGACGCGGTTGGCCATCAACACGGCCTCGGCCGTGGACGTGGCACCGTCGTACATGGAGGCGTTGGCGACCTCCATGCCGGTGATCAGGGCGACCTGGGTCTGGAACTCGAACAGGTACTGCAGCGTGCCTTGTGTGACCTCCGGCTGGTACGGGGTGTACGAGGTCAGGAACTCGCCGCGGGTCATCAGCTGGTCCACGCTGGCCGGCACATGGTGACGGTAGGCGCCCGCACCCAGGAAGCTGGGCACGCTGCCGGCCGGCATGTTCTTGGCGGCCAGCCGCGACAGCAGCCGGTCGACCTCGAGCTCGCCCATATGGTTCGGAAGCCCGGCGATGGGGCCCGGCAGGACGGCGGCGGCGGGAACGTCCTTGAACAGCGCGTCCACGCTGGGCGCACCGATGACGGCGAGCATCTCCCGCCGGTCGGCCTCGGTCAGGGGCAGGTAGCGCATGGCTTACAGCGTCTCCAGGTAGGCGTCGTAGGCGGCCTTGTCCATCAGCGCGTCCAGCTCGGACGGGTTGGCGAGGCGCATCTTGAAGAACCAGCCCTCCCCCACGGGATCGCTGTTCACCAGGGACGGGTCCTCGACGATGGCCTGGTTGCCCTCGGTCACCGTGCCGGACGCCGGGGCGTAGACCTCGCTGGCCGCCTTCACGGATTCCACCACGGCGGCAGCAGCACCCTGCTCAAGCGCCTTGCCGCCCTCGGGCACCTCGACGAACACCACGTCGCCCAGCGCGTTCTGCGCGTGGTCGGTGATGCCGACCGTCGCCTCGTCGCCGCTGACGCGGATCCATTCATGGTCCTTGGTGAATTTGATCGTCATGTCCGTCCCCTGCTGAAACCCGCTCGAAATCCGATCACCGGCCCTTTGTCGCCCTCGCCCTAGTCGCCTTCGGCGTCCGCTAAAGCGACGACAGGCTCAGGGTGAGGGCAACGCCATCCAGGTTCATCCTCACCCCGAGCCTGTCGAGGGGCGGGGATGAACCGGGCGCTATCCCCTGTAATACCGCTGCGGCACGAACGGCATCGGCACGACCCCCGCCGGCAGCGCCTTGCCCCGGACCATCAGGTTCACACCGGTGCCCTTCTCCGCGTGGGCGGTCGCGACATAGCCCATGCACATCGGGCCGTTCAGCGTCGGGCCGAAGCCACCGCTGGTCACCGTCCCGATCGCCGTACCGTCGGTCGCCTGGATCTCCGTGTCCTCGCGCGCCGGGGCCCGCCCGTCCGGCAGGATGCCGACCCGCTTGCGGGCGACCCCCTCCTTCAGCTGCCGCTGGATCACGGCGGCACCGGGGAAGCCCCCCTCCTCGCGCCGGCGCTTGGACATCGTCCAGGTCAGCGCCGCCTCCACGGGCGTGGTCGTCGTGTCCAGGTCGTGGCCGTACAGGCACAGCCCCGCCTCCAGGCGCAGGCTGTCCCGGGCACCCAGCCCGATGGGCGCCACCTCCGCCTCGTTCAGCAGCAGCCGGGCCACCGCCTCCGCGTACCGGCCGTCCACGCCGATCTCGTACCCGTCCTCGCCGGTGTAGCCGGACCGGCTGATCCCGACCGGGATGCCGCCGAAGGTGGCCGTCATGGCCGACATGAAGGGCATGGTCGCGGCCTCGGGCACGTAGCGCGCCATGACCGTCGCGGCGGCCGGTCCCTGCAGGGCCAGCAGCCCCCGGTCATCGCCCAGATACTCGACCTCGATGCCGGGCAGCCCGGCCTTCATGTGCGCGATGTCCTCGCGCTTGCAGGCGGCGTTCACCACCAGGAACAGCTCCGTGTCGCTGATCCGGGTGACCATCAGGTCGTCCAGGATGCCGCCCTGGTCGTTGGTGAACAGCGTGTAGCGGACGCGCCCCGGCGCCAGCGCCTGGATGTCGCCCGGCACCAGCCGCTCCAGCTTGGCGATCACGTCCGGCCCGGTCAGCCGCACCTGCCCCATGTGGGACACGTCGAACAGCCCGGCCTTCTCGCGGGTGTGCAGATGCTCCTTCAGCACGCCCATCGGGTACTGCACCGGCATGTCGTAGCCGGCGAAGGGCACCATCTTGCCGCCGAGCTCCAGATGGAGCGCGTGCAGCGGCGTCTTCAGCGTAGGCGCGGTCGTGTCGGCCACCCAGAGTCCCCCGGCAGAGTCGTCACCGCGCGGGACGATCCCCGTGCGGCCTGCCCCCCTCTGTCCGTGGCCCTGAGAGATTCGCGGCAGGTTCGGCCCGCCGCTTACTCCGTCGGTGGGCGGTCTTCCCTGGGGAACCCCGCCGCTTTCCAGATGCGCTTCGCGCCTCGCGGTCCTTTTGCCTGAGAGTTTCCGGGGGCGGTTGCTCCTTCGGCGCCGGTCCCGGTGGACCGGTCTCTCCCGCGAGGGGTCGTCAGCATGTGTCCCGTAACCTAGCGGGCGGCGCGGCGGAGTCAATGACGCGTCCGCCGCACCCCGGCAACGTCACCCGGGCGTCACGGGGCCACCGGGTCAGAAGGGTATCTTGACCTTGACGGAGCCTTCGACCGGCGACTGCTTGTCCTTGAGCGGAAGCTTCACCTTCCCCTCGGCGATCACCGTCGCGTCGGTGTTCGGAATCTTGATGCCCGGCTCGGCCTTGGGCTTGTTGACCACCTTGTTGATGGAATCGGCCGCCTTCTGGGCAGGGTCCTGCTTGGGTCCGTGGATCGCCTGCTTCTCCTCGGGCGTCAGCTTGTATTCGTCGCGTGACATGGTCCGCCTCCCCTGATGGAGGGGGAAGCCTAACCATTATTCGCGTTTCACGCTACATTGCCCGTGTTTACACCTACAGAAAGGCGCCTAGAACGGCTTGGCGATCCCCAGCCAGGCGTTCACCACCAGCCCGGCCCAGATCAGCAGCACGGCCGGTTTCACCCGCGCGATGCTGGCGTGAAGGTCCGACTCGATCTCAGGCGTGCTCCCCTCCCGCATCAGCCGGCCGAAGGCGACGCCGAACGGCTTCAGCTTCACCCGGATGATCAGGCCGCAGACGATGGTGCCGGCGAAGATCAGCATCTTGACCGCCAGCCACCCGCCCTGTACCGGCCCCTGCCCGATCAACGACGACCCGGCCGCCAGCACGAGGCCGGCGATCACGGCCAGCCGCACGCCCCAGTCGATCTTGGTTAGCGTATGGGCGATGGGCTGGTGCTCCTTCAGATAGATCGTCACCACCATCGCCAGCCAGGCCAGGGCCGCCACCCACAGCGCCGGCACCGCCCAGCCCGGTATCGCCAGCGCGCCCATACTGGCCGACAGGGCCACGCCCACGGGCAGCATCAGCACCAGGCAGACGCGCGGTGTCAGGTCCAGGGCCAGCATGATCTTCGCCACCGTGGCCCGCGTGGCCGGCGGCAGCTCAGGCTTGCTGATGTAGCCGGAGGAGTAGAAGACGCCGAGATCGCCGCCCAGCCAGTAGACGAACAGAAGGATGTGTAGCAGAAGCAGAAGCTCGTAACCGGTCATCGCCCGCCCCCAGCAACCGAACCTGGGCGCAAGGCTAAGCCCTTCGTGACCGAAAGGAAAGAATTTGTCCGGACAAATCTGGGGCGACGGGGCGGTGGGCCGCCCTCAGGTCGCCCGCTTCTGCACGATCACCCCGTACCAGCCGAGGCCGCGATACGTCTCGTATCCGGGGGTGAGGGCGAAACCGATCACGGTCCCGTCCGGAAGGCTGTAGTTGCCCCGCTCCTTCCCGCGCGTGTCCAGGTGCAGGCTGCCGGTCAGCACGTCGCGGCCGTCGCTGGCGGCGATGATGCGGAACCGGCTGTCCACCAGCAGGCAGCGCGTCAGCGGCTTCTCGTCGGAGGTCAGCCGCACGCCCTCCACCACGGCGCGGGCCTGGGGCTCCCAGTCGAAGAAGATGCCCAGCACGCCGATGGGCGCGCCCCGCTCCTCCCCGCCCTGGCGGATGGCGGTGGCGTATGTCGCGACCGGCCTGTTCCCCAGCGCGTCGCTGGCCTGGACATCGGCCACCGCGAACTCCGTTCCGTCGCGCGTGGCCATGGCGTCGCGGAACCAGGCCGCATTGGCGACGGACCGGCCGACCACGCCTGGATACCGGTCCGGCCGGCCGTTGGCGACGACCTTGCCGGTGGCGTCCGCCACCCAGAGGTCGAGATAGACGGTGTATGACGACAGGATCACGCCCAGCCGGCGCGAACAGTAGGCCCGCTTCTCCTCCGACGGGTCGGCGACACAGTCCACCACGGCGCTGTCCGTGGCCCACCAGCGCACGTCGCAGGAGCGCTCGTAGAGGTTCCGGTCGATGATGTCGATCATGTTGAGGGCGAGGTCGGTCAACCGCTCGCCGCGCAGTTCGGCGATCAGCCGGCCGCCCAGCTCGTCCAGCTGGGCGACACGGCTGCGCAGGGCCTTGTCCAGCTCGCCCGCGATGGCGTTGACCCGTTCGGAGACGGATTTCACCTCGTTCGCCACCACCGCGAACCCCTTGCCCGCCTCCCCCGCCCGTGTCGCCTCGATCAGGGCGTTCAGCGCCAGGATCTTGGTGCTTCCCGTGACCTCCCGGATCTCGCCCATCTTCTTCAGCGCGATGTCGGACACTTCCTTCGACAGGGCGAGAATGTTCTCGGGCATGCGGCGACGGTCCCCCTCGGTTCGTCAGCGCGACCGATCGATCGATCGGACAGGAATACTTACGTTCTCTATTGCGAGAACAATGAATAAAAAACTAACGAAAAACCCCGCCGGGACAAGGGTCCGGGCGGGGTTTTCGGCAAGCGGGGGCGTTGGTCGCGCGGCTTCAGCGCTCGTTCATGATGCGGTTGGTCTCGACCTGCTCCGGCGGCAGCTGGAACCCGATCAGAACCTCGTACCAGCGGGCGTCGATGGTGCGGGGGGCCGGGATGAACTGGACCAGATCCTCCAGGGCGAAACCCGTCTGCCCGCCCGGCACGTCGATCCCGGTGGCGAAGGTCTGGCGCGCCAGGATGTTGCGGTTCGGGTCTGTGACGGCGACGAAGTACTCGACCGGGATGCGGCCGGGATCCGCCCCTTCGGCCGGCGTGCCCCGGATCGCCAGCGTGGCGCGCACGGTGACGCCGGTGTCGCTGTATTCGCAGATGGCCTGGATGTCGCTGAGCACGGCCACGCCCTGCAGCTGGCCCTGGGCGTCCAGCAGGCGGAAGGTGCCCGCGTCGCGCAGCACGCCGACGTTCGGGCAGCCGGGGCGGAAGCTTTCGCTCTCGCTGGCGCATCCCGCGAGCAGCAGCGCCAGGGCGCCGCCGGCCGCCAGAATGCGAAGCCCCCGCGCGGGGGCGCCTTTCCCGGCCGGCGTTCCTATATTATCGTCGCTGCGGATCGTCATCGAACGGTTGCTCATCGCGAAGGATTACATCGTGTGGGGCGGTCGCCCGCGGCCACGCGACAATAGTGAACCAGCCCGAGCGGCACAAGCCCGCGGCCCCGCCGGTCCGCCGCCGCTTACCGGGCCGTTTTTCCGGAACCACGGACCCAGTCCCCCATGACCGACAAGCCCGCCCTCACGATCGTCCTCGCCGCCCCGCGCGGCTTCTGCGCCGGCGTGGACCGCGCCATCCAGATCGTCGAGGTGGCGCTCCGCAAGTTCGGCGCGCCCGTCTATGTCCGGCACGAGATCGTGCACAACCGCTTCGTGGTCGAGAGCCTCGAGGCCAAGGGCGCCGTCTTCGTGGAGGAGCTGGACGCGGTGCCGGACGACCGGCCGGTGGTCTTCTCCGCCCACGGCGTGCCGAAGTCCGTGCCGGACGAGGCGAGGCGCCGCAACATGATCTATGTCGACGCCACCTGCCCGCTGGTCAGCAAGGTCCACAAGGAGGCGGAGCTGCACTTCGCCGCCGGTCGCCAGATCGTGCTGATCGGCCATGCCGGCCATCCGGAGGTGATCGGCACCATGGGCCAGCTCCCCCAGGGTGCCGTGGTGCTGGTGGAGACGGTGGAGGATGTGGCCACCCTCCAGGTCAAGGACCCGGACAACCTCGCCTTCGTCACCCAGACCACCCTGTCGGTCGACGACACGGCCCAGATCGTGGAGGCGCTGCGCGCCCGCTTCCCCACGATCGCCGGCCCCCGGAAGGAGGACATTTGCTACGCCACCACCAACCGGCAGGCGGCGGTGAAGGCGATCGCGGGCCGCGCCGACATGCTGCTGGTGCTGGGCGCTCCGAACAGCTCCAACTCCGTGCGGCTGGTGGAGGTCGCCAAGACCCAGGGCTGCGCCAACGCCATGCTGGTGCGCCGGGCGTCCGAGATCGACTGGAGCGTGATGGACGGCGTGCGCACCCTCGGCATCACCGCCGGCGCCTCGGCCCCCGAGGTGCTGGTGGAGGAGGTGATCGCCGCCATGCGGGAGCGCTACGACGTCACCGTGGAGGAGGTCGTCACCGCCACGGAGGATGTCGTCTTCAAGCTCCCCCGCGTGCTCGCGGCGGAGTGAGGGCGCCGGGCGCAAGTCACAACCCCTCTCCCAGGGGGGAAGAGGGACGGGGCTGAAGCACCGCCGCGCTCTTCATGCCGCACGAAGCATCGGCCGCATTCCTCCTCCGCACCCATTACTTCTCCGTCATCCCGGCGATTGCCGGGACCCAAGTGACCATCATCGCGCCTGCCGAGGGATGGGCCCCGGCTTCCGCCGGGGTGACGGATCTTCCGGTCGAAGCATGGAGCCTTCAATAAGTGAACCCCGCCCGGGCGCTGCGCCCGGGCGGGGTCGTATCCACCGTGCCGACCCGCCCGTCGGCATGGTGAATTCCTATGTCGGGGTGGCGCTCACCAGGTGGCGTCGCGGCCGAAGCGGCCCTCCTGCCAGCGGTAGCGGTCGTAGCGGGCGGTCGGGCGCTTGTTCAGCACCATGGCCGCGATCAGGTAGGCGATGATCGTCGGGCCGGTCCAGATCAGCAGGGCCAACAGGGCGACCAGGCGCACGGCCCAGACCTTTACCCCCAGCCACCAGCCCAGGCCGGCGCAGACGCCGAAGATCAGGCCGTTGTCCGGGTCCTTGCAGAGCTTGCGGCTGCGCGCGTTGGCGACGATGCGGTCGAAAGCGTTCACGTGTGTCTCCGGTCGGTCCAGAAGTTGATGCGGTCAGACGGTTTCGGCGGGCGGTGTCAGCGGGCGGCGACGCGGGCCTTCAGAGCCTCGAGTTCCGCGCTGACGCGCTCGTCCTTCTCCAGTTCGGCCAGCTCGGCGGCCAGGCCGCGCGGGCCGCGGCCCATCGCCGCCACGTCGCCCCGGGCCTCCAGCGCGTCGATCTCGCGATCGAGTTCGCTCGCCCGGGCCATGGCCTCGTCGATGCGGCCGCTGTACAGCGTGGTGCGCACCTTCAGCCGGTCCACGGCACTGCGGTGGCGGGCGGCCAGCGACCGGCGCCGTGCCTTGGCGTCGACCAGCTTGGCCTGCAGCTTGTGCGCGTCGTCGGACAGCCGGGCGATCTGCCCCTCCACGGCCTCCAGCTCCCGCTTCAGGGGTTCGGCGGCGCGGCGCACCTGCTCCTTGGCGGCCAGGGCGGCGCGGGCCAGATCCTCGCGGCCCCGGGTCAGGGCCAGCTCGGCCTTGCGCTCCCATTCCAGCATCTCGAACTCGGCCTCCCGCCAGCGGGACGACATCTCCGTCCGCTCGGCCATCAGCCGCACGGTGCCGGCCCGCACGTCGGTCAGCGTGTCCTCCATCTCGCGGATGGCGGCGTTCAGCGTGACCTCCGGGTCCTCCGCACGGTCGAGCACCGTGTTGAGGTTGCTTTCGATCAGGTCGCCGATGCGGTCGAACAGGCCCATGGACGGGTATCCTCGAAGTATGCGTTGGCTAGTCGGGTCGGGTGGGCCGGCGCTCAGAACAGCTGCGTCAGGCAGATCACCATCACCACCGCGGCGGCCAGCGCCGGCAGCAGCTCCACACCGGGCACGAAATCGCGCACGCGCTCGCCGAACGAGGCCGGCCGGCTGCGGCGGGTCTTCGTGGGGAAGGCGGTCACGGTCATCGTCGTCTCCATCGGGTTCGGATGATCGGTTCATTGCGATGCGGCCGGATCGGCCACGCATCCCTATCAGCAACCGCCGTGCCAGTTTCCGACTGGCTCACAAGCCATTGAAATCGTTCCGGAATTTTTCAGAGACCGTGAAAGTGGCCGGATTGGCGACACGCTTTCGCCATTGTGTGGCGGCGATCGCCACTTTGTGGTTCGCCGAACCAACCGGGGACCGGAGCGCACCGGATTGACCGCCGCCCCGAATCCCGGTACCGACGCCCCATGGCCGTCTACACCGAAGTCTCCGACGAGGAGGTCGCCGCCTTCGTCGCCCAGTACGACCTGGGCGCCGTGCTGTCCTGCAAGGGCATCGCGGAGGGGGTGGAGAACTCCAACTACCTGATCGTGACGGAGCGCGGGCCCTACATCCTGACGCTCTACGAGAAGCGGGTGGACCCGGCCGACCTGCCCTTCTTCCTGGGCCTGATGGAGCATCTGGCGGCCAAGGGGGTCGAATGCCCGGTGCCGGTGCACGGCCGCGACGGTGCCGCCCTGCGCCTGCTCTGCGGCCGGCCGGCGGTGATCGTCACCTTCCTCTCCGGCCTCTGGCCCCGTCGGGTCCAGCCGGAGCATTGCGGGCCCCTGGGCACCGCCCTCGCCCGGCTGCATCTGGCCGGGGCCGACTTTCCGCTCCGCCGCCGCAACGCCTTGTCGGTGGATGGCTGGCGCCCGCTGTTCGCCGCCAGCCGCGACCGCGCCGACGAGGTCAAGCCCGGCCTCGCCGCCGTGCTGGAGGAGGAGCTGTCCTGGCTGGAGGCCGGCTGGCCGCGCGACCTGCCGACCGGGATCATCCATGCCGACCTTTTTCCGGACAATGTCTTCTTCCGCGACGGAAGGCTGTCCGGCCTGATCGACTTCTACTTCGCCTGCGAGGACATCCTGGCCTACGACGTCGCCATCTGCCTGAACGCCTGGTGCTTCGAGCCCGACGGCGCCTTCAACGTCACCAAGGCGCGGCTGCTGCTGTCCGGCTATGTGAAGGAGCGGCCCCTGTCGCCGGCGGAGATGGCGGCCCTGCCCCTGCTCGCGCGCGGCAGCGCCATGCGCTTCCTGCTGACGCGCCTCTACGACTGGCTGAACTGCCCGCCGGGCGCCATGGTCAAGCGCAAGGACCCGCTGGAGTACCTGCACAAGCTGCGCTTCCACCAGCAGGTCCGGGGCATCGGCGAGTACGGGCTGGCGTCCGCCCGATGACCCCTGGGACCTCCCTGCCGCCGCTGAAGGTCGAGGCCTATACCGACGGCGCCTGCTCCGGCAATCCCGGTCCGGGCGGCTGGGGCGTGATCCTGCGCTGGAAGGGTGTCGAGAAGGAACTCAAGGGCGGGGAGCCGGAGACGACCAACAACCGGATGGAGCTGATGGCCGCCATCCAGGCGCTGGAGGCCCTGAAACGGCCCGTGACCATCACCATCCACACCGACAGCCAGTATGTGAAGAATGGCATCACCCAGTGGATCCACGGGTGGAAGCGCAACGGCTGGAAGACCGCCGGCAAGGACCCGGTGAAGAACGCCGACCTGTGGCAGCGGCTGGACGCGCTGGTGGCGAAGCACAGCGTGTCCTTCGAATGGGTGCGCGGCCACGCCGGGCATCCCGAGAACGAGCGCGCCGACGAACTCGCGCGCCTGGGCCTGAAGGAGGCGCGGGACGGCGCCTGACGGCCGGCATCCCTCGCCCTTCGACAGGCTCAGGGTGAGGGATGCCATGTCACTTCTGCCTATCCGACTTTCCGATCGGCCTCACCCTGAGCCTGTCGAAGGGCGAGGCCGCCTGCGGGAACGCGCCGCCCTCACACCTGCTTCAGCATGTTGTCGGCCGACGACACCTCGAAGGCGCCCGGCTTCTCGACCTGCAGGCTGGTCACCTTGCCGTCCTTCGCCACCAGGGCGAAGCGCTGGCTGCGATGGCCCAGATTGTAGGCCGTTCCGTCCATCTCGAGCCCCAGCTGCTTGGTCAGCGTGCCGTTGCCGTCGGGCAGCATCATGACCTTGTTGCCGACATTGTTGGCCTTGGCCCACGCCTGCATGACGAACGGGTCGTTCACTGACATGCAGACCACCGCGTCCACGCCCTTCGCCTTGAAGGCGTCGGCCTGCTCGACGAAGCCGGGCAGGTGCTTGGCGGAGCAGGTGGGCGTGAAGGCGCCGGGTACGGCGAACATCACCACGGTCTTGCCCTTGAAGATCTCCTCCGTGGTGACCTCCTGCATGCCGGACTCGGTCAGGTGCTTCAGGGTGACCGACGGAATGCTGTCGCCGACCTTGATCGTCATCGTTGCCCTCCCGGGTATTGGTTTCGCGACGGATGAGCGATCTTCTAGGGCGGCGCCCGGCGTCCCGCAAGCGCCGCCTGATGACGCCCCGGTTGACGCCGCCGCCGGAACGGCTCCGGCCAGGCGGGCCTTCGGGCAACAATCGCGGCGGCGGCGGGTTGTGCAGACAGGCGGGCGGCATCGCGCTGGGGCCACCCCGGTAGGAGGTGGGACCGTTCGAACCGCCTGTGCTACACTCTATTTCGGTTGAACCGGAGTGGCCCCTTCGCGCTTGCTTGGAGATGCCCGCCGATGAAGGACAAGACGATCCAGCATTACCTGACGGGCCAGCTCCTGATCGCCATGCCGCAGATGCCGGACCCCCGGTTCGCCAAGACGGTCATCTATCTCTGCGCGCACACGGCCGAGGGGGCGATGGGCCTCGTGGTCAACCGGCGGTTCGACGGCATCGACTTCGACGAGCTGCTGGAACAGCTCGGGATCGAGACGCCGGAGGGTGCGGCCGACATGCGGGTCCATTTCGGCGGGCCCGTGGAGAGCGGCCGCGGCTTCGTCCTGCACACCACGGACTATGTGCGGGAGAACACCCTGACGGTGGATGACGACGTCGCCCTGACCGCCACCATCGACATCCTGCGCGCCATCGCGGAGGGGACAGGGCCCCGCCGCTCCATGCTCGCCCTCGGCTATGCCGGCTGGGGCCCCGGCCAGCTGGACCAGGAGCTGCAGAACAACGGCTGGCTCCACGCCCCGGCCTCGCCGGACATCCTGTTCGACGCCGACCTCGACACCAAGTGGGAACGGGCGATGGCCTCCCTCGGCGTCAGCCTCCCCATGCTGTCCGGCGAAGTCGGCCACGCCTGAGGCGACTGGACCTACTGCCCCGTGTCGCGGCCCACCGTGTGGGTCGTGCCGGGGCCCGTGTTGCGGGCGGACCCGTCGGGGTTCCGGGCGTCGGCGCCGCCGGCCCCCTCGGTGCCCATGCCCTGCCCGGCCTTGGCCCCCGGCACCCCGCCGATGCCGGCCCCGCCTTCGGTCGCGGCAACCTCCTGCTCGGCGTCGGCACCGCCCTCCTTGCGGGACGGCAGCGTATCGGAGCCTTTCGGCGCCATGTCGGCGTTGCGGTTGTCGGTGATGTCGGCGCCGGCGTTCTCCCGCGCGTCGTCCTGTCCGGCCATGGTCCCGCTCCTTATCTGGAAAGCAGGCCAACAGGCCGGCGCCGGCCGGGTTCCTCAGCCGCGCCAGTCGTCCCGCAGGATGGCGTAGAGCACATGGTCGGCCCAGCGCCCGTCGATCCGCAGATAGCCCCGGGCGTAGCCTTCGCGCTGGAACCCCACCTTCTCCAACAGGCCCCGGCTGGCGGCGTTCGCCGGCAGGCAGGCCGCTTCCACCCGGTGCAGGCCCATCTGCCCGAAGGCGAAGCCCAGCACCAGCCGCGCGGCCTCGCTGGTATAGCCGCGCCGGGCGTAGGGCTTGCCGACCCAATAGCCCATGGTGCCCATCTGGGCCACGCCGCGCCGCACGTTGGACAGGCCGATGCCGCCCACCAGCGCGTCGGTCCCGCGCTCGAAGATCAGGAAGCTGTAGCCCTCGTCGTCGCGCCACTCCGCCGCCTGCCGCCGCACCCGGCGGATGAAGGCGGCGCGGGTCAGGGCGTCGGCCGGCCAGGTCGGTTCCCACGGCGCCAGGAAGTCGCGGCTGGCCTCCCGCAGGTCGGCCCAGTCCCGCCAGTCGCGCGGCTGGGCGGGCCGGATGTGAACCGCCTCCCCGTCCAGCCTGATGGCGGGCGGACTGATCAGGCTGACGGGCAGGAGGCGCATGGGCGGCAGGCTCCCCGGCACCCGTCAGGCCAGCCGCGCGGCAATGCGGTCGTACGGCTCCAGCGCGTCCAGCGGACCCAGCGCCGCCACGCTGAGCGGGCTGCCGAAGATCCGCTTGGCCACGCGCCGGATCGCCGCGATATCCACCGCGTCCACCTTGGCGATGATCTCGTCCGGCGGGATCGGCCGGCCGAACACCAGAAGCCCGTTGGCCAGCTGTTCGGCCCGGTTGGTCGTGCTCTCCAGCCCCATGAGCTGGCTCGCCTTCAGCTGCGCGCGGGCGCGCGCCACCTCCTCCTCGGCCAGCGTGTCGGACAGGCGGGCGATCTCGTCGCACACCACCGGCACCAGCTCCGCGATCCGCTCCGGTGCGGTCCCCGCATAGACCCCGAACAGGCCCGCGTCCGTCATGGGCCAGGCGAAGCTGTGGACGCTGTAGACCAGGCCCCGCTTCTCCCGCACCTCCTGGAACAGCCGGGACGACATCCCGCCGCCGAACAGGGTGCTCATCACCTGGCTGGCGAAATAGTCCTCGTCCGTCAGCGGCACGCCCTGGAAGCCCATGACGATGTGCGCCTGCTCCAGGTCGCGCTCCTCGCGCACGTCGCCGCCCTGGTAGCGCGCCGCCTCCCGCGCCGGTTCGCCCGCGTCGGGCAGGTCGGCGAACAGCCCGGCGGCGAGGTCGACCACCCGGTCGTGCTCCACACGGCCGGCGGCGGCGACCACCATGTTGCGGGGGCCGTAATGGCCGCCGACATAGTCCAGCAGCGCTTCGCGCGGCAGGTCGGCGATCACCTCCGCCGTGCCCAGGATCGGCCGGCCCAGCGTCTGGCCCTTGAAGCAGGTGGACAGCCAGTGGTCGTAGATGATGTCGTCCGGCGTGTCCTCCGCCTGTCCGATCTCCTGGATGATGACCTGCCGCTCCTTGTCCAGGTCGTCCGGCGCGAACTGGGAGTGCTGCAGCATGTCCGCCAGCACGTCGAAGGCCAGCGGCACGTCCTCCTTCAGGACCTTGGCGTAATAGGTCGTGTGTTCGCGGCCCGTATAGGCGTTCAGGTGCCCGCCGACATTCTCGATGTCGGCGCTGATGCGGAAGGCGTCGCGCCGCCGGGTGCCCTTGAACAGCATGTGCTCGACCAGGTGGGCGACACCGTTGGCGGGGCCCGGCTCGTTGCGGCTGCCGACCCCGATCCAGACGCCGACGCTCGCCGTCTCCACCCCCGGCATGTGGTCGGTGGCGACGGTCAGCCCGTTCGGCAGCCGCGTGACCTTGACGCCGCTCATGCCCGGCCTCCCGCCACGCGCGACCGGGCGCGGACGAACTCCTTCAGGACCTCGATGTCGTTGGGCAGCACGGTCACTCGTTCCTCACGTTCGAACAGGTCGGCCAGATGCGGCGGCAGGCCAGGGCGCACGCCCGTCGCCTGCGCCACCGCGTCCGGAAACTTCGCCGGGTGGGCGCAGGCGAGGGCCACCACCGGCACGGACGGGTCGATGTCGGCGGCCTCCGCCGCCGCCACGCCCACGGCGGTGTGCGGGTCAAGCAGATACCCGGTCCCCCGGTGCCAGCGGGACATGGTGGCCATGGTCTCCGCCTCGCTGGTCCGGTGCCCGGCGAACAGCTCTAGCGCGCGGGCGAGCTGGCCCTGCGACACGGCGAAGCGGCCCGATCCCCGGAACTCCGCCATGCTGGCCGCCACCGCCGCCCCGTCCCGGTCCATCAGGTCGAACAGCAGCCGTTCGAAGTTGCTGGAGACCTGGATGTCCATGCTGGGGCTGATGGTCGGCACCACGGGCGCCATCTCCATGGCGCCGCTGGCGAAGAAGCGCGCCAGGATGTCGTTGCTGTTGGTGCCGATGATCAGCTTCGCCACCGGCACGCCCATGGCCCGCGCGGCATAGGCCGCGTAGACATTGCCGAAGTTGCCGGTCGGCACCGCGAAGGCGACCGGCCGGTCGGGCGCCCCCAGCGCCACCGCCGCCGCCACGTAATAGGCGATCTGGGCCATGATCCGGGCCCAGTTGATGCTGTTCACGGCCGACAGGTTCAGCGCGTCGCGGAAGGCGGCGTCGTTGAACATGGCCTTCACGGCGTCCTGGCAGTCGTCGAACGTCCCGGTCAGGGCGACGTTGTGGACGTTGGACGACAGCACCGTCGTCATCTGCCGCCGCTGCACGGCGGACGTCCGCTCGTGCGGATGAAGGATGACGATGTCCACCCGGTCCCGATCGCGGCAGGCCTCGATCGCGGCTGATCCCGTGTCGCCCGATGTGGCGCCGACCACGGTCACCCGCTCTCCCCGCGCCGCTAGCACATGGTCGAACAGCCGCCCCAGCAGCTGCAGCGCCACATCCTTGAAGGCCAGTGTCGGCCCGTGGAACAGCTCCAGCAGCCAGAGCCGCTGATCGAGCTGGACCAGCGGCGTGACGGCCCGATGGTCGAACCCGCCATAGGCGTCGGCGACGATGCGGTCGAAGTCGGCGTCCGCGATGGTGCCCGCCACGAAGGGGCGCATCACCGTGGCCGCCACCTCGGCATAGGTCTTGCCGCGCAGCGCCCGCAGATCCGCCGCCGACAGCACCGGCCAGCTTTCCGGAACATAGAGCCCGCCGTCGCGGGCGAGGCCGGTCAGCAGCACGTCGTCGAAGGCAAGGGCGGGGGCCGTCCCCCGCGTACTGATGTAGCGCACTGGTCACTCCGGCATGCCGTCCGGGCGCGGCAGGGGCGGTACACTAGCGACGCCCCGCCCCCCGGCGCAAGCGGCCCCGCGCGGCATCCCTCCGGCGAACAAGCCCTCTCTTCCGGTGTTCCTTCCGGGTCACCCGTCAAGGAGCCCCCGATGGACCCCGCAACGCCCGCCCCGCCCGCCCTTTCCGTCGCCGATTGCCAGCGGCTGACGACGGGATTCCTCACCGGCCCCATGCGCGACGCGCTGCGCGCCGTCGAGTACGCCGTGCCGGCCTGGGCCGACGGTCCCGGCAGCGACGACCTCGACGACGCCGCCCGCGCCACCGTGTCGCTGCGCCATGTGCCTGGCGCGTCGGACGCGGAGTACCGGGTCGCCGCCTTCGGGGAGACGCTGCGCATGCGCCTCCAGCTCAACGTCTGGCGCTTCGTCATCGTCTACACCGTGCCGGGCGGCGACCTTGTGGACGTCACCGGCGTGGCCCCCCGGTTCGAGCGGTGGGAGCGCGGTGCCGCCCATGCCGGCTGGACCGTGGGCTGGCGCGACGCCGTCGACCCGTGGGACCACCAGCACCGTCTGGTGGAGACGTACTGCTACGCCATGCTGGGGCGGGATTTCCTGGTGGACCCGATGGCCCAGCTCTACTGGCGCACCGACATCGTGCAGATGACGCGCGGCTTCATCCTGGAGGCGCGGCGGGGCGGCGTGCGGCTGGAGGGC
Organism: Rhodospirillaceae bacterium; assembly: GCA_029267445.1. Lineage (GTDB taxonomy): Bacteria > Pseudomonadota > Alphaproteobacteria > Azospirillales > Azospirillaceae > JAJUIU01. The sequence continues at coordinate 26,201 of JAJUIU010000046.1, forward strand.
GCACCCTGACGGCGGCGCTTCCGATAAAATAGACTTGCCCCGTCCGGGCGGAAAAACGGTATCCTTTCGTGCCGATGGATTTCCGGCGGCTGGGGCGCGCGGGGCGACGGGGATGTCCTATCTGCAGGCGATGATGCTGGGTGTGGCCCTGGCGGGCTGCATGTGGCTCTTCGCGTATCTGGCCGGCCGCTTCATCGAGGCGGGGATCGACGGCCGTCCGGAGCTGAAGGCGGCACAGGAGGCGATCCCCCGGCGCGCCATGCTCGAAAGCCGCTTCGACCTGCGCAAGACCGACCTCCAGGCGGAGATCGCCAAGCAGAATGTCGAGGTCACGGCGCTGCGCCGCAAGCGCTTCGCCCTGGAGAAGGACCTCGCCGACGCCAAGCGGGAGTCCGACGCTCCCATCCGCACCGTCGGCCGCGAGGGCTCGACCGCCATCAAGTTCCGCGCCTGGGTGGTCAACCGGCAGGTCCAGGGCGCCCTGTCGGAGGGCAAGGCGCACCCGACGCTGGACGCCGAATGGGCCTCCCCGCAGATCATCGAGATCTGGGCGGAGAACATCGACGGCGCCCGCAAGGAGCTGCAGCGGGTCTATCCCATGCCGCTCGGCTTCAGCATCCTGAACATCAAGCTCGACAGTCCCGAGGGCATGGCCGTCCCGTCGCTGGCGCCGGAGCCGCAGACGTGACCGGCCAGATCATCTTCGCCGTCCTGATCGCGCTGGCGGCACTCGCCTTCGCGTCGGAGCGCGCGGTCAACCGCGTGCGGGAGGCGAAGGCGCGCTACAAGGCGACCATGACCCGCAGGCACCAGCAGGTCGACCGCATCCGCCGGGCCGCCGCCATCAGCCTGGAGCTGAAGCGGGAGCTGCGGGCGATCAACCGTCAGGTCGTGGAGCTGCAGAAGCAGGTGGAGAAGCTGAACGACGACATGCGCGTCGCCAGCCGGCCGGAGAACCGGGTCTTCATCCTGGACGAGCGCCGCACCCCTGCCGACGAAAGCTGGATCGCCACGGTCGCGGCCCCGGCCGCCGAGCCTGACAAGCCCCGTCCGCCCTGGGCCGGAAACCGCCGCTTCCTGGTCTGGGCCCCGGACGAGATCGGCGTGCGGGCCAAGGTGGAGCGCCGCTATCAGACCGCCGCCGGCTTCCAGGTCGTCAGCGTGGCCGTCCGCCAGAAGGAACAGGGCAAGCGCCCGGCGCCCGCGCCCGCGTCCTGACCCCCTACTCCGCGTCCCGCAGGTACCGTCGGCGCAGATGCGCCTTGTAGACGCCCGCGTCCAGCGGCCGGCCGGTGGCCAGCGTCAGCAGGTCGTCGGTGGCGTGGAAGCTGCCCCAGGCGTGGACGTTCGTCTTCAGCCACTCCACCAGCGGCCGGAAGTCGCCCTGCGATATCGCCGACTCCAGCCCGTCCACCCGTGTCCGCGCCGCGTCGAACAGCTGTGCGGCCGTCATGGCGCCCAGCGTGTAGCTGGGGAAATAGCCCCAGGCCCCACCCGGCCAGTGGATGTCCTGCAGGCAGCCGCGCCGGTCGTCCGGCGGCACGATGCCCAGCAGCGCGCGCATGCCCTCGTTCCAGGCGCCCGGCAGGTCCTCCACCTCCAGGTCGCCGGCGATCATCGCCCGCTCCAGCCGGTAGCGCAGGATGACATGCGCGGGATAGGTCACCTCGTCCGCGTCCACGCGGATGAAGTCGCGCCGCACGCGGGTGTAGAGGCGGTAAAGGTTGTCCGCGTCCCAGGCCGGTCCCTCGCCGCCGAACGCCTCGCGCAGCAGCGGGGCCGCGTAATGCAGGAACTGCGGCGACCGGCAGGCCTGCATCTCCACGATCAGGGACTGGCTCTCATGCACGCTCATGCCGCGCGCCAGCCCCACCGGCTGGTTCATCCAGTCGGCCGGGCGGTTCAGCTCGTACATGGCGTGCCCGGTCTCGTGCAGCACGCCCATCAGGGCGGAGGTGAAGTCGTCCTCCCGGTAGCGGGTGGTGATGCGGATGTCGCCCGCCGCCCCGCCGCAGAAGGGATGCGCGCTGACGTCCAGCCGCCCCCTGTGGAAGTCGAACCCCACCGCCTTCATCAGCGCCACGCCCAGCGCCCGCTGCGTCTCGAGGGGGAACGGTCCCTCGGGCTCGACCACCGGCGGCTGGGCCGCCTGATGCGCCAGCACCGCGTCCGTGAAGCCCGGCAGGAAAGCCGCCAGATCGTCGAACAGCGGATCGATCCGGGCCGACCGGTTGCCGGGATCGTACAGATCCACCAGCGCGTCATAGGGCGTGGTGCCCAGCTTCTCCGCTTTCGCCACCGCGATCCGGCGCTGCAGGGCCAGCACCTCCCTCAAGTGGGGCAGCAGCGCCTTGAAGTCCGACGCCGGCCGCGCCGTGCGCCACGCCATCTCGCAGGCCGACACGGCGCGAGAGTTCGCCTCCACGAGGTCGGCGGGGACGGCGGTCTCATGGATCCAGCGCCGCCGCATCTCCCGCAGGTTCGCCCGGCGCCACGCGTCCGCCCCATCGTTGGCGGCCTCCACCTCCGCCTCTTCCAGCAGGTCGCCCAGGTCCGGTGCGGCGATCACCTCGTGCGCCATCACCTTCAGGGTGGCGATCTGCTCCGACCGGCCTGGGGCGGCCCCGTCCGGCATCATGGTCTGGCTGTCCCAGCCCAGGATGCCCAGCGCGTTCTGGATGGCGGCGATGCGGGCGAAGCGGCGTTCCAGCGTGCTGTAGGCGGCGGTCATGGGCTCGGTGGGTTTGATGGTGGATGGGACGGTCCGGGGCGGGGTCAGTCGCCGGCCTTCCGGAAGGACGCCGCGACATAGACGCCCAGAAGGGTGAGGGCGAGGCCGTACCAGGTCAAGGCGTAGGACAGGTGGTTGTTGGTGAGCTGCACGATGGTGCGCCCGCCCACGGGCCAGCCGCCGGGGTTCGGCTCCGGCCCCGCCTGCACGATGACGGGGGCGAACCCCCGCACGCCCGTCGCCGCCGCCATGGCGGGCAGGTCGAACCAGAACCACTGGTTCCCGGCCGCGTCGTTGTCCGGCTGCAGCCAGCTCCGCTCCCCGGGCAGCCGGGCGATGCCGGTGATGGTCACCGTCCCCTCCGGCCGCCCTTCGGCCCGCATCGCCGGATCGCGCCGGTCCATGGGGATGTAGCCCCGGTCGATCAGCACGGTGGAGCCGTCGTCGCGCGCCATCGGCGTTAGCACATGCACGCCCGTCCGGTTCAGCCCGTCCGGCCCCTTGTCCAGGCGCGGCCCGATGAACAGCTCCCGGTCGTGCAGCAGCCTGCCCGTCACCGTCACCGGCCGGTAGTCCCAGGCGTCCGGGTCGTCGATGGTGGCCGGCAGCGGCACCGGGTCCCCGCCCACCCGCGTCTCGATCCGCTGGATCAGGTCCGTCTTCCAGGCCAGCCGCTGCATCTGCCAGGTGCCGAGCCCGACCAGGATGGCGAGGCAGACGACCATGGCCACCGTCATCCACAGCGTCGGCCGGAAGCGGCGGCGGTTTCCGTCGGCGGTGTCGGCGCTCATCGCTCGTCCTCCTTGGCCCCCTCCGGCGCGTCGAAGTCGGCGCGGCGGTACCGGTACTGCAGGGCCAGCACGGTGGCCTTCGCCGGCCGCAGCATGCCCAGCGTCAGCCCAAGGATCACCGCGCTCCAGATGATGGCGTGCAGCCACAGGGGCCAGTCCGTGCGCATGCCCAGCCACAGGGCCGGCGGCACCACCAGGAAGCCCAGGATGAAGATCAGGAACACCGCCGGCCCGTCGCCGCTGTCGTTGCGCGCCAGCTCCAGCCCGCACACCCGGCAGCGGTCAACCACGGTGAGGAACCCGGCGAAAAGGGCACCCTCGCCGCAGCGTGGGCACCGGCACCGCAGGCCCGTCGCGATCGGGGAGACATCGGACTCGGTCTGCACGGGTCTCACTTCCAGCATCGATGCCGCTCGGGCGCGCCCCGGTCCTCGCCCTTCCACAGGCTCAGGGTGGGGACCGCTCAACCATCCGCTCATGAGCGAAACCACAGGGCCTGAAAAGCATTTGGCCCTCACCCTGAGCTAGTCGAAGGGCGAGGGCCAAAGTATCGCACCGGCGGGCGGGAAGCGTCGCTTCCGCGCCGTCCGGCGGTCAGTGCGCGGCGTACTGGCCGCCCGCACCCCACCAGTAGATGGCGACGAACAGGAACAGCCAGACCACGTCGACGAAGTGCCAGTACCAGGCCGCCGCCTCGAAGCCGAAATGGTGGTTTGGTTTGAAGTGACCCGCATAGGCGCGCAACCAGCAGACCGCCAGGAAAATGGTCCCGACCAGCACGTGGAA
>JAJUIU010000065.1 GCA_029267445.1 Rhodospirillaceae bacterium
CCACCCTCTCCCGCAAGGGGAGAGGGTTTTCCAAGCCTGCGCTCGCACCTGTGGGCACCATGCCCGCTGCGGCAGAACGGCGACAGCGCCAAGTTCCCCCTCTCCCCTTGCGGGAGAGGGTCCGAGCGGAGCGAGGGGGTGAGGGGTCCGGTTCTTCTCCGCCCGCGCCATACCCCTCACCCGGTTCGCTGGCGCTCACCACCCTCTCCCGCAAGGGGAGAGGGTTTACCGGGTGTGGGCTCGCACCTGTGGGCACCATGCCCGATGTGGCAGAACGGCGACGCTGCCAAGTTCCCCCTCTCACCTTGCGGAAGGGGGTATCGGTTCCGCACGGTCGTCCGCCCCTACCCGGCGAACCAGCCGAACCAGGCCAGGCCGATCAGGCCGATGACGATGCGGTACCAGGCGAAGGGGGCGAAGCCGTACTTGCCGACGAAGTCCACCAGCGTGCGCACCACCAGCAGGGCGGACACGAAGGCGGCGGCGAAGCCGATGGCGATCAGGCCGATCCCGTCCAGCGTCAGGATGTCCCGGTTCTTGAACAGGTCGTACGAGGCCGCCCCCACCATGGTCGGGATGGCGACGAAGAAGCTGAACTCGGCCGCCGCGCGCCGGTCCACCCCCATCATCAGCGACCCGATGATCGTGGCCCCCGACCGCGACACCCCCGGCACCAGCGCCAGGCACTGGAACAACCCGATCCGAAGGGACAGGCTGTAGGGGAACTCCTCCACATAATAGTGCCGGGGGGTGGGCACCGCGCGTTCCGCCACCAGGATCAGCACGCCGCCCACCACAAGGGCCGTGCAGACCACCAGCGGGCTGAACAGAACGCCCTTGATGATGTCGTGGAACGCGACCCCCAGCATGGCCGCCGGCAGGAAGGCCAGCAGGATGGCGGCGGCGAAGCGGCGCGCGTTCTCGTCGAACGGCAGGCGCACGAACACCCGCCACAGCTTGGTGAAATAGACCACCACCACGGCCAGGATGGCGCCCAGCTGGATCACCACCTTGAAGACGTCCTCCGTCTCCCCCTCGAAGCCCAGCAGGCTGCCCATGAGGATCAGATGGCCGGTGGAGGAGACGGGGATGAATTCCGTCAACCCCTCCAGCAGTCCGAGCAGAAGGGCTTCAAGATACTGCGGTGTCTCGATCAAGGCTGGGGTCCGGCGGCGGGTACGGGCGGGTCGCTTATAGCAGGCGGAATCCGGGGTGGCGAGGGCGGGTGGCCGCCGCCGGACGGATGGCCCGGGCGGAAGCGCGCCCGCCCTACTTTTGTCGAGTTCCACCCCTTATGATGCAAGCCGCGCGCGAAGATCGCGCGCCGCCAACTCGTGCCGCCAACTCGTGCCGCCAACTCGTGCCGCCAACTCCCAAGGAGACCCGCATGATCCCGTCGCCCGCAGGGCGTCCCCGTCCCACCGGTATCGGAATTCTTGCCGTTCCCGTGCTGGCCGTCCTGCTCGCCGCCGGCGCCGGTCCGGCCAGGGCCGACGGCGTGGTCTCGCCGGGCGAGATCGAAGCCGCCAGGGCCCTGATCGATGTGACCATTTCGCCCGGCGCCTTCGACCGCCAGCTGGAGCGCCAGAAGACCCGGTTCCGCGAACGGCTGCTGAAGGAGGACGCCAACAAGGGCCGCGAGGCGGAGATCGACGCCCTGTTCGACACCACCGTCGCCCCGATCCTGCGGGAACGTTACGCGGCCATGCTGGAGGCCCGCGCCAGGGTCACGGCCGAGACCCACACGCCCGAGGAGATCAGCCAGAACATCGCCTTCTGGAGTTCCGACCTCGGACAGGCGGTGATGAATGTCGCCCGCGACGACACGTTCGGGGACAAGATCATGGCCGGCATGCGGGAGCGTCTCGGCATGTTCGACGGGCTCAGCCTGCTGAACAGGATGAACGACATGGGCGACGCCATCGGTGCCGCCGTCACCGCCAAGGAGTCCCGCTGAGATGCGCCCGATCCTCAAGTCCGCCGCCGCGGCGCTGATCCTCCTGGCCGCCATACCCGCCCATGCCGACAAGGACCGACCGCCGCTGCCGGTGCGGCAGGAGGCGGCGCGCATGCTGGACACGGCGAAGCTGTTCGCCGCCGACACGAGCTTCCGCGCCGCCATGATCATCGCCTCGCGCGGCTACCGCTTCCCTGAGGATTTCCCGCCGGAAACGGTCCAGGCCATCGGCGATGTGGAGGAGAAGGTGCGCGAACGCGCGGCCGCGCCGTTCCGGGAGACCATGATCGACATCTACGCGTCCAAGATGACGCAGGACCAGTTGGCCGCCGCCGCCGATTTCCTCGCCAGCCCGGCCGGTCAGGCGCGCGTGGCCATGATCCAGCGGCAGGCGGTGACGCCGGAGCTGTCCTGGAGCCGCGTCTTCGCCCAGGACAAGCCGCTGCGCGACGCGGTGGCCGCCGCCGCACGGGATCGGGGGATCGCGCTGCCGAAGTAGGGCATCATAAGCGTCTCCGCACGCGAGTGGGCCCGCCTTGCACATAAGGGGAAAGGAAGTCGCCGCAAACCACATAGTCCCGCTTCGGACCTATTCGGCGCCATTCCATTTGAAACGACCCCTGACGCCTGGAGAGGCAAGGCAGCCATGCATCACGGATAGGTCGCGTATACTGTCCTATCGGCCAAAAAGTGCTGGCGGGACCGTATCCTTCGATTTATATGTCCCCAGGAAAGGCGGGCCGGGTAAGGGCATTACCCGGCCCGTCCCGTCGATACCGTCGGGAACATCAGGGGATTTGGGCCATGGCGCCGACGAAGATGCTGCAGTTCGTGCATGTCGACCAGCGCATGCCCGACAAGCGCGACGCCACCCTGCGCCGCCAGGACTTCGAGGAGATCTACGCCCGGTTCAGCGACCAGGGTGCGGCCGAGCAGGCCGGGCGCTGCAGCCAGTGCGGCGTGCCCTTCTGCCAGGTCCACTGCCCGGTGCAGAACAACATCCCCGACTGGCTGAAGCTGACGGCGGAGGGCCGGCTGGAGGAGGCGTACGAGATCTCCCAGGCCACGAACAATTTCCCGGAGATCTGCGGCCGCATCTGCCCGCAGGACCGGCTGTGCGAGGGCAACTGCACGATCGAGCAGTCGACCCACGGTACGGTCACCATCGGGGCGGTGGAGAAGTACATCACCGACACGGCGTGGGAGCGCGGCTGGGTGAAGCCGGTGAAGCCCGTGCGGGAGCGGCCCGAGAGCGTGGGCATCATCGGCGCCGGCCCGGCGGGCCTCGCCGCCGCCGAGCAGCTGCGCAAGAAGGGCTATCAGGTTCATGTCTACGACCGCTACGACCGGGTCGGCGGCCTGCTGATATACGGCATCCCCAACTTCAAGCTGGAGAAGGATGTCGTGCTCCGCCGCTGGAAGCTGCTTGAGGAGGGCGGGGTCCAGTTCCACCTCGGTTTCGAGGTCGGTCGCCACGCCAGCCTGACGGAGCTGCGCCTGCGCCATGACGCGGTGCTGATCGCCACGGGCGTCTACAAGGCGCGCGACCTGGAGGCGCCGGGCTGCGGGCTGGAGGGGGTGGTACCGGCGCTGGACTATCTGACGGCCAGCAACCGCATCGGCCTGGGCGACACGGTGGTGGACTACGAGACCGGCCGCCTGAACGCGGTGGGCAAGAACGTCGTCGTCATCGGCGGCGGCGACACGGCCATGGACTGCGTGCGCACCGCCATCCGCCAGGGGGCGAAGTCGGTGAAGTGCCTCTACCGCCGCGACCGGCGGAACATGCCCGGCTCCCAGCGCGAGGTGGCGCACGCGGAGGAGGAGGGTGTGGAGTTCGTCTGGCAGGCCGCCCCCGACGCCTTCCACGGCGACGCGCGGGTGACCGGTGTCAAGGCGCACAAGATGCACATGGGGGTGGCCGACGCCACCGGCCGCCAGACGCCGATGCCGATCGAGGGCAGCGGCTTCCTGCTGGAGGCCGACCTCGTCATCAAGGCCCTGGGCTTCGACCCGGAGGACGTGCCCGCCCTGTTCGGCGACAAGACCCTGAAGGTCAGCCGCTGGGGCACGATCCACGTGAACCACCGCACCCTGATGACGAACCTGGACGGCGTCTTCGCCGCCGGCGACATCGTGCGCGGCGCCAGCCTCGTGGTCTGGGGCATCCGCGACGGCCGCGACGCCGCCGAGGGCATCCACAGCTACATCAAGGCCAAGGCCGCGACCGCCCCGGAGGACAAGCCTGTCGCCGTGGCGGCCGAGTGATGACGGCCCCCATGCTCCGCCTCTACGACAACCTCTCCTCCGGCAACGGCTACAAATGCCGCTGGCTGCTGACGCAGGTCGGCCTGCCGTTCGAGCGGGTCGAGGTGGACATCGACAAGGCCGAGAGCCGCACGCCGGAGTTCCTGGCCGTGAACCCGAACGGCCGCATCCCGGTGCTGCGGCTGGGGCCGCACGACTTCCTGGCGGAGTCCAACGCCATCCTGCGCTGGATCGCCGAGGGCACCGGGTTCTGGCCGGACAACCGGCGCGACAAGGCGGCCGTGCTGCAATGGCTGTTCTGGGAGCAGTACAGCCACGAGCCCAACATCGCCACGGCCCGCTTCTGGAAGACCCACCGGTTCGAGATGACCCCGGAGCGCGTCCACGCCCTGGTGCTGAAGCGTGAGCAGGGCCACTTCGCCCTGGCGCAGATGGAGACGCATCTGGCCCTGCGCGACTGGCTGGTGGGCGAGCGCTGCACCATCGCCGACATCGCCCTCTACGCCTACACCCACGTGGCGGAGGAGGGCGGCTTCGACCTCGACCGCTACCCCGCCGTGCGGCGCTGGCTGGACCGTTTCGCCGCCCAGCCCGGCCACATCGCCATCACCGACCGGCCCGGCACCGAGGTGCCGCTGGCCGAGGCCCTCGCCACCGAAGGATGACCGCCATGACCGACAAGACCGTTTCCGCCGGCGAGGCGTTCGTCCAGGAGTACGCGGCCAACAAGGCCCTGCTCGACACCACCGCCCACATCGACACGATGGAGCACGACGCCTGCGGCGTCGGCTTCGTGGCGGCCATCGACGGCAAGCCGCGCCGCGCCGTGGTGGAGAAGGCGATCGAGGCCCTGCGCGCCCTGTGGCACCGGGGTGCCGTGGACGCCGACGGCAAGACCGGCGACGGGGCCGGCATCCATGTGCAGGTGCCCCAGGCCTTCTTCCGCGAGCACGTGTCGCGCACCGGTCATCCTGTGCCCGACGGCGTCATCGCGGTGGGGCAGGTGTTCCTGCCGCGCACGGACCTGGAGGCACAGGAGCGCTGCCGCTCCATCGTGGAGACGGAGATCCTGAAGTTCGGCTACACGATCTTCGGCTGGCGGCAGGTCCCCATCGACATCGGCGTCATCGGCGAGAAGGCGAACGCCAGCCGGCCGGAGATCGAGCAGATCATGGTCGGCAATCCGAAGAACGTGGCCGAGGACCAGTTCGAGCGCGATCTCTACGTCATCCGCCGCCGGATCGAGAAGGCGGTGGCGGCGGAGCAGATCAGCAGCTTCTACATCTGCTCCCTGTCGGCCCGGTCCATCATCTACAAGGGCATGTTCCTGGCCGAACAGCTGACGGCCTTCTATCCGGACCTGCTGGACAGCCGGTTCGAGAGCAACTTCGCCATTTACCACCAGCGCTACTCGACCAACACCTTCCCGACCTGGTGGTTGGCCCAGCCCTTCCGGACGCTGGCCCACAACGGCGAGATCAACACGCTGAAGGGCAACACCAACTGGATGAAGGCCCACGAGACGCGCATGGACCACGAGGTCTTCGGCGCGCATGTGGAGGACCTGAAGCCGGTGATCCCCGTCGGCGCGTCGGACAGCGCGGCGCTGGACGCGGTGTTCGAGCTGATGGTGAAGGCCGGCCGGTCCGCCCCCATGGTCAAGACCATGCTGGTGCCGGAGGCCTACAGCCAGAAGGAGCTGATGCCCAAGGCGCACCAGGACCTCTACAGCTACGCCAACGCGGTGATGGAGCCGTGGGACGGGCCGGCCGCACTCGCCATCTATGACGGCCGCTGGGTCATGGGCGGGCTCGACCGCAACGGCCTGCGTCCCATGCGCTACGTCATCACCGGCGACGGCATCCTGATCGGCGGCAGCGAGACCGGCATGGTCAAGATCGACGAGCCGACCGTGGTGGAAAAGGGCCGCCTGGGCCCCGGCCAGATGATCGCGGTCGACCTGCAGGCCGGCAGGCTGTTCCACGACAAGGAGATCAAGGACGCGCTGGCCGCCCAGCGCCCCTACGGCTCCTGGATCAAGCACATCACGGTGCTGGACGATCTGGTGAAGAAGGAGCCGGTGGAGCCGGCCGAGCTGACGCGCGACCAGCTGCGCCGCCGGCAGGTCGCCTATGGCGTGACCATGGAGGATCTGGAGACGATCCTGCACCCGATGGTGGAGGACGCGAAGGAGGCCGTGGGCAGCATGGGCGACGACAGCCCGCTGGCCGTGCTGTCCGACCGCTATCGCGGCCTGCACCATTACTTCCGCCAGAATTTCAGCCAGGTCACCAACCCGCCCATCGACAGCCTGCGCGAAAAGCGGGTGATGAGCCTGAAGACCCGGCTGGGCAACCTGGGCAACATCCTGGACGAGGACGCCAGCCAGACCCGGCTGCTCCAGCTGGAGAGCCCGGTGCTGACCACGGCCGAGTTCCGGGCCATGCGCCGCTACATGGCCTCGGCCCCCGGCGGCGACACGGCGGCGGAGATCGACTGCACCTTCGACGCGAAGGGCGGGCCGGACAGCCTGCGCGAAGCCATCCGCCGCATCCGCCAGGAGGCGGAGGACGCGGTGCGCGGCGGCGCCACCCACGTGATCCTGACGGATGAGAAGCTGGACGGCGACCGTGCGGCCATGCCGATGATCCTGGCCACGGGGGCGGTGCACACGCACCTGATCCGCCAGCAGCTGCGCACCTTCACCAGCCTGAACGTGCGGTCCGGCGAGTGCCTGGACGTGCACTATTTCGCCGTGCTGATCGGGGCGGGGGCCACCACGGTCAACGCCTACATCGCACAGGAGGCGATCGCCGACCGGCACCGGCGCGGCCTGTTCGGGGACCTCAGCCTGGAGGACTGTCTGCGACGCTACAAGACGGCCATCAACGAGGGCCTGCTGAAGATCATGTCCAAGATGGGCATCTCGATCATCAGCAGCTATCGCGGCGGTCTGAACTTCGAGGCGGTGGGCCTGTCGCGCTCGCTGGTGGCGGAGTTCTTCCCCGGCATGGCCAGCCGCATCAGCGGCATCGGGCTGAACGGCATCCAGGAGGAGGTGCTGGAGCAGCACGCGCTCGCCTTCGATGACGAGGTGATCGCGCTGCCCGTGGGCGGCTTCTACAAGTTCCGCAAGTCCGGCGACCGCCACGCCTGGGAGGGCGGGCTGATCCACACGCTGCAGACGGCGGTGGCGACCGACAGCTATTCGACCTTCAAGAAGTATTCCGAAGCGCTGCACAAGCGCCCGCCGATCCAGCTGCGCGACCTCCTGGATTTCAAGCCCGCCCAGACTCCCATGCCGCTGGACGAGGTGGAGAGCATCACCAGCATCCGCAAGCGCTTCGTCACGCCGGGCATGTCGCTGGGCGCCTTGAGCCCCGAGGCGCACGGCACCCTGAACGTCGCCATGAACCGCATCGGTGCCAAGTCCGACAGTGGCGAGGGCGGGGAGGTGCCGGAGCGGTTCAAGCCGGACCGCAACGGCGACAACTGGAACAGCGCCATCAAGCAGGTGGCCTCCGGCCGGTTCGGCGTGACGGCGGAGTACCTGAACCAGTGCCGCGAGATCGAGATCAAGGTCGCCCAGGGGGCCAAGCCCGGCGAGGGCGGGCAGCTTCCCGGATTCAAGGTGACGGAGCTGATCGCCAAGCTGCGCCACGCCACCCCCGGCGTGACCCTGATCAGCCCGCCGCCGCACCATGACATCTATTCCATCGAGGATTTGGCCCAGCTCATCTACGACCTGAAGCAGATCAACCCCGACGCCAAGGTCTGCGTGAAGCTGGTCAGCCGGTCCGGCATCGGCACGGTGGCGGCCGGTGTGGCCAAGGCCGGGGCGGACGTGATCCTGGTCTCGGGCCACAACGGCGGCACGGGTGCTTCCCCGCAGACCAGCATCAAGTTCGCCGGCGTGCCGTGGGAGATGGGCCTGTCGGAGGTGCAGCAGGTGCTGGTGCTGAACCGCCTGCGCCATCGGGTGGTGCTGCGCACCGATGGCGGCCTGCGCACCGGGCGCGACATCGTGATGGCCGCCATGCTGGGGGCGGAGGAGTTCGGCATCGGCACGGCCGCATTGGTCGCCATGGGCTGCATCATGGTCCGCCAGTGCCATTCCAACACCTGCCCCGTGGGCGTATGCGTGCAGGACGAGGCGCTGCGCGCCAAGTTCACCGGCACGCCGGAGAAGGTGGTCAACCTGTTCAGCTTCGTGGCGGAGGAGGTGCGCGAGATCCTGGCGTCCCTGGGCTTCCGCAACCTGACGGAGGTGATCGGCCGCACCGACCTTCTGCACCAGGTCAGCCGCGGTGCGGCCCACCTGGACGATCTCGACCTCAACCCGCTGCTGGCACAGGCGGACCCGGGCGAATACGCCCGCTACTGCACCCAGGTCGGCCGCAACGAGGTGCCGGACACGCTGGACGCCCAGATGATCAAGGACGCGCGCTCCCTGTTCGAGGACGGGGAGAAGACGCAGCTCCAGTACAATGTGCAGAACACGCACCGCGCCATCGGCACCCGCCTGTCGGCCATGATCACCCGGAAGTTCGGGATGACGGGACTGCAGCCGGGCCATGCCACGGTGCGGCTGCGCGGCTCCGCCGGGCAGAGCCTGGGCGCCTTCGCGGTGCAGGGCCTGAAGATCGAGGTGTTCGGCGACGCCAACGACTATGTCGGCAAGGGCCTGTCCGGCGGCACCATCGTGGTGCGGCCGCTGACCGCCAGCCCGCTGAAGTCGAACGAGAACACCATCATCGGCAACACCGTCCTGTACGGTGCCACGGCGGGCAAGCTGTTCGCCGCCGGGCAGGCGGGGGAGCGGTTCGCCGTGCGCAACTCCGGCGCCACCGTGGTGGTGGAGGGCTGCGGGTCCAACGGGTGCGAGTACATGACGGGCGGTGTCGCCGTGATCCTGGGCGGGGTCGGCGACAACTTCGCCGCCGGCATGACGGGCGGCATGGCCTATGTCTATGACGAGGCGGGGACCTTCCCCCTCTACGTCAACCCGGACAGCGTGATCTGGCAGCGCATCCAGGTGGATTTCTACGAGATGCAGCTGGAGGCCCTGATCCGCGAACACGCGACGGAGACGGGCAGCCGCTGGGCCCAGCAGCTCCTGAACGACTGGGAGCTGGTGCGGGGCAAGTTCTGGCAGGTGGTGCCGAAGGAGATGCTGCACCGCCTCGCCGTCCCCGTCGTCCCCGCCCAGGCGCTGAGCGCGGAGTGATCGGGCTGTCGGGGAGGGGCCGCCCCCTCCCCTGTGATACGTTGTGTTACGCCGTGTTACGTGGACGGCCCGTTTCGGCCGTCACGTAACGTGCGGACGGGTGGCTGCCCTTACGGCGACAGCGGCCGGCCGCCCGTCCTGCGCGGGTCGGGCGGAGGTCGGAACAGTTGCGAAGCGGGTACCGCTCGAACCAAGCCACCGCACGCGGCCCCATCCAGAAATTGAAGGTCTTGAGCCCCGTCGTCTCCCGGCCCGTCTTCATCTCGTGCGCCAGTTCCCGCATGACGCCCTCCGGTTGATCGGAACCGGAGGATGGCACGTTAGCGGAACCAGCGCAAGGACAAAAATCCTATAACGCTCCTCCGTCTTTCGGGCGGGCGAAGGCCGCAGGGCATGACCATCGACCCTACCGTGCCGCGCCGCCACCCAGCGTGAGGCGCGCGATGTAGCCGGACCGGGTGGTGCCGTTGGCGCGGGCCTGCGCGTCCAGGCGGCGCAGGACGCGGCGCGGCAGGGTGATGTTCACCCGCTCCACCGTGTCGTCCAGCAGTGCTGGATCGATGGTGATGACGCCGAAGCTCCACCCGGCGAAGTCCGGATTGGCGCGCAGCGCGTCCAGGGTGGAGGCGGGCGGAACCGTCTCCCCGGCGTCGAGGGCGGCATCGATCCAGGCGGTCGCGGCCTCCTCCGCCGCCGTGACCGCCTCGTCCAGCGTGTCGCCGGCGGAAAAGCATCCCGGCAGGTCCGGCACGACCACGCCGAAGGCCGTCCTGTCCGTCCCCGGTTCGATGGCGATGGGATACCTTACCCTGAGCACGGTGAAGCCTTTTCAGTTGAGACTAACCAATGGTACATCTGAAGTGCAAAATCAACGCGAAGGAAAGCTATGCCGCGCCTTTGGGATGTAGGGCACTGCATTTACTGCGGAAGCTCTGCAGACTTGACCGATGAACACATAGTTCCCCAATCCTTTGGGGGCACCTGGGTACTTCCGAAATCAAGCTGCAAATCCTGTAACGTAGTTACCAGCAAAATCGAACAGTATGTGGCGCGGAATATGTATTGGCTACCTAGGGTCAAACTGGGAATAAGAACAAACCCAAAGAGGAAAAAGGAGAAGCCAAAAAGCTGGCCAATCGACATCGTTGAAAATGATCTCACTATCCGCAAGTATATAGAAATCAATGATATGCCGCTAGTTTACGTAGTGATAGAGCCGATCGTTGCGGGAATTATTGAGAGCAGGCCGCTGAGTGATAGAAATCCAGAAATGAAGGTGTCAGTAAAGGGCGATATCTCGGCGATTGAAAGATTGATGGTAGTTGAATCTGCAAATATTCAAATCATTTCTGATTCTCTTTGGTTTCCACTATTTCAAATGCTTGCCAAGATTGCCCATGCATATACAGTCGCCGTTGCTGGATCTGGGGGTATTGCGTTCTTTCTTCCTGAGCTGATTTTGGGCGCGAAGAAGTTCGTTGGACATTATGTCGGAGGCATGATTGACGAGACACCAGATATGAAGTCTGACGAGCAACTTAGGCTAAGCTTACGCACAATTAGGAACGAAAAATATCTCTGCGTAACAATAAACTTGATGCCAAATACACTGCCGATTTATGATGTGATATCAGCCAAACTGATCGATCATTCGCCTGTTATGTCCAGAATCAAATTATACAATGAATATCTTGAGAATCGCGGTTAGCAGCATTCTTACTACCCCACCGCCTCCATCCGCCGCTCCAGCGCCGTCGTCGCCTGCTGCACCAGTTCGGACAGGATCTCGGCGCAGGGTTGTTCCCGGGTGACGAGGCCGACGGACTGGCCGGCCATGACGCTGCCGGTTTCCACGTCCCCGTCCACCACGGCGCGGCGGAGCGCACCGGCCCAGAAATGCTCGATCTCGAGCTGGGCGGCCTTCTGGTCCAGCTCGCCCGCGTCGAAGCGGGCAATCACCTCGCGCTGCTTCTCCATGAAGCGCTTGGTGCCCTCGTTGGCGAGTGCGCGCACCGGGATCACCGGGAAGCGGGCGTCGAGCTGGACCGAGGGGACGGCGTCGCGGGCACCCGCGCGGATGAAGGCCTGCTTGAAGTTGGGATGCGCGCGGCATTCCGTTGCGCAGACGAAGCGGGTGCCGAGCTGCACGCCCGCCGCCCCCTGCTCCAGGTAGCTCAGCACCGCCTCGCCCCGGCCGATGCCGCCGGCGACGAACACCGGCACCTCGGTGACGGCGGGCAGGATCTCCTGCGCCAGAACGGAGGTGCTGACAGGGCCGATATGGCCGCCGGCCTCCATCCCCTCGATCACGATGGCGTCCACGCCGCTGCGGACCAGCTTCCGCGCGATCACCAATGCTGGGGCGAAGCACATGACCTTGGCCCCGCCCTCCTTGATCGCCTTGATGGCCGTGGCGGGCGGCAGGCCGCCGGCCAGCACGACGATGCCCACCTTCTCCTCCAGGCAGACCTGGATCAGCTGGTCGAGCTGCGGGTGCAGGGTGATCAGGTTGACGCCGAAGGGCCTGTCCGTCAGGGCGCGGGTGGCCGCGATCTCCGCCCGGAGCAGGTCCGGCGGCATGGAGCCCGAGGCGATCACGCCGAAGCCGCCGCCGTTGGAGATGGCGGAGACCAGGTGCCGGTCGCTGACCCAGGTCATCGCCCCGCCCATGATGGCGAGCTCGGTGCCGAGGAAATCCCGGCCCCGGGCCCAGAGCGCGTCGAGGCGGCTCCGCGCACTAAACATCATTCCTCGCCACGTTCGCCCTTGCCAAGCGCCACCTTATGTCGCATAGGAAGTGAAGTAAATTACGATATACACTATTCCGTTTGCCGCGATGTGTTTTCCGTTCACTTGAAGCCGATCACAGAGTACAGGCCTTCCCTGGCGCGCCGCCAAAGCGCCGTGTCATCAATGTCAATCAATTCCAGAGCTGAACTATATATCACAGCCGCTTTACTCGGATCGCCGATCTTCGCGTGGCATTCCGCCTGCATTACTAGGGACGCATTTCTCTTTGCTTTGTATTCATTGGCTGCCGTCTCAAAGCGGACCAGTTCGCTTATACCGGAGAATCCCCTTCTATCATCATATGAAGCACCATAGAACGGCCTAACTCCGGCAGAAATCAGGTTGGCCAGATGATTAGCGGTCTTTGCATATCTCTCTAGTGCTGGAATTGCTTTCTTGCAGTCACCGGAGTCAAATAATGCCCTGGCACTGGCTTCGAGTTGGGTAACCATTTCGACGCTTGGCAGGCCTGTTTCTTTCATCAAGCCTTCTCTCTTGGAAAAATCAAATGGATTCTCATCACTTTGCTGTGCCGCTGCGCCATCTGCGGCGAACTGAATGAGCACCACTACAATCATTGCCAGATATGCCCGCACGACATCCTCCCGATTTGGATAGATCGATCGGGTCAAGCTCGCAACCGCATCGCTTATTGTCAATCCGACTCGGGTGGGATGGCTTATCTCTGATGCTCAGTTAGCTATACAAACCGCAAGATCGCCTACGCCTGATCCAGCCCGTAGGCGGTGTGCAGGGCGCGGAGCGCCAGCTCGGTGTACTCCTCCGCCACCAGGACGGAGACCTTGATCTCCGAGGTGGAGATGACCTGGATGTTGATGCCCCGGTCGGCCAGCGCCTTGAACATGCGCTGCGCCACGCCCGCGTGGCTGCGCATGCCCACCCCGATCACGCTGATCTTCACCACGTTGCTGTCCTGCAGCAGCTTGCGGTACTTGAGATGGTCCTTCGCCTTCTCCAGCACCTGCACGCCGCGCGCGAGGTCGGCCTTGCCGACGGTGAAGGTCATGTCGGTGGTGCGCCCGTCCTCCGACACGTTCTGCACGATCATGTCGACGTTCACGGCGGCGTCGGCGAGGGGGCCGAAGATGCTGGCGGCCACGCCGGGCCGGTCCTCCACCCCGATCAGGGTGATCTTCGCCTCGTCGCGGCTGTAGGCGATGCCGCTGACCAGTTCCTGTTCCACGATCTCATCCTCGTCGACGACAAGTGTTCCCGGCAGGTCGCTGCCCGCCGCCTGTTCGAAGGTGGACAGCACCTGCACCCGCACCCGGTGCTTCATCGCCATCTCCACCGACCGCGTCTGCAGCACCTTGGCGCCCAGGGACGCCATCTCCAGCATCTCCTCATAGGTGATGCGGGCGAGCTTGCGGGCCTTGGTGACGATGCGGGGGTCGGTGGTGTAGACGCCGTCCACGTCGGTGTAGATGTCGCAGCGCTCCGCGTTGAGCGCCGCCGCCAGCGCCACGGCGGAGGTGTCGGAGCCGCCCCGGCCCAGCGTGCTGATCCGTCCCCGCTCGGACAGGCCCTGGAAGCCGGCCACCACGGCCACCTCCCCGCTCTCCTCCATCCGGCGCACGATCTCGCGCGTGTCGATCCGCTGAATCCGGGCCTTGGCGTGCACGTCGTCGGTCAGGATGGGCAGCTGCCAGCCCTGCCAGGAGCGGGCGCCGATGCCGATCTCCTGCAGGGCGATCGCCAGCAGGCCGGTCGTCACCTGCTCGCCGGACGCGACCACGGCGTCATACTCCCGCGCGTCGTAGAGCGGACTGATGGCGCGGCAGTATTCGACCAGCTGGTTGGTGACGCCGGACATGGCGGAGACGACGACGGCCACCTGATGGCCCTTGTCGACCTCCTGCTTCACCTTCCGGGCGACGTTCTTGATCCGCTCCGGATCGCCGACCGAAGTGCCACCGAACTTGAGAACGAGGCGTGCCATCCGGAATGCCTTGCTTTGCGGGTGCCCGGGCACCGGGGCCGGCGCCGCCGGTTGTGGGTCGATGGCGGCGTCCGGGGGACGCTTCGTCGCGGGCGGCGGCCTGTGGCTTGTCCGGGCAGGGCGGGCTATCCATACTCCCTCGGTTTTCGCGGCGCAAGAAGCCGGGAACGCAGAGGGGCGGGTGATAAAAATGGACGCATCGGGTACGCATGGCAGGGAGGGCGACGCGGCCGCCGCCAAGGCCCGCACCACCGTCGACCCCGAGGAGATCGCCCGGTTCTCCGCCATCGCGGCGGAGTGGTGGGACCCGCGCGGCAAGTTCCGGCCGCTGCACAAGTTCAATCCGGTGCGCCTGGGCTATATCCGCGACGCGGTGTGCGCCCGCTTCGGCCGCGACCCCAGGGCGGCCCGGCCGCTGGAGGGGCTGCGCATCGTGGATGTGGGGTGCGGCGGCGGGCTGCTGTCCGAACCGCTGGCCCGCATGGGCGCCACCGTCGTCGGCATCGACGCGGCGGAGCGCAACGTGAAGACGGCCGCCGCCCACGCGGCCGAGACCGGTGTGGATGTCGACTACCGCGCCACCACGGCGGAGGATCTGGCCGCGTCGGGCGAGACCTTCGACGTGGTGCTGGCGCTGGAGGTGGTCGAGCATGTGGCCGACGTGGAGCTGTTCCTGGAGGCGCTGGCCGTCCTGGTGCGGCCGGGCGGCATGCTGTTCCTGGCCACGCTGAACCGCACGCCCAAGAGCTTCGTCTTCGCCATCGTCGGGGCAGAGTACGTGCTGCGCTGGCTGCCGCGCGGCACCCATGACTGGCGCAAGTTCATCCGCCCGTCGGAACTGGCGGCCGGGGTGCGGCGGACGGGGCTCGATGTCGGCGACATCACCGGCGTCACCTACAACCCGGTCAGCGACCGGTTCGCGCTCGCCCCCCGCGACCTGGATGTGAACTACATGATGTGGGCCGCGCGCGGTTGAGCCGGCGTGGCGGGTCTGCCACAATATGGGATGACCAATCCCACCCATCGGGCGATCGGAACGACCCATGGGGCCGACGCGCTCGCGGCGGGCCCACCGGCGGCACAGCGCGACGCCGCGATCGGCGACCGCCGCATGATCCTCGCCATCGGCGCCTTCGCCGGGGCGCTCGTGGTCTGCCTGCTGACCCTGTTCGCCCTGCGCGACCGCCATATCGAGCGGCAGCGGGCGGAGGAGCTGGCCGGCAACACGGCGGTCCTTCTGGCCGAGCATGCCGGGCGCCTCGTCGAGGCGGGCCAGTTCCTGCTGGACCGGGGTGTCGCCCTGGCGGGTCCGCCCGACCGGTCCCTGCCGACGGACCAGGAGACCCATCAGGAGCTGCGCCGAATCGCCGGGACCTCGGCTTTCGTGGAGTCGATGTTCCTGGCCGATGCCGGCGGTTGGAACCGGGTGACCAGCCGCGAATGGCCGGTGCGGTCGCTGAATCTGGCCGAACGCCCCTATTTCCAGGCGCTGAAGGCCGGCTCCAAGGCCACGGCGATCGACCGGCTCGAGACCAACCCATTCACCGGCGGCTCCCTCATCATCATGGCCCGCGGGCTGACCGACGCCGACGGCGCGTTCCGGGGTGCCGTCGGCCTGGCGGTCTCGGTCGAGTATTTCCGGAACTTCTACCAGCGAATCGCGGAGACCTACGCCATGTCGGTGTCGCTGGTCCGGTCGGACGGGCTGATCCTGGTCCGCCGCCCCCGGATTCCGGAGGGTGTCGGCCGGGTGCATCGATTCCCCGTGGCCTTCGACCCGGCGCGGGAATCCGGGCTTGCCTGGGGCGTGTCGCCGATCGACGGGCGCGAGCGGCTGTTCAGCGCGCGGCGCGTGCCGGGCGAGGAGCTTTGGGTCGTCGTGGGCATGGACGCGGAGCCCATCCGGGAACGCTGGCTGCGGCAGGTGCGCACATACTCCACCTACGCCGCCGTGGCGCTGGGCGGCATCCTGGCGCTGACCGTGATGGCGGTGGCCCGCGCCCGACGGGAGGCCCTGGCGTGGGAACGGCTGCGCGAGGCGAACCGGTCGCTGGAGGAGCGGGTGGCCGACCGCACGGTCGCCCTCACCGTGGCGAACGCGGACCTGGGGGCGGCCCTGAAGGACAAGGAGGTGCTGTTCCGCGAGGTGCACCACCGGGTGAAGAACAATCTGCAGGTCATCTGCAGCCTGCTCCGGCTCCAGGCCGACCGGCTGCCGCAGGAGGCGCGCCGCGGCTATGAGGAGAGTCTGGCGCGCATCCAGTCCATGAGCCTCGTGCACGAGCTGCTCTATCGCTCCAACCAGCCGTCCAGCATCGATTTCGCCGGCTATGCGCGGGAGCTCGCGGGCAATCTGGCCGACGCCTTCACCGAGGACCCGGACCGCATCCGGATCGAGGTGAAGGCCATGCCGCTGATCCTGGACCTGGACACCGCGATCCCGCTGGGGCTGCTGCTGACGGAGCTTGCGGGCAACGCGTTGAAGCACGGGTTCCCGGACGGGCGGTCCGGCACCGTGACGGTCACGCTCCGCCATCTGGACGGCAACACCACCCTGACCGTCGCGGATGACGGTGTGGGGCTGCCCGACAGCCCGACCCAGGGCGGGCTCGGGATGATGCTGGTGCGGTCGCTCGCCAGCCAGATCGCGGGGGAGATCGCCATCGCGCGGGCCGGCGACGGCCCCGGAACGGTCGCCCGCGTCACCTTCCCCTGGCCCAGGCTGGACTGAGCCGCGCCCCTGTTCCCGCCGTCGTGCCGCCCGCGCACCGGCGGGAGATGACCCGCCGCCCCGGATCGCCTATATCCAGCCGCCAGCCATTCCGACCGTCAGCCCAGGATCCCGTCTCCCGTGTCCGATTTCGAGCAACGCTTCGGCGAGCCGCTGGCCCGCGTCTCCACCCGCTTCGACGAGCTGCGGGACATGCTGGCCTCGGGGAACCTGTCGGGCGACGCCTTCGTTAAGGCGAGCCAGGAGTACGCCGAACTGGAGCCGGTGGCCGCGGCCATCGCCGAGCTGCGCCGGGCCCGCGCCGAGCTTGGCGAGCTGGAGGCCATGGCGGCGGGGGATGACGCGGAGATGGCGGCCCTGGCGGAGGAGGAGCTGGACGCGTCCCGCCGGCGCATGCCGGAGCTGGAGCGGCGCATCCTGCTGGCGCTGCTGCCGAAGGACGAGGCGGACGAGAAGAACGCCATCCTGGAGGTGCGCGCCGGCACCGGCGGGGAGGAGGCCGCCCTGTTCGCGGCCGAGCTGTTCGACATGTACCGCCGCTACGCCGGCATCCAGGGCTGGCGTTTCGAAACCATGGACGTGAACGAGACGGGCCTGGGCGGCTTCAAGGAGGCCACGGCCACCATCACCGGCCGCAACGTCTTCCGCCGGCTGAAGTTCGAAAGCGGGGTCCACCGGGTGCAGCGCGTGCCGGAGACGGAGGCGCAGGGCCGCATCCACACCTCGGCCGCCACCGTGGCCGTGCTGCCGGAGGCGGAGGAGGTCGACATCGCCATCGACGAGAAGGACCTGCGGGTGGACGTCTTCCGCTCCCAGGGCTCGGGCGGGCAGTCGGTCAACACCACGGACAGCGCCGTGCGCGTCACCCATCTTCCGACAGGCATCGTCGTGCAGTGCCAGGACGAGAAGAGCCAGCACAAGAACAAGGCCAAGGCCCTGAAGGTGCTGCGGGCACGGCTCTACGACCTGGAACGCACGCGCGCCGACGCGGAACGGGCCGCAGACCGGAAGAGCCAGGTCGGCAGCGGCGACCGTTCGGAGCGCATCCGCACATACAACTTCCCGCAAGGCCGCGTCACCGACCACCGCATCAACCTGACGCTCTACAAGATCGACAAGGTGATGGCGGGCGAGGCGCTGGACGAGCTGGTCGACGCCCTGATCGCCCAGGACGAGGCGGAACGGCTGGCGGCGTTGCAGTGAGGAGCTCGGTTCCTCTCCGCCGGTGCCGAACCCCTCACCCGGCTCACTCGCGTTCGCCACCCCCGGATCAAGTCCGGGGCAGGCTCTCTCCCGCAAGGGGAGAGGGTTTACCGGGAACCCGCCCGATCCCATGAACTCGCCACGCGTGGAGCAGGATCTGAGCTGTCCAAGTTCCCCCTCTCCCCCTGCGGGAGAGGGTCCCGAGCGGAGCGAGGGGGGTGAGGGGTAACGGTTCCTCTGCGGTGGTGCCGGCTTCCCCTTCCCAGCCGCTAGCGGTAGCCTGCACCGAACCCTGGCCCGGAAGTATCATGACCACCCTCGCGGATCTCATCCGGCAGGCGGCCGAACGGCTGGCGGCGGCGGGGATCGACAGTCCCGCACTGGACGCCGAATGGCTGGCGGAGCACGCCTTCGGCATCCGCCGCTCCGCCCTGGGGCGCGAGGGCGCCACGGTGCCCGACGTGGAGACAGCGGCCCGGTTCGGCGCGCTGGTGGAGCGCCGGGCGGCGCGGGAGCCGTTGCAGCGCATCGTCGGGAGCTGGGAATTCTGGGGCCTGGAACTGGAACTCGGCCCCGACACGCTGATTCCCCGCGCCGACACGGAGACCGTGGTGGACGCGGTGCTGCGCCGCCGGCCGGACCGGGCGTACCCGTGGCGTATCCTCGACCTCGGCACCGGATCTGGCGCCATCCTCTTGGCCCTGGCCACGGAGTATCCATATGCCCGGTGCGTCGGCACGGACATCAGCCCGGGCGCCGTGACCATCGCGGGGCGCAACGCCCGTCGGCTGAACCTTTCCGACCGGTCGGCGTTCATCTGCGGTGATTGGGATACGGCCCTGGCCGGACGGTTCGACATCGTGGTGTCGAACCCGCCCTACATCCCGGACGCGGAGATCGAGGAGCTGATGCCGGAGGTGTCGCGGCACGAGCCGCGCCGGGCCCTTGCCGGCGGGACGGACGGGTTGGCGCCCTACCGGACGATCGCGGCGGCGCTGAGGCGACTGCTGGTCCCCGGCGGGCTCTGCGTCCTGGAACATGGGGCCGGACAAGGTGCGGCGGTCCGGGACATTCTGGCCCGTGCCGGACTGGACGGCATCGAGACGGTGCCGGACCTCGGCGGCCGCGACCGCGTCACCCTTGCAACGGCCCGGTGAGGTTTTCCGGCCGGCATGAAAAAAGTGTTTGGATTGGGTCTGTTCCGCCGCTAGGGTCGCCTGGATGCGGGACCGCCCGGTTGGATGCGCGGCCCGCCAGATGCCCCCGGACGGGAACCGCGCCGAACCCGAAGCCAGCCGATAACGCGGCGGCTTCGCGGAGCGCAAGGGCGACAGACGCCAGCCGGAACGACCTCGGTCGGGCGGGCGGAGGGTCCGGAGGGGCGCAACTCAGCGGGGCAAGAGCAAAATCAGAATGAGACAAGGACCGAACTCGAGACGTTCGCGCGGTCGCGGCGGCAACAACAATAACAACAACAATAACCAGAACCGCCGCCAGAACGGGCCGATGCGTCATCAGACCTTCGACAGCAACGGGCCGGACGTCAGGATCAGGGGCACAGCCTTCCAGATCTACGAAAAGTACCAGGCGCTGGCGCGGGACGCGCAGTCCTCCGGCGACCGGGTGGCGGCGGAGAACTATCTGCAGCACGCGGAGCACTATTACCGCATCATCCTGCAGATCAACGAGCAGGAAGGGCGGAACCGGCAGGGCGATCCGCGCCACGGCGGCAACGGCCACCAGCACGGCTACCAGGGCGGCCAGCAGGATGGCGAGGACGGCGGCGAGGACAGCGACGCCGGCGGTGCCGAGGGCAACGAGGACGACCGGGAGCCGGTGGCGGTCTGACGACTGTCCCCCGGGTTCTCCGCGATCAGTCCCTCTCCCCCCCCGGGGAGAGGTTGGGTGAGGGGGTGGTTCCGCGTTCCCCGGCCAGGCCGAAGCGGGTGGTGAGGCCCCCTCTCCTGTCCTCTCCCCGGGGGGGAGAGGGATGGAGCTGGAAGGCCTCCACTTGGCTGAAGCCGAACGTGCCGCCGGTCTCACGCCGGTCCGGCGAAGCTCCGATCATGGGTCAGGCTCGGCACCATGCGCCGGGCCTCGTCCACCTTGGAGAGGTCGAGGTCGGCGACGACGATCCCCGGCTCCTCGCCCGCGTCGGCCAGAACCTCGCCCCAGGGGCTGACGATCAGGGCATGGCCGTAGGTCTTCCGCCCCTCGTCATGGGTGCCGACCTGGGCCGGCGCCAGCACGAAACACCCCGTCTCGATAGCCCGCGCCCGCAGCAGCACGTGCCAGTGGGCGCGGCCGGTCGGCACGGTGAAGGCCGACGGCACCACGATCATGCGCGCGCCAGCCTTGGCCAGCGCCCGGTAGAGATAGGCGAAGCGCACATCGTAGCAGATGGAGAGGCCGAGCCCGCCCCAGGGTGTCGGCGCCACCACGGCGTTCTCCCCCGGCCGGTAGGTGGCGCTTTCCCGGTAGCTTTCCCCGTTCTCCAGGTCCACGTCGAACATGTGGATCTTGTCGTAGCGGGCGACGATCCGGCCCTCCGGGTCCATCACGAACACCCGGTTGGCGACCCGCCCGTCCTCCAGCAGGCAGCCCAGGCTCCCGGTCATCAGCCAGGCGCCCGTCTCCCGCGCCAGCGCCTGGAAGAAGGGCACGCCCGGATGCTCCGCCTCCGGTTTCACGCGCGGCAGGATCTTCGCCCGGCCCTGCACCATCATGGACACGTTCTCGGGCAGGCAGACCAGCTCCGCGCCCGCCGCCCGCGCCTTGCGCACCTGATCGCCCGCGATCTCCAGGTTCGGGCCGATCTCCGGCCCCGCATTGACCTGGACCAGCGCCACCCGGACCGCGCCGGCGGTCATGGCGCCAGTCCCAGCAGCGGGTCGAGGCGGCCCTGCCTGTCCAGCGCGTACATGTCGTCGCAGCCGCCGATGCCGCGCCCGTCGATGAAGATCTGCGGCACGCTGGTGCGGCCCTGCGCCCGTTCCTCCATCTCCGGCCGGCGGCGCGGCTGCGCCATCACGTCGATCTCCTCGTAGGTCACGCCCTTCTGGTCCAGCAGCCGCTTGGCGCGGACGCAGTAGGGACACCAGGGGCTCGTGTAGATCTCGATCTTCGGCATGGCGGACGGACGCTTTCCGGCGGGGATGACGAGACTATGACGACCGGGCGCGCCCGCCAACCCCGTGTGTGGGCCGGGCCCGCGCGTGAGACGGGTCCGGGTGAGACGGGTCGGCCGGGCGGCAACGGTCAGGGCGTCACCGGTCGGGCGACGCGGGCGAGGGTCAGCACGTCAACCCGCGCGGCCCCGGCACGTTTCAGGACCTTCGCGCATTCCGACACGGTGGCGCCGGTGGTGAAGACGTCGTCCACCAGCAGGACGCGGGCATCCTTCACCATCTCCCGGCGCGCAGTCCGCAGGGAGAAGGCCCCGGCCACGTTGCGCTCCCGCCCCGCGCGGGACAGGCCGCCCTGGATCGGGGTGCGGCGGCGGCGGACCAGCAGGTCGGGCACGGTCGGCACGCCCGTCATGCGGCCGAGCGCCAGGGCCAGCAATGCCGACTGGTTGTACCGCCGCGCCCACAGGCGCCAGCGGTGCAGGGGCACCGGCGCGATCAGGTCGGCGTCGGCCAGCAGCTCCGCCCCGGCCCGGCGCATCCAGGCGGCGAGACCGTCGGCGGCGTCTGTGCGGTCGCCATGCTTGAAGGCCAGGATGATGTGGCGGCTGCCGTCGTCGTAGGACAGCACCGACCGCGCCCGGTCATAGACCGGCGGCCGGGCGATGCAGCCGCCGCAGACCGCCACCCCCGGCGCTTCGAACTCGAACGGACGGCCGCAGCAGGCGCAGAGCGGCGGGCCGATGAAGGACGCCTTGCCCCAGCAGTCCGGGCACAGGGTGCTGGCGCCGCCCACCTCCACCCCGCAGCCGAGGCAGCGCGGCGGCAGCACAAGGTCGACGGCACGCCCGGCGAACCCGCGAAGCGCCGTCCACAGGCGGGCGGGCAGGCCGGGTTCGGACCCTTGGACCGTCTCGTCGGCATCCTGCACTTGCATGTGGGGCAGTCTGCCCGCACGGGGCAGGCACCCGGTGTGGCGCCGTTCACGCCGCCACACTGTTGTGAGGAGCCTTCCCGCGCTATATCCGGGCCACCATGACAGATCCAGACAGCATGACCGTTTTCGACCGCCGGGTGGTGCGCCTGCACCGCGACCGGGCGGCACCGCGCGTCGGCGACCACGATTATCTGTTGCGGGAGGTGGGGGAGCGGCTGGCGGACCGGCTGGACCTGATCCGGCGGGACTTCCGCCGCGCCCTGGACCTGGGCGGCCGGTCGGGGATCATGGCGCCGCTGCTGCTGGGCCGTTCCGGTATCGAAACGGTCGTGCGCACCGACCTGTCCCCGGCGATGGCCGCACTGGGCGACGGACCGCGCGTGGCGGCGGACGAGGAGCTACTGCCCTTCGCGCCGGGCAGCTTCGATCTGGTGGTCAGCAACCTGTCGCTCCATTTCGTGAACGACCTGCCGGGCGCCCTCATCCAGGTGCGCCAAGCGCTGCGGCCGGACGGTCTGTTCCTCGCCACCCTGTTCGGCGGCGACACGCTGTTCGAACTGCGCCGGTCGCTGATGGAGGCGGAGATGGAGGTGACGGGCGGCGTCTCCCCCCGCATCAGCCCGATGGCCGACCTGCGGGACGCGGCCGGGCTGCTGCAGCGCGCCGGTTTCGCCCTGCCGGTGGCGGACAGCGACACGATCACCGTCGGGTATTCCAGCCCGCTGCGCCTGATCCAGGACCTGCGCGGCATGGGGGAGACGAACGCCACCCTCGCCCGGCTGAAGCGGCCGACCCGGCGCGCGGTGCTGACCCGCGCGCTGGAGCGCTATGCGGAACTGTTCACGGAGCCCGACGGCACCGTGACCGCCACCTTCCAGGTGCTGCACATGGCGGGCTGGGCGCCCGACGCCAGCGTGCAGCAGCAGCCCGCGCGCCGGGGCAGCGCCAACACCCGGCTGGCCGAGGCGCTCCGCACGACGGAGATCGGGACCGGCGTCACGCCGGACGGTCGGTCCCGGAGCTAGGCGGGCGGGCCGGGCCGGGAGGGCGCGGGGAAGGGCGGCGCGGCTTGCGCTTGCGCCAGCGGTCCAGCAGCGTGGCGAAGGGGGCGGTCAGCCGCGCCTGCAGGGTCGGGTCGCCCTCCAGCTTGCCGAGCGCGAAGGCGCCGGCCTCCAGTGTCGAGACGCTCTCCTTGCGCGGCTCCTTGCGGACCGCACCGTAGGCGGAGCGGAAATCCGGGTGGATCACGATCCGCCGCAGCTTCAGCAGCCAGGCGTTCCGCCACCACAGCGCCTTGGCTTGGGACCAGGTGCCGTCCAGCAGCACCAGCCCCTCCAGATCCGCCAGCACGAGGTCGCCGCCCGCGTCGACATTGCCCTTGCGGTCCAGCACCCGCAGCTCGCCGCGCGGCACCCGCGCCACATCCTCCTTGCTGCCCATGTGCAGCACGGCCCAGCGCCGGGGGTCGACATTGCGGCCCAAGGCCTTGGCGAGGTTCGGCCAGGACAGGCCCACCTTCAGCACCGCCCCCTCCACCTGCTCTGTCAGCAGGCGGGCGGTGCCGAGCTCGCGGTCCTGTTCCTGCGGGTGCTGGAGCACCAGCAGCCCCAGCCGCGTGCGCGCCTTGGGCAGGTCGGGACAGAGGCAGAGGTCGAGGGGCCGCTTGCCGCAGGCGCAGCGCGCCTCCTCCTCCTGGGCGGCGGCGACCGGAACGGTCCCGGCGCCGGCGGGTTGATCGGTGACCGGTTGATCGGCGGGGGGCTCGTCGGCCGGAGGGGCTTCGGGCGGATTGTGGGGTTCGTTCGTCATGGCGGGCGCACCATAGCCCAGTGCCGCGTCCGATCACAGTGCCGCTCTGGGCTGTCCGACGTTCGGACGTGCCCGCGCAAGGATGTTGCGAATCCTGGCGCCGGGTTGCCGATGCGCCAAATGACATAAACTTATGACAATCCGACCTATGCGATCGGATAGCCCATTGGAACCAAGCGGCCGGGACAGGCCGCCGCCAAGGGGCCGGCAACGGGGATCCACCCGGGGGCGGGGAACGCCGCCGTCGGGTGGCGGGAGACCTGGGATGCGGACGAGACAAGCGAAGGCCCGGTTCACCGAACCGGCGGAGCTCGCGGGACTGCGGGCCGATTACGACCGGGCGGTCCAGCTGGCCGCCCCGATGAAGCTGGACGCCAATCCGCGCCGCGTCCAGGCGGCGGCCGCCCGCGCCTATGTCGCCGGGCTGCTGCGCCATGGACGGCTGGACGACGCCCTCGACCTCGGCCGGGAACTGGCCGAGATGGCGGCCCGCTGGCCAGGGGAGGGCTTCCCCCGCCAATGCGCGGCGGAATGCTGCCTCGCCCTGATCCAGGCGCATTGCGCGGCCGGCGAGCTTGAGACGGCGCACGAGATCGCCGAGACCGTTGCGCATTTCGCCTTCAGCCACGGCGACCATCCGGAGCTTCAAGGCATCCTGGCGGAGTCGGGGCTGATCCTGCTCTGCGCCTATGCGGATCGTGGCATGGTGGAGCAGGCGCGGGCGGTGCATGTGTCGCTGCGCAATCTGGCGGAGGCCGGGACGGCGGGGGCGGTGCTGCTGCTGCGCCGGGTCCAGGGCAGCGCCCGGCTGGTGCAGCTGGAGGCGAGCCACGGTGCCGCCGACCGCGCCCACGCCCTGCATGGCGAGCTACAGCATCTCGCCCGCGTCCATGGGCACCTGCCTGAACTGGGGGAGGCCGCGCGCGACGCCACCCGCGCGCTGGAGGCTCAGCCAGCCTGAGGCGCCTGTTCCGCCGTCGGCAGGTGCGACCGGACGGCGGCGATGAATCCGGCCGGATCGTCCACCGACAGGCCCACGCGCTCGAACCGCTCCACCACCACCCAGGCGACCTTGCGCTCCATCGGCTGGGCCAGGGTCACCAGGACGTTCGCCGTGCCGAACGGTACCGCCGCCAGGAGCAGGCCCGGGGCGCGGGCCGGGGCGACGGCCACCTGCTCCACAGCCGCGATCCGTGTCCAGGGGATGGCGATCGGTCGGCCGATCGGATTGGGAACCAGCAGCCCGTCCACGGCCACGGCGAGCGGGTTCAGCCGCACCTTGTTGTACATGGCGCCCAGGAACAGCAGGCCATAGAGCGTGAGGCCGGTGAGGGCCCAGGCCACCCAATCGTCCTCCGTCAGCACGACGATCAGGACATGCACCGCCATGGCTTCCATCAATCCGACGGCGACGAGCCCGGCCGTCATGGCTCCGAACAGGGTCTTGCGGTGGGTGCTGTAGAGATGCGGTCCCTGCGGCGGCTGACGCCGCCAGCCGAACAGTCCGTAAAGCAGGGTGTCGGGCAGGGACATGATGGTGTTGTCCGTGGTACCTGGGCGGAAGGTGGTGGTGTCCTTCCGTTCCCGCAACCCTGGGACATTATCGCCCCTTGTCCGCACGCATGACGTCCACATCTGTCCCCTACGCCTTTCGAGCGATGAGCCCGAATAAAGGGATAGGACATTCCTCGCTCTTTCGCGTGGCCGGCCGCCCGCGCCTAATCACGCCGGGCTGGCGGGCCGCCGGGCGCCGAGGACAAGGGACGCGAAAGCGATGGACGGGACCAGGGACGAGGATATGGACGAGGTTCTGGGCGGGGGGTGTGGCGGCCGCTGCGCCGACGGGCTGGACTTTCCCATCACCATGGCGTTCCAGCCGATCGTGGACGCCGAGCGCCGCGCCGTCTTCGCCCATGAGGCGCTGGTGCGCGGCAGCGAGGGGCAGCCGGCCGGCTGGGTTCTGGACCGCGTCACCGATGCCAACCGCTACGCCTTCGATCAGGCCTGCCGTGTCAAGGCGATCGAGATGGCGGCGGCGCTTGGCGTTTCGGAACGGCTGTCCGTCAACTTCCTGCCGAATGCGGTCTACCGGCCGGAAACCTGCATCCGGGCCACGCTGAACGCGGCGCGGCGCACGGGCTTCCCCATCGACCGCATCCTGTTCGAGGTGACGGAGGCCGAGAAGGTGGACGATGTCGGCCATCTGCGCCGCATCCTGACGGAGTACAAGCGCCAGGGGTTCACCACCGCGATCG
>JAJUIU010000005.1 GCA_029267445.1 Rhodospirillaceae bacterium
CGACGCGCTGGAGAAGGGGGCGCGCGTCGTCACCGGCGGCAAGCGGCACGCGCTGGGCGGCAGCTTCTTCGAGCCGACGGTGCTGGCCGAGGTGACGCCCGCCATGAAGGTGGCGCGGGAGGAGACGTTCGGCCCGGTGGCCCCGCTGTTCCGCTTCAAGGACGAGGCGGACGCCATCCGGCTGGCCAACGCGACCGAGTTCGGCCTCGCCGCCTATTTCTACGCCCGCGACATCGGCCGGGTCTGGCGGGTGGCGGAGGCGCTGGAGTACGGCATCGTCGGCATCAACGAGGGCATCATCTCAACCGAGGTGGCGCCGTTCGGCGGCGTGAAGGAGAGCGGTGTCGGCCGCGAAGGAAGCAAGTACGGCATCGAGGATTACCTCGAGGTGAAGTACATGCTGATGGGCGGGCTTTCCCGATAGAGCGTGGGGGGATTCCAGCGGGCTGGGGCGACGCTCCCGGCGGATACCACCGCCGGGGCGCCGCCCCCATCCCCCACCCCCTCCGGCGCCCACCCGAATGCACCCATGACGCGAGACGCGGCCACGAATGACACTGCCGCCATGGGGCCGCCCATTCCGGGCCCGGCCCGGCGACGCGTGGGGGAGCCGCATGACCGACCAACCGCGGGTGCTGATCGTCGAGGATGACGCGCTGACGGCGCTGATGCTGCAGAACCTCATGCGGGAGATGGGCTACGAGGTCTGCGGGATGGCCTCAACCGCGCCGCGCGGCGTGGCCCTCGCCGATCATTACCGGCCTGACCTCGTGCTGCTGGACCTGCGGCTCGGCAAGGGCACGGACGGGGTGGCGGCGGCGCGGGAGATGCGCCACGACCTGAAGCTGGAGGTGCTGGTGATCTCCGGCGCCACGCCCGGCGAGGTGAAGGGCGAGCCGGTGGCCGACCTGCCCTGGATCCAGAAGCCCTTCATGCCCGACCAGGTGCGGAGCACGGTCGGCCGCATCCTGTCCACACAGGCCGAACGGCCCGCCCCCACCGTCCCGCTGCCGCGCCGCCAGCCCCCGCCGCGCCCGGAACTCTCCCTCGTGGCGCATTGACGGCCGCCATCGGGGCACGGCCTTCGCCCGCAAGGACGGAGTGACCTGAATCACTGTCGACGCCGACGATGCCGGTGACGATCGTTCTCATCGTGATGTTGGGGTCGGACGGAGCCGTCCGACCCGGACGAACGACGGAGACGATCGCATGCGGCAGCTGCTGACGACTTCCATCCTCGCCATCTCCCTGGCGCTGGGGGCGGCCACCGCCCAGGCGGCCGCCGAGGCCGCCACCACGGCCACCGGCGCCACCGGCGAGTCCCGCACGGTCGCGGGCTATCAGGTGGCGGGGAAGGGCGACGCCTGCATCCCGGTGCGGAACATCGACGGCTGGAGTGCGGTGGACCGCGAGCATGTGATCCTGGAAGGGCCGGGCAAGACGCGTCACCTCGCCCGCTATTCCGGCACCTGCTTCAACGATCCGAAGTTCGAGCTGCGGCTCGGCGTCCAGTCCCGCAACCTGCAGCTCTGCGGCGGGGCGGGGGACTATCTGCTGATCGGCGGCGAGCGCTGCATGGTGCTCGACATGTGGGAGCTACCGGCCGAGGCGAAACGGACGGCGGTCACGCCCTGACACCCGTGCCGGTTCCACGCGGGCGCCGCTTCGCATAGGCTGGCCCCCGTCTGACGTCCGGCGGAGCCAGCAAGCATGTCGCGGTACGATTACGATCTCTTCACCATCGGCGCCGGATCGGGCGGCGTGCGCGCCTCCCGCATCGCGGGGCAGCATGGCGCCCGCGTGGCGATCGCGGAGGAACGCTATTTCGGCGGCACCTGCGTGAATGTCGGCTGCGTGCCGAAGAAGCTGCTGGTCTACGCGGCGCACTACGCCCACGACATGGAGGACGCGGCCGGGTTCGGCTGGACCGTGGGCGAGCGCAGCCATGACTGGGGCCGGCTGATCGCCGCGAAGGACAAGGAGATCGCCCGGCTGAACGGCATCTACCGCCGCCTGCTGGAAGGGGCGGGGGTGACGATCTTCGAAGGGCGCGCCCGGCTGGTCGACCCGCATACGGTGGAGGTGGCGGGCCAGCGCGTGACGGCGGAGCGCATCCTGATCGCCACCGGCGGCTGGCCGGAACTGCCGGACCAGCCGGGGGCCAGGGAGTTCGGCATCACCTCCAACGAGGTGTTCTATCTGGACAGATTCCCGAAGCGGCTGGTGGTGGCGGGCGGCGGCTATATCGCGACCGAATTCGCCTGCGTGTTCAACGGGCTGGGCGCCAAGGTCACGCAGCTTTACCGGGGCAGCCGCATCCTGCGCGGGTTCGACACGGACATCCGCGAGTTCGTCGGCGAGGAGCTGGTGAAGACGGGGATCGACCTGCGCTTCAACACCATCATCGACAGGATCGAAAAGGCGGGCGACTGCTTCATCGCCGACCTGTCGGACGGCAGCAAGATCGAGTGCGACGCGGTGGTCTACGCCATCGGGCGCGTGCCGCTGACCCGGGGACTGGGGCTGGAGGAGGCCGGGGTGGCGCTGGACGCGCGCGGCGCCGTCGTCGTCAACGAGCGGTACGAGACCAGCGTGCCCCACATCCATGCCATCGGCGACGTGACCAACCGGGTCAACCTGACGCCGGTCGCCCTGGCGGAGGGGCACGTGCTGGCCGACCGGCTGTTCGGCGGAACGCAGCGGGACGTGAACTACCTGAACATCCCGACGGCGGTGTTCAGCATCCCGCCGGTGGCGAGCTGTGGCCTGACCGAGGAGCAGGCGCGCGCGAGCCTGGGCGCGGTCGATGTCTACCGCACCACCTTCAAGCCTATGCGCCACCAGCTTTCGGGCCGTGACGAACGCACACTGATGAAGCTGGTGGTGGAGCGCGCCACCCAGCGGGTCGTCGGCTGCCACATGGTGGGGGCCGACACGCCGGAGATGATCCAGGGTGTCGCGGTGGCGCTGAACGCGGGCGCCACCAAGAAGACCTTCGACAGCACGATCGGGCTGCACCCGACGGCGGCGGAGGAGTTCGTGACCATGCGCACGAAATCGCCGGACCCGATCGAGTGATTTACATGCCGTTCACAACAAATCGAACTAATTTCCCCCAATAGAATGGCTGAAATCCGCAGGAATCCAAATATTCGACAGGTGGCTTGAATTCGTGCAACGTCTGGGCGCGTCTTCGGGATTAGCCCATGCGGAGCATCTGTCCGACCTTCTGGCGCGGTCTGGCGCGGGATGAGCGCGGCGGGATCGCCATCATCCTGGCGCTCGCCGTCGTGCCGCTCGTCGCGTTCTCCGGCCTCGCCATCGACACCGGCCGGGGCGAGCTCGTCCGGGCGCGCCTGTCGCAGGCGCTGGACGCGGCGGCGCTGGCGGGCGGCCGGGTCTTCTTCTCCGCCCAGCGCGACGCCGACATCCGGATGTATTTCGCGGCCAACTTCCCGGAAGGCTACCTGGAGGCCGACGTCTCCCCCCTCGAGATCGTGGAGGACCGGCTGAACGGGCGGCTCACCGTGACGGCCACCGCGACGGTGCCGACCACCTTCATGTCCGTGCTGGGCTTCCGGCAGATCACCGTGTCGGCCCGGACGGTGGTGGAACGGGCGGACCGGGGGATGGAGCTTGTGCTGGTGATGGACAACACCGGCTCGATGTACCAGGGCGGGTCCCGCACCAGCCGGATCAACCGGATGCGGGCTGCGGCGCACGAGCTGGTGGACATCCTCTATGAGGGGCGCGACACGATCGATGGGCTGTGGGTGGGGCTGGTGCCCTACACGGCGGCGGTGAATGTCGGGGCGGCGCGCACCGGCTGGCTGATGCCCAACGCCTTCCAGGGCGTGCAGTATCCGCCGGGGTCGGGCTGGAAGGGCTGCGTGGAGGCGCGGCCGGGCGCCCACGAGCTGTCCGATACGCCGCCCGGCAACGCGCGGTTCCGCCCCTTCGTCTTCCCCGCCCATCCCGACGACAACGCCTGGCCGCCGCTGGACGAGAGCGAGCGGACGAACACCACCAGCAACGAGGGGCGGGGGCCGAACCTGGGGTGCGGCCCGCCGGTGACGCCGCCGGTGGCGTCGCGCCGGGCGGTCAAGGACGCCATCGACCGCATGGGTCCCTGGCACCGGGGCGGCACGATCACCAGCGAGGGGCTGGCCTGGGGCTGGCGGATGCTGTCGCCGCGCTGGCGCGGCCAGTGGGGCGGGGCGACACCGCCGGAGCTGCCGCTGGATTACGACGAGCCGCTGATGCGGAAGGTCGTCATCATCCTGACCGACGGCAAGAACGAGCTGTACACCTATCACCGGCGGGGCGGGAACGATACGGACTACACCGCCTACGGCCGGGTGCGCGAGGGGCGGCTGGGCACCACGGGCAAGGACAACGCGCGGCGCGAGATCAACCGGCGCACGGCCCGCCTGTGCGATGACATGAAGCGCCAGGGCATCATCATCTACGCCATCACCTTCGAGGTGGACATGGACTCGGCGGGGCAGGAGGGCCGGCAGCTGTTCCGGAACTGCGCCACGTCGCCGGCCCATTATTTCGACAACCCCGTCGGAACCGACCTCAGCGTGACCTTCCGCACGATCGCCAACCAGCTCGGCAACCTCCGCATCGCCGAATGAGGGCGGGCGTCAGTTGAGGCGCGTCGTGTCCATCAGGCGGGGCCGCTGCATCGCCCGGGCGTACATGGTGCCGGACGCGATCAGCGGATCGAGGAACAGGGCGTCGTAGCGCAGGAACGCCTCCGCCACGATCGCCGTCTCATCCCGGCGGATGACGAAGCCGTCTGGAAGAGTGGCCTCGTCGCCGACGAGGCCGACCCGGCTGTCCCCCTGGGCGGTGCCGCCGCCGCGCTCCTGCCACAGCACGGTCGCCCGGCCGGTGCCGGTGTCGCCGACGCTGGTCACGATCACCAGGCCCGCCTCCCCCATCCGGAAGGGGGCGATCAGGTGGGGGACGGCGTCGAACACCGCCAGCACCTCCGCCCGGGTCAGCTCCTCGCCCCGGGCGTTCAGGTCGGCCACCGTCATCGCCACCCGCTCCAGCTTCTGCTGCAGCAGGATGTAGCGGGCCAGCTCCACCGTCCCCAGCAGCAGGACCAGCACGGCGGCGCCGAACGCGAACTCGATGAGGACGGAGCCGTCGCGGCGGCGGGCGAGGCCGGAGAGGGGCCCGAGGGGAACGGGGCGGTTCATCGGACGACGAAGGGCTCGTTGCGGACGACCATGCTGGCCCGCAGGTCCAGCCCGTCGCCCACCAGGGGCGTGAACAGGCCGGTCAGCCAGGTCCAGCGCACCCGTGCCGTGTAGACGACGATCTCGCTGGCGTCGCCGACGCCCGGCGTGCCCATGACCGGGTCCCAGACACCGTTCGCGTTCATGTCGGTGAAGCGCTCGCCGGGATCGTAGCGGCCGTTGTGCGGATCGTCGTCCACGAAGGGCTCAGGCAGCCCGATATCCTCGAACCGGTCGTAGACGCGGGTCTCCAGCACCAGATCGGCGGCCCGGAAAAGGCCGAAGCTGTGGCGGTCGACCGTGGCGCGGATGGCGTCCTCGCGCGCGACGGCCGTCTCGCGCCCCGTCACGCCGAAGCGCGCGGCCTCCCGCACCCCGGCCTCCAGCGCGATGCCGGCGAACAGAAGGGTGGCCAGCTCCATGGCGGCGACCATCAGCGCGACGCAGGCCGGCAGGGCGAAGGCGAATTCGATCGCCGCCCCGCCCCCGCGCGCCGCCCAGATCCGCCCGATCCCACCCACAGGAACACCCGCCCGCAGCGGCGCCACGGCGGCGCCCAGGAAAGCTTAGGGTGCCCCCGGCACGGGGTCAGCGCCGTCGGCCGCACGCCATTCCGAGGAGGTACGCCGGAAGGAGAGGCTCAGTGCCTATCGGGCTCACTGGCCCACAGGTTCACTGGCCCACAGGTTTACTGGCCCTCGGGGTCGATGTCGCCGAGGCCATAGCGGTGGAGCTTGACGTAGAGGCTCTGCCGGCTGAGGCCGAGGATCTCCGCCGCCGAGGCGCGGTTGTCGCCGGTGAGGTCGAGGGCGGCCTCGATGCAGAGACGCTCCACCACGTCGGTCGTCTCCCGCACCAGATCCTTCAGCGGGACGCGGCCGACCAGTTCGGTCAGCTGCTCCACCGAGCGCGGCAGTTCCCGCTTGCGGCTGTCGGAGGCGAGGCGGCGGCCGATGTTGCGGATCGAGAAGCCGAAGGACGGCCGCTCCCCGTTCGGCAGCGCCACCGCCGACACCTCGATCTCCGAGGAGGCGCCGTACTCCCCGCGCAGGGTGGTGGCGTAGAGGCGGACGGTGCCGTGCTGCTTCAGGTTGGCGAGCAGGACGCTGAGGTCGACGCCGGGCCGGCCGAGCCAGCGCTCCAGCGACTCGCCGCGCACCTGCTCCTCCGTCACCAGCTCGGCGAGATCGAGGAAGGCGGTGTTCGCCTCCAGCACCCGGCCCTCGGCGTCGGTCACCACGATGCCGTCCGGCAGGTTCTCCGCCACCAGCGTGAACTTCGTCGGGGCGGAGACGGCGGCCTCCCCCGTCATCGGCGCGACCCGGACGAGGAACAGGGTCGTGCCCTCCTGGCGGAAGAGCGAGGCGGCGACCAGCAGGTCGCGGCGCGCGCGGGCGTCCCTGACGGCGAGGCTTTCGGCCCGACCGGTCGCCCGCACGCCCGACAGGAACTCCTGCAAGGCGCGTCCGGACGCGGAATCGACCAGATCGACCAGGGCTCGGCCCACCAGGTCGGTCGACCCGTCGCCGAGAAGGGCGGCGGCGGCGGGGTTCGCCTCCGCGATCTTGAAGGTGGAGGCGTTGGCGATGAGGATGGCTTCCGGCGTGGTCTGGAACAGCAGCCGGTACCGCATCTCCATCTGGCGCAGCCGGGAATAGTCGCGCTCCATGCTCTGCTGCGCCTCGACCAGGCGCTGCTGCAAGGCGGCGGTGGAGCGGAGGTCGCGGCCGATGGCGACGACCCTGCCGCCCCCGGTCATCCGAGTCGCCGTATACTGGATCGGCACATCCACGCCGCGCGGGGAGGGGTGGTTGACGTGGCGCCAGCGCGAGGCGGCCCCCGTGGCGGCCTCCTTCAGCAGCGTCTCCACCTTGGCGCGGCTGTCCGACGTGACAGTTTCCGTCCAGTGCCGGCCGATCCAGGGCGATTCCCACTCGCGGGCGAGATCGTCGCTGCCGAAGGCGACGTCGCGGATGACGCCCTGATCGTCGATGACGAGCGCCACGTCGCCAGCGGAGGCGAGCAGAGCCGCGACGGCCTCCGCCTCCAGGTTCCCCAGCGACTCCTTTGGCTCGTAGAATCGCTTCACCGGCGTCGCGCCTTTTCGGCTCGAAGAAGGACGGCCGGCGGAGGCGGCGGCGTGATCCGCATCGTCATGCGGCACGGTCCGGGCAGCAGGCGCGTTCGTCAAAACCATCGGCAGTTTCCGGGCTTTTGTCAAGCCAACCTTACGTACAACAAGGTTGACACTTAGTTAAGAAAACGCTGATCGAGCAGATGGGTTCCACGGTGACGGAATGCAACAGCAAAACGGGCGGCAACCGCCGCCCGTTCTGATGTCGAACCATTCGGGAATTCAACAGCGCTTCGCTAGCGAAGCAACAAGTTTTTCAGCCTGTATAGGGGCTTGGCGACCATCGGTCGCGGTCGCGTCGGCGCCGATCAGGTCCGCATAGTCGGGATGGGCCACGAACACGGGCCCGCCGACCATGACGCCCGCACCGCGGTTGCGCGACGCCCTCCGGATGGTCCGGATCGCGGACGCCATCGCCTCCAGCTTGTCCTCGCAGCTGGACGAGACGCCGACGACATCGAACCAGTCGTGCCGCACGAGCGAGGCGAGCTCGTCCCGCGTCACCGGCGTGGCCGTGGAGACGTCCCAGCCGGCCTTTCGGAAGAATTCCGCCACCATGAACAGGCCGAAGGAGTGCTGCTCCCCCGGCACCGTGACCAGGAGCGCCCGGCGGCGCGGGGCTTCGATCTCCAGCTCCTGCTCGTGCACGAAGGCGACGCTGAGCCCGCGCAGAAGCTGCTGCAGGCGGCACAGGCCGACCGTCACGTCGGCGAAATCGCAGAGATCCTCGTCCCACAGCTCGCCCAGGCGGCGCGCGGAGGGGGCCAGCAGTTCGAGGTAGAGATTGTCCAGCGGAACGCCGTGCGCGCGCTTCTCGTCGATGAAGTCGGCGGCCGCGTCCATGTCACCCTTGATCAGCAGGCCACTGAAGAGGTCGATGTCGGCGAGGCTGAGCGGGCGGATGGTCACCGCGCTCTGGCATGTGCAGGACGGCTGTTCGCTCCGCACCAGCTTCAGGCGCGGTACGGACTCAACCGCGACCTGGGAGTGGACGACCTGGGAAGTCAGGTCGTGCGCGTGTCGGTTGCAGAGTTCCGTCGGCATGGCGTTCCCGTTGGCGAACCGCTCCCGGTTCACCTGGCCGTCTCCGCCACGCTTTTGGGCACTCCCTGCACCGACCCGTTCGAGCGAGTCGGTCATTGTCCATCGCCTCTTTGGGGCTTTCGTGACGCTACACCCCGTGTCGGATCGTCGCAAGCAAGTTCGAGTGGCAACCGGATCGATTCGCGAAATAACTTAGTAACCATGATCCCAGCAGGGGTATGGTCGACTG
The DNA here is from genome assembly GCA_029267445.1 of Rhodospirillaceae bacterium. Taxonomy (GTDB): domain Bacteria; phylum Pseudomonadota; class Alphaproteobacteria; order Azospirillales; family Azospirillaceae; genus JAJUIU01. The sequence goes on from JAJUIU010000005.1 coordinate 8,660, forward strand.
TCAACCTAAATTTACGTCGCGGCGGATTGACACTCACCGGGAAGGGGATTAGCTTTTCCTGACAGGTGCCGGGAGAGGGGGCGGAAGCCCTCGACCGAAATCCCCCCAGACAGGGGCGGAATCCAGGGCATCCGAGGGAGAAGCGCGATGGCGGGTCCCAGGCACGGACAGTCACAGGGCGTACAGCTCTACACCGCCGAGGAACGTCGGCGGCGTGACGAGTCCCCCTGGACGCTGGTGCAGGGCATCCTGGCGCCGGTGCAGTTCGTGGTCTTCCTGGTGAGCCTCGGCCTCGTCGCCCGCTACCTCGTGACAGGCGAGGGGCTGGAGGCGGCGACCATCTCGATCGTCGTCAAGACGCTCGTCCTCTACACGATCATGATCACCGGGGCGATCTGGGAGAAGGTCGTCTTCGGCCAGTACCTGTTCGCGCGCGCCTTCTTCTGGGAGGACGTGTTCAGCATGCTGGTGCTGGCGCTCCACACCGCCTACCTGTGGGCGCTTTACTCCGGTGCGCTCGACGCGCGGGGCCAGATGTACCTGGCCCTGGCGGCCTACGCCGCCTACGTGATCAACGCCGCCCAGTTCGTCTGGAAGCTCCGCATGGCCCGCCTGGAAGGGGCCGGCAAGGCGGACGCCGATCTCCGCCAGCCGCTGGAGCAGCCGTCATGAGCCCGCTGGATACGGCACAGAACGGGGCCCAGGGCGCGAACGGCTGCGGCTCCGCACCCGCCCCGGTCCTGAAGGAGCGCGGCCAGCGCGAAGTGTTCTGCGGGCTGACCGGCATCATCTGGCTGCATCGGAAGATCCAGGACGCCTTCTTCCTGGTGGTGGGCTCCCGCACCTGCGCGCACCTGATCCAGTCCGCCGCCGGCGTGATGATCTTCGCCGAGCCCCGGTTCGGCACCGCCATCATCGACGAGCGCGACCTCGCCGGCCTCGCCGACGTGAATGACGAGCTGGACAAGGTGGTGGGCCGCCTGCTGGAGCGGCGGCCGGACATCAAGATGCTGTTCCTCGTCGGGTCCTGCCCGTCGGAGGTGATCAAGCTGGACCTGTCCCGCGCGGCGTCCCGCCTGAACCGCATCCATGCGCCGAACGTGAAGATCCTGGCCTATTCCGGCAGCGGGATCGAGACGACCTTCACCCAGGGCGAGGACGCGTGCCTGGCGGCCCTGGTGCCGACCATGCCGGCGGAGGACGCGGCGGCGCCGAAATCCCTTCTGGTCGTGGGTGCCTTGGCCGAAGTGGTCGAGGACCAGATGCTGCGGGTGTTCGGCGATCTGGGCATCGGCCCGGTGCGGTTCCTGCCGCCCCGCCGCGCCGCCGAGCTGCCGCCCGTCGGTCCGAACACGGTGATGCTGCTGGCCCAGCCCTTCCTGGGCGAGACGGCCCGCCTGCTGGAGGAGCGGGGCGCACGGCGCCTCGCCGCCCCGTTCCCGCTGGGGGTGGAGGGCACGACCGGCTGGCTGGCCGCCGCCGCGAAGGAGTGGGGTGTCGACGCGGAGCGGTTCCGCGCCGTCACCGCCCCGCGCGCCGAACGCGCCCGCAAGGCCCTGGCGCGGCACCGCGAGGTGCTTGAGGGCAAAAAGATCTTCTTCTTCCCCGACAGCCAGCTCGAGGTGCCGCTGGCGCGCTTCGTCTCCCGCGAGCTTGGCATGGCGCTGACGGAGGTCGGCACGCCCTACCTGCACCGCGCGCACCTGGCCCAGGAGCTGGAGCAGCTTCCGGCCACCGTGCAGCTCAGCGAGGGGCAGGACGTGGACCGGCAGCTCGACCGCTGCCGCGCGGCGCAGCCGGACCTCGTCGTCTGCGGCCTTGGTCTCGCCAACCCGCTGGAGGCCGAGGGCATCGCCACGAAATGGTCGATCGAACTGCTGTTCACGCCCGTCCAGGGCTACGAGCAGGCGGCCGACCTCGCCGAACTCTTCGCCCGGCCGCTGCGCCGGCGCGCGATCCTGAAGGTGGCCTGACCCATGCAGCTCACCGTGTGGACATACGAGGCGCCGCCCCATGTGGGGGCCATGCGGATCGCCACCGGCATGAAGGGGCTGCACTACGTGCTGCACGCCCCGCAGGGCGACACCTACGCCGACCTGCTGTTCACCATGATCGAGCGGCGCAGCGCCCGGCCGCCGGTGACCTACACCACCTTCCAGGCCCGCGACCTGGGCGGCGACACGGCCGTGATGTTCAAGACGGCGGTGCAGGACGCCTACGAGCGGTTCAAGCCGCAGGCCATGATCGTCGGCGCCTCCTGCACGGCGGAGCTGATCCAGGACGATCCGGGCGGGCTGGCCAAGGCGCTGGACCTGCCGATCCCGGTGGTGCCGCTGGAGCTGCCCAGCTACTCCAAGAAGGAGAACTGGGGGGCGGCTGAGACCTTCTTCCAGATCGTCCGCGCGCTCGCCGGCCCCTACGCCCCGCCGCCCGGCACGGTGCGCCCGGCCCGGCCCGAGGGCGTGCGCCCGAGCTGCAACCTGCTGGGCCCGACGGCGCTGGGCTTCCGGCACCGGGACGACATCGTCGAGATCACGCGCCTGCTGGACCGGATGGGCATCGACGTGAAGGTCGTGGCCCCGATGGGGTCCAGCCCGTCCGACATCGCCCGGCTGGGCGAGGCGGACTTCAACGTGGTGCTGTACCCGGAGGTGGCGCATTCGGCCGCAGCCTGGCTGCAGCGCACCTTCCGCCAGCCCTTCACCCGCACCGTTCCCATCGGCGTGGGTGCTACCCGCGACTTCATCGCCGAGGTGGCCGAGATGGCCGGGGTGGACGCGACGGCCATCCTGGAGGCGCCGAACTCCCGGCTGCCCTGGTACTCCGCGTCGGTGGACTCGACCTACCTGACGGGCAAGCGGGTCTTCATCTTCGGGGACGCCACCCACGCCATCGCCGCCGCCCGTGTGGCGTCGGAGGAGATGGGGTTCACGGTGGTGGGCCTGGGCACCTACGGGCGCGAGTTCGCCCGCGACGTGCGGGAGGCGGCGAAACTCTACGGCGTCGAGGCGCTGATCACAGACGATTACCTGGAGGTGGAGGCGAAGGTCGCCGAGCTGCAGCCCGAGCTGGTGCTGGGCACGCAGATGGAGCGGCACATCGCCAAGCGGTTGGGCATCGCCTGCGCCGTCATCTCCGCCCCCGTGCATGTGCAGGACTTCCCGGCCCGCTACTCCCCCGTGATGGGGTTCGAGGGGGCGAACGTCCTGTTCGACACCTGGGTGCATCCCCTGGTCATGGGGCTGGAGGAGCATCTGCTCGCCATGTTCCGCGACGACTTCGAGTTCCAGGACGCGGCGGGTCCGTCGCACCTGGGCCATGGCGCCGCGCCGACCGCGGCGAAGGCCGCGCCGATCGCGGTCACGGTGCCGGAGCAGGTCCCTGCGGCGACCGCCAAGGCGGTCGACACGCGCCCGACCGCGTCGGCCACGCCGCCGCAGCCGGAGGGCACGACCTGGACGCCCGAGGCCGAGAAGGAACTCCAGAAGATCCCGTTCTTCGTGCGCGGCAAGGCCCGCCGCAACACCGAACGCTTCGCCGCCGAACACGGTGTCGCGCTCATCACCGTCGAGACGTTGTACGATGCAAAAGCCCATTTCGGCCGATAGCCGCACGCCCGTGCGGGTCGTCATCGTCACGCTGGACAACCATCTGGCGGGGTCGGTGGACCGCGCCCAGCGCACGCTGGCCAAGGACATCCCGGAGCTGACGCTCTCGCTTCACGCGGCCAGCGAATGGGGCGACGACGCGGACGCGCTGGCCCGCTGCCTGGACGACATCGCCCAGGGCGACATCGTCATCGCCACCATGCTGTTCCTGGAGCCGCACATCCAGGCGGTGCTGCCGGCCCTGAAGGCCCGGCGCGACGCGTGCGACGCCATGATCTGCTGCATGTCTGCGGGCGAGGTGATGCGGCTGACCCGCATCGGCCGCTTCAACATGAGCGGCGAGGCCAAGGGGCCGATGGCGCTCTTGAAGAAGCTGCGCGGGTCGAAGAAGGAAGGGGCCAGCAACGGCGCCAACCAGATGGCCATGCTGCGCCGGATCCCGCAGATCCTGCGCTTCATCCCGGGCCCGGCCCAGGACGTGCGGGCCTATTTCCTGACGCTGCAATACTGGCTGTCCGGATCGGACGAGAACGTGGCGCACATGGTGCGCTACCTGATCGACCGGTACGCCGACGGTCCCCGCGCCGGGCTTAAGGGCAGGCTGAAGGCGAACGCCCCGGCCGAGTATCCGGAGATCGGCGTCTACCACCCGCGCATGCTGGGCCGGATCGCCGAGAAGGCGGACCGGCTGCCGGAGCCGAAGGGCGGGCACAAGGGCACGGTGGGCGTGCTGGTGATGCGCTCCTACGTGCTGCCGGGCAATTCCGGCCACTATGACGGCGTGATCGCGGCCTTGGAGGCCCAGGGGCTGAAGGTGGTTCCGGCCTTCGCCAGCGGCCTGGACGCGCGGCCGGCGGTCGAGCGCTTCTTCATGCGGAACGGCCGCGCCACGGTGGACGCCGTGGTGTCGCTGACCGGCTTCTCCCTGGTGGGCGGTCCCGCCTACAACGACGCCAAGGCCGCCGAGGAGATGCTGGCGGCCCTGGACGTGCCCTACGTCGCGGCCCATCCGCTGGAGTTCCAAACCCTGTCCACCTGGGGCGGGTCGGAGCGCGGGCTGTTGCCGGTCGAGGCGACGATGATGGTCGCCATCCCGGAACTGGACGGCAGCGGCGGGTCCATGATGTTCGGCGGACGTCCGGGCGGTGTGGGCACCACCTGCGGCGGTTGCGACCGGCACTGCACCTTCGACCGGGCCGACAACGTCACCGACATGTATCCCTGCCCGGACCGGGCTGAGATGCTGGCGGCCCGCGTGGGCAAGCTGGTGGCGCTGCGCCGCGCGGCCCTGGCCGACCGCAAGGTGGCCATGGTGCTGTTCAACTTCCCGCCGAACGCCGGCAGCACGGGGACCGCCGCCTACCTGTCCGTCTTCGCCTCGCTGCACAACACGCTGAAGGCGCTGAAGGCCGAGGGCTACACGGTCGAGGTGCCGGAGACGGTGGACGCCCTGCGCGACCGGGTGCTGACCGGCAACGCCGAGCGCTTCGGCACCGACGCCAACGTGCATGCCCGCATCCCGGTGGACGACCATGTGCGCCGCGAGAAGCACCTGCGCGAGATCGAAAGCCAGTGGGGCCCGGCGCCCGGCCGGCAGCAGACCGACGGCCGCAGCATCCTGGTGCTGGGCGAGCGGTTCGGGAACGTGTTCGTCGGCATCCAGCCCGCCTTCGGCTACGAGGGCGACCCGATGCGGCTGCTGTTCGAGCGCGGCTTCGCCCCGACCCACGCCTTCAGCGCCTTCTACCGCTGGCTGCGCGAGGATTTCGGCGCCAACGCGGTGCTGCACTACGGCACGCATGGCGCCCTGGAGTTCATGCCGGGCAAGCAGACGGCCCTGTCCGCCACCTGCTGGCCGGACCGGCTGATCGGCGACCTGCCGAACATCTACCTCTACGCCGCCAACAACCCGTCGGAAGGCACCATCGCCAAGCGGCGATCTGCGGCGACGCTGATCAGCTATCTGACCCCTCCGGTCGCCCATGCGGGCCTGTATCGCGGACTCTTGGACCTGAAGGCCTCCATCGAGAGCTGGCGCGGCCTGGACCCGGCGGCCTGCGAGGACCGGGAGACCCTGGCCCAACTGATCCAGGCGCAGGCGGCGGCCCTCGACCTCTCCGAGGCGGAGCCGGCCTGGGGCAATGAGGCCGACGCCAAGGTCGTCGCCCTGATGCAGGCGGTGATCGAGCTGGAATACACCCTGATCCCGCACGGCCTGCATGTGGTCGGCGAGGCGCCGTCGGCGGAGGAGCGGGCGGACCTGCTGCTGGCCATGGCGGAATCGACCAAGGGCACGGTGCCCGACCGGGCCGCCGTGGAGGCGCTCTGCCGGGGCCACGAGCCGGAGGAGGCGCTGGCCATCGCCGGCGTGGAGCGCACCGAGGAGAACCTCGCCCTGCTGCGCGAGCTGGCGGCCAGCGACCGGCTGATGGCCGAGGACCACGAGCTGCCAGCGGTCCTGCGGGCGCTGGATGGCCGCTACATCCGCCCGACGCCCGGTGGCGACCTGCTGCGCACGCCGGCCATCCTGCCGACGGGGCGCAATCTTCACGGCTTCGACCCGTTCCGCATCCCCAGCGCCTGGGCCGTGGCAGATGGTGCTAGGCAGGCCGACCGCCTGCTGGCCCGCCACGCCGCCGACGGCCACGGGCTGCCGCAGAGTGTGGCCATCGTGCTGTGGGGCACGGACAACCTGAAGTCCGAAGGCGGCCCGATCGCCCAGGCCCTGGCCCTGATGGGGGCCAAGCCGCGCTTCGACAGCTATGGCCGCCTGGCCGGGGCGGAGCTGATCCCGCTGGACCAGCTGGGCCGGCCGCGCGTGGACGTGGTGCTGACCCTGTCGGGCATCTTCCGCGACCTGCTGCCGCTGCAGACCCAGATGCTGGCCGAGGCCGCGTATCTGGCCGCCAGTGCGGACGAGCCGACGGAGATGAACTTCGTCCGCAAGCACACGCTGGCCTACATGGCCCAGCATGGCTGCGAACTGGAGACGGCGGCCCTGCGCGTCTACAGCAACGCCGACGGCACCTACGGCGCCAACGTCAACCAACTGGTCGACGGCAGCGTCTGGGAGGACGAGGACGAGCTGGCCGAGGCCTATTCCAAGCGCAAGTGCTTCGCCTACGGCCGCAACGGCAAGCCGTTGCGCCAGCCGGCGATGCTGGAGAGCGCGCTGGCGGACGTGGATCTGGCCTACCAGAACCTGGACTCGGTCGAGCTGGGCGTCACCACCATCGACCAGTACTTCGACAGCCTGGGCGGCATCAGCCGTGCCGCCACCCGTGCGCGCGGCAGCAGCATCCCCGTCTATATCGGCGACCAGACCAAGGGCGAGGGGACCGTGCGGACCCTGTCCGAGCAGGTCGCCCTGGAGACCCGCACCCGGATGCTGAACCCCAAGTGGTACGAGGGGATGCTGAAGCACGGGTACGAGGGCGTGCGCCAGATCGAGGTGCACGTGACCAACACCATGGGCTGGTCCGCAACCACGGGGCAGGTCGCCCCCTGGGTGTACCAGCAGCTCGCCCAGACCTTCATGCTGGACGAGGAGATGCGCGAGCGGATGGCGGCGCTGAACCCCAAGGCCTCGGCCCGGGTGGCGAACCGCCTGCTCGAGGCCTGCCGGCGCAGCTACTGGACGCCGGACGAGAAGATGCTGGCCGCCCTCCAAGCCGCGGGTGACGCGCTTGAGGATCGGCTGGAAGGAATCAACGAGAGGGCGGTCGCATGAGCGATGTGTTGGACAGACCCGCCACCGTGCGGACTCCTCCCAAGCAAGGGGACGGGGAGGGCAGCGTCCAGGTGAAGCTGGACCCGTCCCTGAAGATCGACACCGCCAAGGTGTTCTCGGTCTACGGGAAGGGCGGCATCGGCAAGAGCACGACCTCGTCGAACCTGTCGGTGGCCTTCTCCAAGCTGGGCAAGCGGGTGCTGCAGATCGGCTGCGACCCCAAGCACGACAGCACCTTCACCCTGACCAAGCGGCTGGTGCCGACGGTCATCGACGTCCTGGAATCCGTGGACTTCCATTCCGAGGAGCTGCGGACCGAGGACTTCGTCTACGAGGGCTACAACGGCGTCATGTGCGTGGAGGCGGGCGGTCCGCCGGCGGGCACCGGGTGCGGCGGATACGTTGTCGGCCAGACGGTGAAGCTCCTGAAGGAGCACCACCTGCTGGAGGACACCGACGTCGTCATCTTCGACGTGCTGGGCGACGTGGTGTGCGGCGGCTTCGCCTCCCCCCTCCAGCATGCGCAGCGGGCGCTGATCGTCGCCGCCAACGACTTCGACAGCATTTTCGCCATGAACCGCATCGTCGCCGCCATCCAGGCGAAGTCGCGGAACTACGAGGTGCGGCTGGGCGGGGTGATCTGCAACCGCAGTGCCGCCACCGACCAGATCGACAAGTTCAACGCCGCCGTCGGCCTGAACACGCTGGCCCACTTCCCCGACCTGGACGCCATCCGCCGGTCGCGCCTGAAGAAGTGCACCGTGTTCGAGATGGAGGACACGCCGGAGCTGGAGCCGGTGCGCCAGGAGTACCTGAAGCTGGCGCAGACCCTGTGGGACGGCACGCCGCCGTCCGCCCCCGCACCGCTGCGGGACCGCGACATCTTCGACCTGCTGGGTTTCGACTGATGGAAACCGCAACCTACATCCGCCGCCGCGGGCAGCTGGAGACGTATTTCGACCGGACGGCGGTCGAGGCGTGGTCCCGGCTGACCTCCGACGCGCCGGTGAGCAGGATCCGCGCGACGGTGCGCGCCGGCCGCGACCGCATGCGGGCGACCCTGCTGTCCTGGCTGCCGGCCGACCTGACCGGCAGGCGCCTGCTGGACGCGGGCTGCGGCACCGGCATGCTGTCGGTGGAGGCGGCGCGCCGTGGCGCGCAGGTGACCGCCATCGACATCTCCCCCACGCTGGTCGGGCTGGCCGGCGAGCGGCTGCCGCACGACATCGGCGCCGGGCACATCGACTTCCGCGTCGGCGACATGCTGTCCCCCGACCTGGGGCGCTTCGACCACGTGGTCAGCATGGACAGCCTGATCCACTACAAGGCGGAGGACATCGTCGCCGCCCTGTCCGGCCTCGCCAAGCGCACCGGCGGATCGATCGTCTTCACCTTCGCCCCGCGCACGCCGGCCCTGACCGTCATGCACGCCGTGGGCAAGCTGTTCCCGCGCGGCGACCGCGCCCCGGCGATCGAGCCGGTGGGCGAGGCCACCCTGCGCCGGCTGTTCGCCGCCGATCCGGTGCTGCGCCGCTGGCGCGTCGGCCGGACGGAGCGGATCGTCAGCGGCTTCTACACCTCCCAGGCCATGGAGCTGGTGCCGGCATGACGCAGCGGCCGAAATCAGTCGCCGAGGCCTGGGGCCGGGTCAGCCCGCGCTTCCTGCCGTTCGCCGACGCGGCGACGCCGGAGCTGCCGCTGGGGCGGCTGCTGCGGCTGGCGCTGTTCCAGGTTTCGGTCGGCATGGCGATGGTGCTGCTGAGCGGCACGCTGAACCGCGTGATGATCGTGGAGCTGGGTGTGGCCACCTGGCTGGTGGCGCTGATGGTGTCGCTGCCGCTGGTCTTCGCGCCGTTCCGGGCGCTGGTCGGCTTCAAGTCGGACATGCACAAGTCGGTCCTGGGCTGGAAGCGGGTGCCCTACATCTGGTTCGGGACGCTGCTGCAGTTCGGCGGCTTCGCCATCATGCCCTTCGCCCTGCTGATCCTGTCGGGCGACACGACGGGCCCGCACTGGGTCGGCCATGTCAGCGCCGCCCTGGCCTTCCTGCTGGTCGGCGCCGGGCTGCACACGACGCAGACGGCGGGTCTGGCGCTGGCCAGCGATCTGGCGCCGGAGGCGGCGCGGCCGCGCGTGGTGGCGCTGCTCTACGTCATGCTGCTGGTCGGCATGGTGGCGAGCTCGCTGTTCTTCGGCTGGCTGCTGGACAATTTCAGCCAGCTCCGCCTGATCCAAGTGGTGCAGGGGGCGGCCGTCATCACCCTGGTCCTGAACGTGATCGCGCTCTGGAAGCAGGAGGCGCGCAACCCGGCCGCGACCCGGCCCGACCGCGAGCGCCCCGCCTTCCGCGAGACGTGGCGCCAGTTCAAGGAGCAGGGCCGCACCATCCGCGTGCTCGTCGTGGTCGGCCTGGGCACTGCGGCCTTCAGCATGCAGGACATCCTGCTGGAACCCTATGGCGGGCAGATCCTGAAGCTCAGCGTGTCGCAGACGACGCTGCTGACGGCGATGCTGGCGGGCGGGACCCTGGCGGGCTTCGCGCTGGCCGCCCGGCAGCTCGCGCGCGGGACCGACCCCTACCGGCTGGCCGCCCTCGGCGCCGTGGTGGGGCTGCCGGCCTTCTCCGCTGTGATCTTCGCCGACCCCCTGGGCTCGGCCATCCTGTTCCGCATCGGCACGACGCTGATCGGCTTCGGCGGCGGGCTGTTCGCCGTCGGCATGCTGACGGCCGTCATGGCGCTCGCCCGGTCCGGGCAGGGCGGGCTGGCGCTGGGCGCCTGGGGTGCCGTGCAGGCCACCTCGGCCGGTGTCGCCATCGCGCTCGGCGGCGCCCTCAGGGACTTCTTCTCAGGGCTCGCCGAGGCGGGCGCGCTCGGGCCGGCGCTGACCGGCCCGTCCGTCGGCTACGGCATCGTCTACCACCTCGAAATCGCTCTTCTGTTCGCAACCCTGGTCGCGATCGGACCTCTGGTACGCCCATCCGTGGGCGAGGGCCGCTCGCAATCATCGTCCCGGTTCGGTCTGGCCGAATTCCCCGGCTGAACCGGCTTTCCTGCGGAGGTCATCATGGGTACCGGCGCCATCACTGAGTACATCGACGTCGCCCAAGTCGCCCTGTACATCTTCTGGCTCTTCTTCGCGGCGCTGATCATCTACCTGCTGCGCGAGAACAAGCGCGAGGGCTATCCCCTGGTGTCGGAGGACCGCAAGGACGGCCGCGTCGTCGTCCAGGGCTTCCCCGAGATGCCGGCGCCCAAGGTGTTCCTGAACCGGGACAACACCACCTACCAGGCGCCGCCGGGCAACATCGACAACCGGCCGATCGCCGCCGTGCCCGCCGCCAAGTTCCCCGGAGCGCCACTAGTGCCGACCGGCAATCCGATGATCGACGGCATCGGCACCGCCTCCTACGCCATGCGCCAGGACGTGCCGGACCTGACGGCCGAGGACCAGCCGCGCATCGTCCCGATCCGGGTGGCGTCCGACCACCATGTCGATCCCCGCGATCCGAACCCGATCGGCATGCCGGTCTACGGGGCGGACAAGAAGCTGGCGGGCACCGTGACGGACCTCTGGATCGACCGTTCCGAGCCGGGCGTGCGCTATCTGGAGGTGGCGCTCGAAGGCGGCGGCGGCAAGACGGTGCTGCTGCCCATCGGCTTCGCCGTGGTCAGCCGCGACAAGCGCATGGTGCGCACCGGCGCCGTCCTGGCCAGCCAGTTCGCGACCGTCCCGGCGCTGAAGAACCCGGACCTCGTGACCAAGCTGGAGGAGGATATGATCACCGGCTACTTCGCCGGCGGCTACCTCTACGCCACGCCCGACCGTTCGGAGCCGCTGCTATGATGGAGCACGAGTTCGAGCCCGTCCTCGGGCTGCCCGAACCCCTGCCGAAGGGCGAGCGGATCCTCTGGCAGGGCCGGCCCGACTGGAAGGCGCTGGCGCTGCGCGCCTACCATGTGCGCGCCGTCGCCATCTACTTCGCCCTGCTGATGGTCTGGCGGCTGTGGGTCGCGGTGGAGGAGGGCGCAACGCTCGCCGAGACCGGCGCGGCCCTGATGCCCCTCGCGATCCTGGGCATCGGCGCGCTGACGATCCTGACGCTGCTGGCGTGGCTGTGCGCCCGCGCGGCCATGTTCACGGTCACCAGCAAGCGCGTGGTGATCCGCTGCGGCGTGGCACTGCCGATGGCGATCAACGTGCCGTTCGGCAAGATCGGGTCCGCCGGCATGAAGGTGCACAGGGACGGCACGGGCGACCTGCCCGTCGCGGTCCAGCCGGACCACCGGGTCTCCTACATCCTGCTGTGGCCGTTCGTGCGGCCCTGGCGGCTGGGCAACCCGGAGCCGATGCTGCGGGCCGTGCCGGACGCCGCCCGGGTGGGTGAGATCCTGGGTGCCGCACTGAAGGCGGCCAACGGACAGGCCGAGGCGATGCCGGTCGCGGCCATGGCCGAGCCGGTCGCCGCCAAGCCGTCCGCCCCGGCCCGCGCCCCGCAACTGGCGCCAGCGATGGGGAGTGCGCGGGCATGACGACGTCCACCGTGGACCGGTCGATCCCAAAGGGCGCCGCGATCGGCGCGGTGGCCCTCGTCCTGTTCGCCATCGCGGGGTTCAGCACCCTGTCGGTGGAGCGCTACGCCGAACTTCCGCCGACGGAGGTCCTGGATCGGCAGGTCCTCCGCTTCGCGGACAGGCCGGACGGCTCCGTGGCCGTGATGCGGGCCGGGGACGGCGCGCTGATCCACACCGTCCCGCCGGGCGGCGACGGCTTCATCCGGGGCACCATGCGTGGCCTCAACCGCGATCGCATGATGCGGGAGATCGCGCCGGAGACGCCGTTCGAGCTGACCCGGTTCGCGGACGGCCGCTTCGAGCTGCACGATCCGGCCACCGGCCGGAAGATCGACCTCCGCGCCTTCGGCGCCACCAACACCGCCGCCTTCGAACGGCTGCTCAACCCCGGGGAGACGCGTCAATGATCGGGCAACTCGCCAGATCCTCGCTCGGTCCGGCCACCGAGGGCATCGTGGCCGCCCCGCCGGGCGCCACCGTGCCCTGCACGGTGGAGATCGAGAACACTTCCGACAGCCTGCACGCCCATGTCGACCTCGAGGGTGTCGAGGTGGGGCCGGGCGACACCGTCATCGTGTACGGCGCCCCGACCCATGTGCCCTTCGGCCACAAGGGCGTCTACCACTGCCGCGCCGCAGTCGGCCGCGCCGGGCCCGTCGGCCGCGCCTGGACGCGGATGACGGCCTATCTCGGCCTGACCGAACTCTATGAAGTCAGCTTTTCTGGTGGGAGGATCTGATGATCGCGATGGAAGGGGGTGCCGCCCCCAACATGACCACGCGGAAGGCGCAGACGGACACGCTGCTCAGCCCCCGCTTCTACACGACCGACTACGACGCGCTGGACCGGCTGGACGTCAGCGCCGTGCGCGCCGAGTGGGACGCGATCATGAACGAGCTGCGGCGGGACGATAACCGGCAGCACTTCAAGCGGACGGAGGACTTCGAGAACACCCTCGACAGACTGCCGGCCGACCTGAAGAAGGAGTTCATCGACTTCCTGGTGAGCTCGCTCACGGCCGAGTTCTCCGGCTGCGTGCTCTACGCCGAGGCCAAGAAGCGGGTGAAGAACCCGGACATCCGCGACCTGTTCGCCTTCATGGCCCGCGACGAGTCCCGCCATGCCGGCTTCATCAACGAGACGCTGAAGGATTTCGACATCGGCGTCGACATGGGCTTCCTGACGAAGGCGAAGAAGTACACCTACTTCAAGCCCAAGTTCATCTTCTACGCCACGTACCTGTCGGAGAAGATCGGCTACGCCCGCTACATCACCATCTACCGGCACCTGGAGCGGAATCCGGACAAGCGGTTCCACCCGATCTTCAAGTGGTTCGAGCAGTGGTGCAACGACGAGTTCCGCCACGGCGAGGCCTTCGCCCTGCTGATGCGGGCCGATCCGAAGCTGCTGAGCGGCTTCAACAAGGTGTGGATCAAGTTCTTCCAGCTGGCCGTGTTCGCCACGATGTTCGTGCGCGACCACCAGCGGCCGGCCTTCCACGCCGCCCTGGGCGTCGATCCGACCGATTACGACATGACGGTGTTCCGGATCACGACCGAGATCGTGAAGCAGGTCTTCCCGGTCACGCTCGACATCGAGAACCCGGCCTTCCTGGAGGGGCTGAACCGCATGTCCCGGATCGCCGACGACATGGCGGCGGCGAAGGCCCGCGGCGGCATCGGCGGCCGGATCAGCCAGGCGCTGCTGTCGGTCTCGGCCGCGACGAACTTCATCAAGCTGATGGTGATGCCGTCGAAGCCGAACGAGCTGCCCCGCCAGATCCGGCTGTCCCCGGCCTGGTAGGCGAAACGACGCGAGAGGGAGGAGCCGCCTGTGGCCGAGATCGCCCTTCCAGTGCTGTTCGCGCTGTTCGTCTGGTGGTTCAGCACCGGCGCGATCGCATGGCTGGACGGCCTGCCCCGCGCCACCTTCGGCTGGAGCCTTCTCGGCATCACCGTGGTCGGGATCGCGGCGCTGTACGGCATCGCCGCGACCGCCGGCGACACCTCGGTCGCCGGCGCCTACTGCGCCTTCACCTGCGCCCTGCTGGTCTGGGGCTGGCACGAGGCCAGCTTCCTGTTCGGCATCGTGACGGGGCCCCGGCGCGGTCCGCTGCCGGCGGGCGTGCGCGGCTTCAAGCGCTTCGGCATGGCCGTCGAGGTCATCGCCTGGCATGAGCTGGCGATCGCCGCCACGGCCGTGATCATCGCGGCGCTGACCTGGGGCGGGGAGAACCAGATCGCGCTCTGGACCTTCCTGCTGCTCTGGGCGATGCGCGTCAGCGCCAAGCTGAACGTGTTCCTGGGTGTCAGGAACCTGAGCGAGGAGTTCCTGCCCGAACACCTGCGCTACCTCGTGACATATCTCCGGCGCCGGCCGATCAACCTGCTGTTCCCCGTCTCCGTGACGGGCTGCACGATCACGGCCGCGCTGTTCGTGGCGGCGGCCCTGGACCCGGCGACGCCGCCGGGACTGGTCGCCGGCCACATGCTGCTCGGCGCCATGACGGCGCTCGCCCTGTTGGAGCACTGGCTGATGGTGCTGCCCATCTCGCCGTCGGCCCTCTGGGGCTGGGCGCTGGGCGGCCGCACCGCACCGCCGGCGACGACGAAACCGGACGCCCCCCGGCCGGGGCCGGACGCGTCCGTACGGGAGGCCGCATGACCAAGGAAAGGCGCCGCCCGTCGGAACACAGCATCTTGAATCCGGTCGGGGATGGTAGCCGGCCGGCATCCGCAACGGGGGGCGAGACCCCCCGGCATCGAACACACCACCCTCTGGAGGCGACCATGAATTACGAGGCCTTCTTCCGCCAGCAGCTCGACGGGCTGCGCAATGAAGGCCGGTACCGCGTCTTCGCCGATCTCGAACGGCAGCGGGGTCGCTTCCCAAGAGCGACCTGGCACCGCGACGGGCGGACCCAGGAGGTGACGGTCTGGTGTTCCAACGACTATCTCGGCATGGGGCAGAACCCGGTGGTCCTGAAGGCCATGCATGAGGCCCTGGACAAGTGCGGCGCCGGTGCCGGCGGCACGCGCAACATCTCCGGCACCAACCACTATCACGTCCTGCTCGAGGACGAGCTGGCCGACCTCCACGGCAAGGAGGCCGCGCTGCTGTTCACCTCGGGCTACGTCTCGAACTGGGCGGCGCTGGGCACGCTGGCGAGCCGCATCCCCGGCTGCGTGGTGCTGTCGGACGAGGGCAACCACGCCTCCATGATCGAAGGCATCCGGCACAGCCGCGCCGAACGCCACATCTTCCGGCACAACGATCCGGAGGACCTGAACCGGAAGCTGTCCAGCCTGCCGCCGGGCACGCCGAAGCTGGTGGCCTTCGAGAGCGTGTATTCGATGGACGGCGACATCGCCCCCATCGCCGAGATCCTGGACGTGGCCGAGGCGCACGGGGCGATGACCTACCTCGACGAGGTGCACGCCGTCGGCCTTTATGGCGCGCGCGGCGGCGGCATCGCGGAGCGGGAGGGGGTGGCCCACCGGCTGACGGTGATCGAGGGCACGCTGGGCAAGGCGTTCGGCGTCGTCGGCGGCTATATCGCCGGCACGGCCGCGCTGTGCGACTTCGTCCGCAGCTTCGCCTCCGGCTTCATCTTCACCACGTCCCTGCCGCCGCATGTGGCCGCCGGTGCGGCCGCCAGCATCCGCTACCTGAAGGAAAGCCCGATGGAGCGGCAACGGCACCAGGAGCGGGTGGCCACGCTGCGCCGCAAGCTGGACATGGCCGGCATCCCGCACATGCGGAACCCCAGCCACATCGTGCCGGTGATGGTGGGCAACCCGGTGTGCTGCAAGCTGATCAGCGACCGGCTGCTGGAGCAGTACGGGATCTACGTCCAGCCGATCAACTACCCGACCGTTCCACGCAAGACGGAGCGTCTGCGCATCACCCCGTCGCCGCTGCACACGGACGCGGACATCGACGGTCTGGTCGGCGCCCTGTCGGACATCTGGGGCGAGGTGGGGCTGCTGCGGACCTCCGCCGCCGTCGCCTGAGCTGGTTCCAGCACGGGCCGGCGACACCGCCCTTCATGCAAAAGGCCCGCCGGAGCGACCGGCGGGCCTTTGGCGTTCCGGCGCGACGGCCGACTTACTTCTGCGTCGCCAGGTAGGCCACGACGTCCTTGCGCTCCTGCTCGTTCGGCAGCTTGAAGACCATCTTCGTGCTGCCCTTCGCCTCCTTGCCCTGGTCGGCCAGGTACTTCTTCAGGAAGGCGTTCGGGTCCGGCAGATAGGCGATGATGTTCTCCGGCGTCCAGGTCAGCCCGGCCTCACCGGCGGCCTTGTTGATGTCGGAGTACCGGTAGCCCTCGACGGTGCCGGCCTGACGGCCGACGACACCGTTGAGGATCGGTCCGACGAGGTTCCGGGCGTCGGGGCCGACGCGATGGCAGGCCATGCACTTCTTGAACACGGCCTCGCCCTTCGCCGGATCGCCGTCCTGGGCGAGGGCGGGGGCGGCCGTCACCAGCGCGGTGCCGGCGACCAGAAGTGCCGCAAACACAGTCCTCATTCTGAACATCCTCCCTATTGCGGACGCCGGCGTCGCGGAATGCGGGCCAGACGACAGAACCCATCGGGGCGCGACCACCGGCCAAAGTGACATCGTCTTGCATCGGCCTCGGTCAAGGCGACGGGACTACAACGCGCCTGATCCCGATTTAGCTCCGGACCTTGGCGACTTCATGGCGCCGGCGCTTGCTCGTCCGTGCCGAACGAGAAACGAAAAACCCGTGGAAGGCAAGGGCCTTCCACGGGTTTGACGTCGCCTTCGGGCTGAACCGATACCTCAGGACAGGTCCGTCGTCCTGTCGGGACCGCGGCCGCCGGGGGGAAGGGCGGCCGCGGGCCGTGCGTGCTACTTCGCGACCACCGCCGAGGCGTCGACGGGGGCGGCGGAGGCGCTGCCCGGTGCGGCCTTGCGGTCCAGCTCCGGATAGGTCTCCAGCATGCCCTGGCCGTACAGGGGCTTGAAGATGCCCTGGTGGCAGGTGGCGCAGTTGGCCTTCGGCGCGTCGCCCAGCGGGCCCAGACGGAAGTCCGGGTAGGTGGGCTGCAGCGGCACCAGGTAGTCGGCGTTGAGCTGCCGGACCATCTGGATGCCGTGCCAGGCCGTGACCCGCTGCGGGGGGCTCTGCTCCCACGAGGCGAAGGCGCGGCTGTTGTGGCAGAAGGTGCAGTTGACCCCCAGGGATTCCGACATGTGGGCCATCAGACTGTAGGTGTATTCGGTCTGCTGGATCGACGTCGTGTTCCCGGTCGGCAGCGCCGTGTTGCCGATCACGCGGATGGAGTTGTCCGCGTTCAGGAAGTAGGCGGAGTAGGGGTCCACCGGCAGGGACGACAGGTTCGCCGCCTCCGCCGGCTGGTTCTGGCCGTTGTGCCAGCCCGCCATGCCGCTGGCCGTGCGCTGGCCCGGATTGGCGAACCAGATCTCGGCCGGGACCGGCTGGCCGCGATGGCAGGTGTAGCAAGTCACGCCGACCTGGCCGACATGGGCCTCCCAGTCGACGTTGATGGTCCGCGTCATCTGCAGCATGCGGCGGGAGACGATCTTCGTGTAGAGGCTGTCGGACGAGAAGTCCTCACCCTCCGCATGGCAATAGGCGCAGCCCTGCTCGGGCGACACCCATTCCGTGATGGCCGTCATCAGGCGCAGGAACTGCGTCTCCGGCAGATCGCCCAGGACCTGGACGTTCTGATAGACCTCGGCGGCGGTCGGGCCGCTCTGGTCCACCGGCTCCAGGACCGGCGGAAGCTGGTTCCGGTCCACCTGGGCCGCGACGGTGCGCGGGTTGTAGACCTGCTCCATCGCCACGCCGCGATAGCCCGACTGGACGACATCCACCGGCGGACGCTCGAACGTGAAGAGGAGCCCGATGCCCGCGATCGCGACGATCACGAGCAGGATTCTGATGGTCATGCTCATTGCGGACCTCCCAGCAGGGTCGGGTCGGTCACCGGGGCGTAGACGGCCGGGTAGGCCGGCGCCACGCCGTGCTTGACGGCCCAGAGGTACCAGTTGTCGACCACCGTGCCGGTCAGAAGGATCCCGATGCCGCCCGCCAGCGGGCAGAGCACCGCGAACCACCAGGCCCAGCGATGGATCGATTCAGCCGTGGCGTTGAAGCCCATGGTCCAGCGCCAGAACAGGCCGCCGCGTTCGAACGCCGTGCCGCGGTCGATGATCTGCTCCACCTCGCGTTCGGCGCCGAACTTGGCCGTGGCCAGCACGGTGGCGCCGTGCATGGCGAAAAGCAGGGTCGAGCCGTAGAGGAAGACGATCGAGAGCGCGTGGAACGGGTTGTAGAACAGGTTGCCGTACCGGATGGAGAAGGCCGCCGTCCAGTCGAGGTGGGGGAAGATGCCGAAGGGCACGGCCTCCGCCCAGCTGCCCATCAGGATCGGGCGGATGAAGCCCAGCACCAGATAGAGCCAGATGGCGGCGGCGAAGGCCCAGGCGACATGCGTGCCCATGCCGAGCATGCGGGCCCGACGGTAGGTGCGCACCCACCATAGCAGGATGGAAAGCGTCAGGAAGAAGCCCGCCATCAGCCACCATCCGCCCTCGTTGAGCGGTGGGATCTCCAGCCCGTACTGGGGCGGCGGCGGCTCCAGCGCCAGCCAGGGAAGCTGGCGGATGAACTCGATCGGATCCCAGTTCACCGAGGCCCACATGTTCAGCCCGATGATCTCGATGGCGATGATGCCGCAGAGGATCGAGGCCCAGCCGAACCAGCCGATGTAGACCGGGCCGACCTGGGCGTCGCCGAACTTGCCGAGCAGGTAGACGAAGCGCGGCTTCAGCTGCCGCACCCAGGGGCCGGCTTCCAGCGGCACGCCCTCATAGGCCGGGCCGTGGATCTGGACCTGGTTGAAAATGTTCTGATATTCGGCCATCGCAGCCTCCTCAGTTCGGCCAGATCGGCAGGTTCAGCCACCAGCCCCACCACTCGGGCCAGCCGCGCGTCTAGAACGGGCCGCTGATCACGATGCAGACAGCGCTCCAGAACCCGGCGCTGAGCGCCAGGAAGAGGCCCAGCCGGTGGATGCCCAGCGTGCCGATCGAGTAGCCGATCGTGTCGCGGAAGAACGTGTTCTCGTGCTCCGCCGTCTTCACCACGTCCTGCTTCCCGTTGTCCGTCTTGCCGGGGTTGACCGCCGACAGGACCAGCGCGCCGTGCAGCGACAGCGCGAAGGTGGTCAGGAAGAAGAAGGACACGGCGATCATGTGCGCCGGGTTGTAGTGGAAGTGCAGGTACTGGTAGCCGACGTTCGACACCCAATCGAGGTGGCTCCAGATCCCGTACGGGAACCCGTGCCCCCAGGCGCCCATCAGCACCGGGCGGATGACGACCAGGGTGAAGTAGGCGAAGACCGCGACGCCGTAGGCCACGGGCACGTGATAGCCCATGCCGAGCTTGCGGGAGATCTCGGCCTGTCGCAGGGCCCACGATACGAAGGCCCCCAAGGCGCAGATCGTGATCAGCTGCCAGAGCCCGCCCTCCTTCAGGGGAGCGAGCGCCAGACCGTAACTGATGTCCGGCGGTGCGATGTTGATCTGCCAGATGTTCCAGGTGGGCCCGAGGGCCGCCCCGTAGATGATCAGCGCCGTGCCGAGGAACGTGAAGAAGATCGTCGTGACCCCGAAGAAGCCGACATAGAACGGCCCCACCCAGAAGTCGAAGAGATCTCCCCCGATCAACGTCCCTCCGCGGACGCGGTACTTTTTCTCAAAGTTGAGCATGGCCATGTTCGGTTCCCCCCGTCAGGCAGCCCGGGATGAAGGGCGAGATGCGTACCGAGCCGCCGGCGGCGCCGGGTGCGGGAAGACCCGCACCCAACGCGCCGCCGGCGTAGACCCGATGTCCGCGGCAGTTACTTGCCGGCGGGCAGCGTGGAGAACTGGACGGCACTCGTGCGCGCGGCACTCGGGCCTTCGATCCAGTTGAAGCGATCCGTGCTCAGCAGGATGAAGTGGATCAGGATCGCCAGACCGAACAGGAAGGTGGCGAGCGCCACCAGGGCCCTGCGCGGATCGAAAAGCAGCCAAATACGCCACATGGTCGCCTCCTTACGCGATGAAGCTGGTGACGACGGTCATGGCCGTCTGGATGCTGTCCTGCAGGGACGCATACCCCTGCACGCCAGGGAACCACGGCCGCCACGACCACACGAGGAAGTGCGCGACGATCGCGATTACCGTGAAGATGATGAAGCTCGTCATGAAGAGTTGGTGGAACTCCCGAGCCTCAGCCCCTGTCAGACCCGACAGGGAGGAGCTTGAGTCACTCATTGCTACCTCCTCAACTAAGGCCTTACGGCCGTTACGTGCCTGCTTTCACAGGCACGTAGCCCTGGCGAACGTCGCCACGACTAGGGTGACGCCCGGGATTCCCGGGCGAATTCTTGTGAAATCGCGTGGCGGCGGTGCCTGTCATGCGGCACGTCCTTCCGCCAGGGCGGTGCTCGCGTTGGCGACGCGATCCGCCGTGACCCGTTCCTCGCCGTTCTTCCGCGCCAGCCGCTCGGCCGCGTCGCGCAGACGCTTGGCGGCGGAGATGCGGATCAGAACGGGATGGCTCTCGACGATCTCGTCGAGAGCCAGCTTGGCGGCGTCGTCCCAGGGCAGCTCGGCATGCAGGCGGGAGGGGGTGGCCTCCACCTTGTCCATGTCGGTCGCCAGCGGGAGGATGTGGAAAAGCGCGTCGAACAGGGCGTTGCAGACTTCCTGGACGACGTAGGTGGCACCGGAATAGCCCATGAAGGGCGTGCCCGTGTGCCGCCGGATGATGGCGCCCGGGAAGGAGGCGGGGATGAAGATCGCCCGGCCGCCGACCTCGGCGAGGTACATGCGCTCGTTGTAGCTGCCGAACAGCACCAGCGGCGTCTTCGTCCGCACCAGCTCGCGCGCCTCGTCGTTGTCCGGCTTGACGCCGGGACGGCGGCTGATCGCGAAGTTGCAGGGCAGGCCCATCTCCTCCTCGAGGAAATGGCGCAGGCCGCGCGCGTGCGTTTCGTTGGCGACGATGCCGAAGCTGGCCGTGCCGAAGAAGTCCTGGGTCACCGACCGCCAGAGGTCCCACAGCGGCTTGATGGTCGTGTGCTTCTCCCGCTCGATGAACGGCTCCGGGTCCAGGCCCAGCAGCTCGCCCAGCGCGCGCAGGAACTTCGTGGTGGAATGCAGGCCGATGGGGGCCTGCAGATAGGGCTTGTCCAGTGCCTCGCAGAGCAGGCGGCCGAACTCCCGGTACATGCAGATGTTCACGTCGGCGTCGACGAGGCGCGGCACGTCCATGAGGTGGCTGCCGAGCGGGAAGGTCATGTTGACCTCGGCCCCGATGCCCTCCACCAGACGGCGGATCTCCGCCAGGTCGGACCAGGTGTTGAAGTAGCCGTAGATGGGGCCGATGATGTTGACGCGCGGCTTGTCGCCCTCCTTGCGGGGCTTCGCCTTCGGCATCACGCCCTTGCGGGCGCCGAACTCGTTCCAGAGCCAGAACATGGCCCGGTTGGCGCTCTGCCACTGGTCCTCGTCGATGGTGCGCGGCAGGAAGCGCATGATGTTGGTGCCTTCCGGCGTCACACCGCCGCCGATCATCTCCGCGATCGAGCCGGTGACGACGACGCTGGGCAGGCCGGGGTCGAGCGTCTCATGCGCCCGCTTCATCGCCTTCTCGGTCCCGTGCTGGCCGAGCTCCTCCTCGGCCAAGCCGGTGACGACGATCGGCAGCTCGTGCGGGGGCAGGGCGTCGGTGTAGTGCAGCACCGAGGTGACCGGCAGGTTCTCGCAGCCCACCGGGCCGTCGATGATGCATTGCAGGCCCTTGATCGCCGTGAAGACGTAGACAGAGCCCCAGTAGCCGCCGGCGCGGTCCAGATCCTGGATCAGCATGGCGCGTCCTCCGCCACCGACGTCTTCTCCTTCGCGGCTTTGGCGGCGAGTGCGGCGTTCTTCTTGCGGAATTCCGGCCGGTCCTTCGGCACGTCCTCCCACACGCCGGCCGCGTGGCCGGTGCCGACACCCTCGAAGAACTCCCGCATCGTGTCGAAGCGGTGCTTGTTGCCCAGGGCGGCGTTGACCACCTGCGCCAGCGAACCCGCACCGGCCGGACCCATCAGGGGGCGCGCGGAGATCAGGTTGGTGAAGTAGAGGCCGGGGATCGCCAGCTCCTTCGCCTTCTGCACCACGGGCGTGGTGCCGATGGCGAGGTCGGGCTTGACCTCCTTCATCGCGGCGACGTCCTGCTCCAGCGAGGCGCGGTACTGCACGTGGACGCCGCGCGCCTCCAGCCACTCGCGATCGGGGTCCGACCAGCGGGTGCGGGGGCAGGCGGTGCCGACATAGGGCACCTCGGCCCCGCTCTCGATCAGCAGCCGGGCGACCAGCAGCTCCGAACCTTCGTAGCCGGAGAGCGTGATCCGCCCCTTGATCGGCTTGGCCGACAAGGCACCCCGGATGGCCGGCAGGAAGCGGGCCTTGGCCGCGTCCACCAGCTTGTCGGCCACGTTGCAGGCCTTGCCGATGGCCTCCAGCCACGCGGCCGTGCCGTCATGCCCGACGGGGGCGGAGCCGACCATGGTGCGGCCGGCCGCTTGGAACTCCCGGTAGACGGCCGTGTAGAAGGGATGGATGGCGGCCACAGCCGCGCAGTCCAGCGCCGCGTAAAGCTCGCGCCATTCGCGCGTCGGGACGACCGGCCCGGCGGCGAGGCCGAGCGGCTCCAGCATCATGCCGATGCCGACCGGGTCGGCGGGGAACATCTCCCCCACAAGGGTGACCGTCGGCTTGTCGCTCACGCCTTGGCGGGGTGCCGCGACCGGCCCCTGCTCGGCCTCCAGCCGGGCATAGTTCAGCATGGCGCCGGCGAGCACGTCCTTGGCCTCCGCATGGGTCGGAACGCCGAAGCCCGGCACGTCGATCCCGATGATCCGGACGCCGTTGATCTCCTTGGGCAGGAGGCGCAGCGGCACGCCGGACGCCGTCGGGACGCAGAGGTTGGTGATGACCACCGCGTCGTACTTCTCAGGATCCGCCAGCTTGAAGACGGCCTCGCGGATGTCCTCGAACAGCTTGCCGGTGACCAGCGTCTCCGAGTTGAAGGGGACGTAGCCGACGGACCGGCGGGCGCCGTAGAAGTGGCTGGTGAAGGTCAGGCCGTAGACGCAGCAGGCGGACCCCGAGAGCACGGTGGCCGTGCGGCGCATGCGCAGGCCCACCCGCAAGGACCCGAAAGCCGGGCACATGCTCTGCGGCTGGTCGTGCGGGCCCTGCGGATAATCCTCCGCGTAGCGCTGCATCACGTCGCCGAGGCCGGCCTTCGCGGCCGCTTCGCGCATGCCCGCCTTGTTGTGGCAGCCCATCCCGTCGCCGGACGTGTCCAGCTTCGGCGCGCAGCCGCCCACGGACGAGCCCTCCGGTACCGGATCGGCCTTCGCCGCGGCGCCCACGGCGTCGTAGACGATCTCCGCCGATGTCTCGGCCCCCTTCGTCGCGTGCCTGTCGTGGATGTCCATGGCCGTCTCCCGCGTTCCCCGGCCTCAGACCGTGTCGTAGATGACTTCGAGGGACGGCTTGGACACGGCGGCCTTGCCGCACATGTCCTCCATGGTCGCCGGCGTCAGCACCACGTCGCGGCCGACACTCTCCCCGCTGAACAGGCCCAGTAGGCCATCCTGGGAGAGGGGAGTCGGACGCTGCGGCGGTGCTTCGGCGACGTTGCGGGCCAGCTCCTCGAACAGGGCGCCCCACTGGCCGCCGGGCTTACCGATGATCTCGTAGTTGGCCGACTTGCGGCGGATGTCCTCATGCGCCGGGATCGAGGCCAGGACGGGGATGCCGACCGACTCCGCGAAGGCCGCGGCCTCGCCGGTGCCGTCATCCTTGTTCACGACCATGCCGGCGACGCCGACATTGCCGCCCAGCTTGCGGAAATACTCCACCGCCGAGCAGACGTTGTTGGCGACGTAGAGCGACTGGAGGTCGTTGGAGCCGACGACGATGACCTTCTGGCACATGTCGCGGGCGATCGGCAGGCCGAAGCCGCCGCACACCACGTCGCCCAGGAAGTCCAGCAGGACGAAGTCGAAGCCCCAGTCGTGGAAGCCCAGCTTCTCCAGCGTCTCGAAGCCGTGGATGATGCCGCGCCCGCCGCAGCCGCGACCGACCTCCGGCCCGCCCAGCTCCATGGCGAAGACGCCGTCGCGGATGAAGCAGACGTCGCCGATCTCGACCTGCTCTCCCGCCAGCTTCTTGCGGGTGGAGGTCTCGATGATCGTCGGGCAGGCCTTGCCGCCGAACAGGAGGGAGGTGGTGTCGCTCTTGGGATCGCAGCCGATCAGCAGGACCTTCTTGCCCTGCTGGGCCATCATGTAGCTGAGGTTGGCGAGCGTGAAGCTCTTGCCGATGCCGCCCTTGCCGTAGATCGCGATGATCTGCGTTTCCTTCTTCACCGGTCCCGTATGGACCGGGTCAGGCTCCTGGGACGCCTCGTGCCGCAGGTTCTCCCGCAGGGTCGACTGCGGATCGGGCTTGGCTCGGTCGGCATCGGGCACGCGCAGGACCACGTTCATGAGCATCCCCTCCAATCCAAGATCATTTTCAGGCACGCGGGGTCGCCGAAGGCCGTGCGGTACGCCGCGTCGGCCTGGGCCGCCTCGTGCCGGTGCGTGATGAGCCCGTCGAGCGACAGGCGGCCGGATTCCATGAGGCTCTTCACGGCCACCAGGTCCGGTTCCTTCCATTCCGCCGCGATCCTCAGGCGCGCCTCGCGCATGAAGGCCGGCGGAAAGGAGAAGCTGAGCGGCTCGCTGTAGAAGCCGGCGAGGACGATCTCCCCGCCCCGGCGCAGCCGCGCGATGAGCGTGTCCAGCAGCTTGGAGTCGCCGCTGACATCGTAGATGGAACTGTAGTCGCGGCGCGGGTCGGCGTCGGGCGCCAACACGGGATATCCCTCGGCGCCGGACTGGCGGACGGGGTTCGTCTCCCACACGGTGGGTGCCTCGCCGCCCATGGCGAGCGCGATACGCGCCAGCAGCCGGCCCAGCACGCCGTGGCCGACGATCAGGTCGGGCAGGGCGCCTTCGGCCACCGCGTGGTAGGCGGTGGCGGCCAAGGCCAGAAGCACCGCCTGCTCCCCATACTTGGCGTCCACCGGGGTCACCCGGGCGCCGGGAACGATCACGCGCTTGGCGGCACCGCCGAACAGGCCGCGCACGTCGCCATAGCACTTGGCACCGGGGACGAAGACCATGTCACCGACCCGGCCGCCGGACCTGGATCCGGCCTCCACCACCGTGCCGACGGACTCGTAGCCGGGCACCAGCGGATAGCCCATGCCGGGGAAGGGCGGCATCCGGCCCTGCCAGAGCAGACGCTCCGTGCCGGTGCTGATCCCGCTCCAGGCGATATCGACCACCACGTCCTCGTCCCCCTGGGGGACGAGATCGACCCGCCTGAGCGCGATGCGCTCCGGTTCTTCGAGGACGATTGCGAGGGTGTTCATGGGGACACCAGGACTGACATGCCTATTCCAGCCTATGAGGCTCAATGTCAGTCTAGCTTGACATAATGGAATGTCAAGTCAGGCTTACGTCAATTCGACAAAGATTATGGACATCGCCCGCGACGCGCGTGGCGGGCGGCGGCGCGCCTGGATCAGGGCCGCGCCGTGATGAGGGAGGCGATCAGCGGTGTGTGGGTCGGGATCGTCCGGATGCGGGCGAATCCGGCCTCCTGGAGGAGGCGGGACAGCTCCGGCGCCGTGCGTGGGCGGCCGCTGCCCATGGCCAGCAGATAAAGGCCGAAATAGGCGTCGCCCACCGGCTCGGCCCCGCGCGTTCCCGACAGGGGCTCGGCGATCAGCAGCGTCCCGTCGGGCGGCAGCGCGCGGCGGATGGCGCGCAGCAACGTCAGAACCGAGCCATCGTCGTGGTCGTGCACGATGCGGACGAGGGTGACGAGATCGGCACCCGTGGGCAGCGGGTCGGCGAGGAAGCTGCCGCCATGGAAGCTGGCGCGGTCGGACAGACCCAAGGTGGCGAAACGCTCCCGCGCCCGTTCGGCCACCGCCGGCAGGTCGAACAGCATCAGCCGGAGATGGGGCGCCTTGGCGGCGACGGCCGACAGGAAGGCGCCGTTGCCCCCGCCCACATCCAGGACGCAGCGGTGCGCGCCGAGCGGATATGCCGCCAGGACCTCCGCCGACACCATGGGCTGGGATGCCGCCATCAGGGCGGTGTAGGGGCCCACACTGTCCGCATCCAGGGCCTTCGGGTCGGCCTCCACCGCATAGGGCCAGAAGCCGCCAAGCGCCGTCTTGGCACCGCCGCGGCCGCCGCCCTGGCGCAGCAGCGCCACCGGATCGGCGAGGTCGGCGTAGAGCATGGCGTGATGCTCGACCATGGCGGCGATGCCGGGGTTCCCGAGCATGGCGGCGCCGAGCTGCCCCAGGGCGAAGCGCCCGCCGGAGCGTTCGGCGAACAGGCCGAGGGCCGCACCGGCCCTGAGCAGGCGGATGGCCGAGTCGGGCGGCAGGTCGAGGCGGGCGGCCAGGCCGGCCGCCGTCTGCGGCCCCTCCGCCAGGATCGCGAACAGGTTCAGCCGCACGCAGGCGAACAGGACCTGCGAGTAGACGAAGCCGGCGCAGATGTCGAACAGGTCGCGCGCACTTTTCCGCGCCAGGGGCCGGGTCAGGGGAAAGGCCGCCGCCCACTGGCGGAACCGGTCGCTGGCGACGAGGCGGTCGCGCAGGGCGAACAGCCGGTCGATCCAGGTCGACCCGCCGGCGGGCGAAGGGCCCATCGGATTCTCCACGGCTTCCCCGGCACCGCTCATGGCGGATCTCCTGGACGGCAGGGCCGGAGCCCGGTCAGGCGGCGACCTGGGCCAGTTCCTTGGGCAGCACCCTCCGGCCTTCGAGCCGGATCAGGGTGCGCAGCTCCTCCTGGCCGGGGCAGGCGGGGACGGAGGCCATGGCCGCGTCCACCAGCTCGTCCAGACGCCGCAGCGCGCCGGCGATGCCGAGCTCCCGCGCCGCACTGCTGCGGCCGAGGGCGGCGTCGCGGCCGACCGGCTTGCCGATCTCCTCCGCACTGGAGGCGACGTCGCGCAGGTCGTCGGCGACCTGATAGGCCTCGCCCAACTTCTCGCCCAGCGTGCCCCAGGCCGACGGATCGGCCCCGGCGGCGGCGGCACCGGCCATGGTGGCCCCGGCGAACAGGGCGCCCGTCTTGGCGCGGTGATACTCCCGCAGGTCGGCCGCAGGCTCGCATTCCCAGGCCTGGCCTGCGATGATGCCCATGGGCATGCCGACAGCCCGGCTGACGATGCGGACGAGGCTACCCAGACGCTCCGGCCGGAGGATGGCCGCGCGGGCCAGCGTTTCGAAGGCGAGGACGATCAGACCGTCACCGGCCAGCACGGCCAGCGGCTCTCCATACGCCTTGTGGACGGAGGGCTTGGCCCGCCGGGTCGCGGCATCGTCGAAGCAGGGAAGGTCGTCATGGACCAGGGAGGCGCAGTGCAGCAGTTCGATCGACGCCGCCGCCGCGTCGGCCAGACCGGGCGCGTCGTCGCCCAGCGCCTTGGCCACGGCGATGGTCAGGCGGGGCCGGACACGGGCGCCGCCGGGAAACACGGCGTAGCGCATGGCCGCCGCCAGCCGGGGCGGCGCGCCCATCCCCTCAGCCTCAAGGATGGCCGCGTCCAGGGCCAGTTCGATGCGCGATGCGACGTCCATGCCCAAGCCTCCCGATCAATCCACGCCTCTGGAGACAGAGTGTAAACGTGGATTGTCACGCAGTTTGTCAAATGATATTGACAGTGCGTCGGGCTTTTCGCAACGACATTCATGCGGGGGAGGCCGCCGCGCCGTGGGCAGGGACGTGGGCAGGGACCGCGTTGTCGTGATCGGGGCGGGCGTCGGCGGGCTGGTGGCGGCGACGCTGCTGGCGGCGCAGGGCCTGGACGTCACGGTCGTGGAGAAGGAGCCCGCACCCGGCGGCAAGATGCGCGAGGTCGCGATCGGCGACACGCGACAGGATGCCGGTCCCACCGTATTCACCATGCGGCCCATCCTGGAGGACATCTTCGCCAGGGCGGGGACGTCGCTTGCCAGCCATCTGACGCTGCGGCCCTGCGCGACGCTGGCCCGGCACGCCTGGAGCGACACCGAACGGCTGGACCTGTTCGCCGACATCGAGCGCTCCGCCGACGCCATCGGCGATTTCGCCGGGGCCGACGCGGCGGCGGGCTACAGGCGTTTCTGCGCGGACGCGGGCCGCATCTTCCGGACGCTGGACGCGCCCTTCATGCAGGCGGCGAGTCCCGGCTTCGGCACGATGATCTCCATCGCCGGCGTGGGCGGGATGCTGGACCTGCTGCGCACGCGGCCCTTCATCACGCTGTGGTCGGCGCTGGGGGGCTATTTCCGCGATCCGCGCCTGCGCCAGCTGTTCGGGCGCTATTCCACCTACTGCGGCTCCGACCCGTTCCGCGCCACGGCGACGCTGATGCTGGTGGCGCATGTGGAGCAGGAGGGCGTTTGGCTGGTGGAGGGCGGCATGCACCGGGTGGCCCGCGCGCTGGAGGCGGTGGCGACCGGGCATGGCGCGCGGTTCAGGTATGGCGTGGCGGCGGATGGCATCCGCCTGGAGCGCGGACGCGTGGCCGGGGTCGGCCTCGCCGACGGGGATGTGCTGCCGGCCGACCATGTGGTGGTGAACGCCGATGTCGGCGCGCTGGCGGCGGGGCGGTTCGGTGCGGCCGTGGCGCGCGCGGTGCCGGCGGTGCCGCCGGCCGCCCGGTCCCTGTCGGCCCTGACCTGGAGCGTGCTTGCCGAAACGGAGGGGTTCCCCCTGCTGCGCCACACGGTCTTCTTCTCCGACGACTACGCGGCCGAGTTCCGCGATATCTTCCAGGGCGGCCGCCTGCCGGCGAACCCCACCGTCTATGTCTGCGCCCATGACCGGGGCGACACGGAACCGGCGGGGCCGATCGGGGCCGAACGCATGCTGGTCCTGGTCAACGCGCCGGCCACCGGCGATGGCCACGACTTTCCGGCCGAGGAGATCGAGCGATGCGCGACGCGGACATTCGGGCTGCTGGAGCGCTGCGGCCTGCGGGCGACCCTGGCGGCGGAGCGGACGGTGGTGACCACGCCGAAGGACTTCGACCGGATGTTCCCGACGACGGGCGGGGCGCTGTACGGCCGGGCGAGCCACGGCTGGCGGGCGAGCTTCCAGCGGCCGCCGGGGCGGACTCGGATCCCGGGGCTGTATCTGGCGGGGGGCAGCGCCCATCCGGGACCGGGGGTGCCGATGGCGGCGCTGTCGGGACGGCTGGCGGTGGAATGCCTGCTGGCCGATCTGGGGGGCCGGTCCTGGGCTTCGACCGTCCCGTCCCGCGCGACGGCTATTCCTGGTGGTATGTCGACGCCCTGAGCGATGATGGCCGGTACGGCCTGACCATCATCGCCTTCATCGGCAGCGTCTTCTCCCCCTACTACGCCTGGGCGCGGAAGCGGGGGCGGGGGGAGCCGACGGAGTTCTGCTCGCTCAACGTCGTGCTGCACGGGCCGGGGGCCGAGCGCTGGACCATGACCGAGCGCGGGTCGGCGGCGATCCGGCGCAGCGCCGACAGCTTCGCCATCGGCCCCAGTGCCGTGAGCTGGGACGGAACCTCCCTCAGGATCGACATCGACGAGGTGACGGTGCCGATTCCCGGCCGGGTGCGGGGAACCGTGCGCGTCCATCCCATCATGGTCACCGACCATGTGGAGCGGCTGGACGCGGCCGGTCGGCACCGCTGGTGGCCGGTCGCGCCCGCGTCGCGGGTGGCGGTCGAGCTATCCAGCCCGTCCCTGTGCTGGTCCGGCCCCGGCTACTTCGACAGCAACTGGGGCGACGCGCCGCTGGAGTCCGACTTTCCGGACTGGGACTGGTGTCGGACCGCGCTCGGCCCCGGTGGACGGGAGGGGGCGGCGATCCTTTACGACGTGCGCCGGCGGGACGGGACCGGAAAGACCGTACCGATCCACATCCGCCCGGATGGCAGCGTCGAACCTTTCGCCGCACCGCCGCGCGTTACACTGCCGCGCACCAGCATCTGGCGCGTGCCCAGGGAGACCGGGTGCGAGCCGGGCGGGGAGGCGCGGGTGAGCGCCACCTTCCTCGACGCGCCGTTCTATGCGCGCTCCGTCGTGGAAACGCGGCTGCTCGGGCGGCCGGTCACCGCCATGCACGAGAGTCTGGCGCTGGACCGCTTCGCCAGCGGCTGGGTGCAGATGCTGCTGCCGTTCCGGATGCCGCGCGTGGCGCGCTGAACCGCCAGTCTCAGCGGCGGACGCCGTCCCGGTCGACCGCCCTGTCATGGGCCGCCAGCGCCTCGTCCCGCTCGACCACCACCTGCCGGGTGCCCGCACCCATGCCCTCGTCCTCGTGCCGCCGGTGCCGGCTGGACCGGATGCGGAAGAACTGCACGACCGCGACCAGAAGCACGATCAGGATGGTGACGAAGGCGAGCGTGAAGACGAGCTCGCTTGTGAAGAAATCGGGCATGCCCCTGACCTCCGCGCCGGGATGGATCGGGGCGACAGGCCGTTCGAAAGCATGTTCAAACGGCGGCCCGCCCCCATTCGCAGCCCAACAGGCGGGGGGACGGGGGGTTCCCGGTCAGGGAAGGCCGACGCTCAGGGAGTACCGGGATCGGGGGTGGCGGACGCAGAGGCGGTGGCGGGGGCGGTGGCCTGTTCCCGCGCCTTGCGGGCGGCCTCCTCCGCTTCCCGCTTCCGGTACCGCTTCAGCGACCAGAGCTCGTAGAAGCAGAAGACCAGGATGCCGCCGAAGACCAGGACAAGCTCGAACAGCTTGAACGCGGTGGGGTCGCCCTGCATCGGCCTTTCTCCCTCGTATCAGGCGTTGGACAGGTTCGCCTGGGGCCCGCCATCAGAGGTATGGCGGCGATGGCGCGTTTCCATGCGCTCGGCCCGCTGAAGCCGCTCCAGCCGCTCGAACAGGGTCAGCAGCCAGATCAGCCGCTCCTCCGCCGCGCGCAGGCGCGACCGTCCCGGTGTGGGAATGCGCCAGGCGGGGACCTGGGCGCCGACGGCCTCCACCAGATAGGCGGTCTCCGGCAGCGGCGGTTCCGCCAGCAGGTGCAGCGCCGGGTTGGCCGCGAGCGCGGATTTCAGCAGCAGCGCCAGCTTGCGCCGGCCGGGCACGACGGCCCGCCTGGACAGCATGTCCGCGCCAAGCTTCTCCACCTCCCGCCCGATCTCGCAGTAGAGGAAGCGGGCGGCGTAGATGCCGGGCCGGCAAGTCGACGGCAGCATCGCGATGCCGGCCTCCGACCGCGTGTAGAGCCCGTCGGCGACGGCGAGGAGGCGGCGGACCACGGACGCCAGGGCCGGGCTGTCGACCGGGTTCCGCATCCAGGCGTCCGGGTCGATCCCGGCCTCCCGCATCCAGGCGCGCGGCAGGTAGAGACGGCCGTTGCGCGCGTCCTCCCCCACATCGCGGGCGATGTTGGAAAGCTGCATCGCCACCCCGAGGTCGGTCGCGCGGGCGACGGCCGCCGGATCGCGCACGCCCATCAGCAACGCCATCATGGCCCCGACCGTGCCGGCGACCCGGGCGCCGTAAGCCCGGACCTCATCGATCGTCTCGTAGCGGCGACCCTCCGCGTCCCAGGCGAAGCCTTCGATCAGCGCCTCCGGCAGGGCGCGGGGGATGGCGTAGCGGGCGGCGACGGCGGCGAAGGCGCGGTCCACCGGGCTGGGGTAGGGACGGTCGCCATAGGCGAGGTCGAGCCGATGGCGGAGATCCTCCAGCACCTCCGGCCCCCCGCCGCCCAGGTCCACCGCGTCGTCCGCCATGCGGCAGAAGGCGTAGAGGGCGGTGGCGGCGTCCCGCATCTGGGCCGGCAGGAACAGGGAGGCGGCATGGAAGGTGCGCGACCCCGTCCGCAGCATGGCCCGGCAGACGGCCACGTCGCTCGGGTTCGGCGGCGGCGGGACGGGCACCGTGTCAGACACGGACGGCGGCATGCGGCACCAGCTTGTCCACGACCTTGGCGGAGGAGAGCACGCCCGGCATGCCCGCACCCGGATGCGTGCCGGCGCCGACGAGATACAGGCCCCCGACTTCCTCGCTGATGTTGTGCGGGCGGAACCACGCGCTCTGGAACAGACGGGGCTCCAGCGAGAAGGCTGCACCGTTGAAGGACAGGAGCCGGTCGCGGAAATCCTGCGGCGTCAGCATGCGCGACGTGACGATCGCCTGCCCCAGACCGGGGAGCACCGTCTCCTCCAGCCGCTTCTGGATGGCCGCCCGGTAGGGCTCGGCCTTCGCGGCCCAGTCGGTGCCGCTGCCGAGGTGCGGCACGGGCGACAGGACGTAGAAGCTGTCGCAGCCCGGCGGGGCGAGGGACGGGTCGTTGGCCGTGGGCCGGTGCAGGTAGAGGCTGAAATCCTCGGCCAGCACCTTGTTGGTGAAGATGTCGTCCAGCAGCTCGCGGTAGCGCGGGCCCAGCACCATGGTGTGGTGGTAGACGTCGTCGAACCGCCGGTTGGTGCCGAAGTACCAGACGAACAGGCTCATCGAGTAGTTGGCGTTCTCCAGCTTCCGGTCGGTCCAGCGCTTGCGCGGGTGGTGGCCGAGAAGCTTGGAATAGGTCCAGGCCACATCGGCGTTGGACACCACGACCTCGGCGGGCAGCACCTCCCCGTCGGCGAGCCGCACGCCGGCGACCTTGCCGTTCTCCACCAGGATGCGGTCCACCTCCGCCGAGTAGCGGACGGTGTTGCCCTGGCCCTCGATCAAGGCCACCAGCCCGCGCGCGAGCGCGCCGGTGCCACCGATGGCGTAATGCACGCCATAGCGCCGCTCCAGATAGGAGATCAGGCAGTAGTAGGAGGTGGTGGTGAAGGGGTTCCCACCGATCAGCAGCGGATGGAAGCTGAAGGCGAGCCGCAGCTTGGGATGGCTGAAGAACTTGGCGACCTTGGTGTGGACCGACTGGAAGCCGCCAAGACGAATAAGGTCGGGGGCCGACTTCAGCAGGGTGCCAAGCTCATGGAAGGGCGCGTCCGCCAGCTCGGCGAAGGCGATGCGGAAGATCTCCTCGCTCTCCATCATGAAGCGGTCGAAGCCGGCCACATCGCGCGGCTCGATCCGCGCCACCTCGGCCCGAGTCTTCTCGATATCGGAACCGCAGGAGAACTCGTCCCCGTCGTCGAACCTGATCTTGTAGAAAGGGTCGATCGGGCGGAGGTCGACATGGTCCGTCATGCGCTGGCCGCACAGGGTCCACAGCTCCTCGAACAGGTAGGGGGCGGTGACGATGGTCGGCCCGGCGTCGAAGGTGAAGCCGTCGTCCCGGTAGACGTAGCCGCGCCCGCCGGGGCCATCCAGCTTCTCGACCAGGGTGACCCGGTATCCCTTCGCACCCAGGCGGACGGCGGCGGCCAAGCCGCCGAATCCGGCGCCGATGACGATGGCGCGGGGGGCGTCGGGCGGGGCGACCGCGTTCTGGCGAGGTGTAACGTCGTGCATCGCCGCGAAGTGTAACAGCAGGTGGACAGTTTCCACCAGCGCCGATCAGCCTTTCGCGCCGGATTACGAACACGGAACGGTGTCGCTGGTGGTACCTCCCGTCGCGGGATAAGCTTGCGCCCATCCGGTTCGCCAGCGGTGCCGATGCGCAAGTCCATCCTCATCACCCTCGGGCGTCTGCCCAAATGCCTCGATCTGGCGCGCGCGTTCCATGGGGCCGGCTGGCGGGTGGTGGTGGCGGAGCCGTTCAACTGGCACCTGACCCGCGTCTCCAACGCGGTCGCGCGGGCCCACAGGGTGACCGCACCCCGCGTAAGCAAGCAGGGCTATCTGGACGACCTCGCCCGCATCGTGGCGGACGAACGCATAGACCTTGTCGTGCCGGTTTCGGAGGAGACGATGCACGTCTCCCGCCTGAAGGACCGGCCGGGGTTCGCCACCCCCGTCTACTGCATGCCGCACGAGACGGTGGTGCGGCTGCACGACAAACGGCGGTTCATCGAACTGGCCGCCGGACTGGGGCTCGACGTGCCGGAGACGGCTGCGGCCGACGCGCCGGAGGCGGCGGGCATCGCAGCGTCCGGCGACTTCATCGTCAAGCCGGTCTTCTCCTGCTCCGGCCGGGGGGTGCGGTTCCTGACGCAGGGCGAGCCGGTCCCGGACGAGACGTTCCAAGAGCCCAGCATCGTGCAGCGCCGCGTGCATGGTGACGTGCGCAGCACCTTCACCATCGCGCACCAGGGGCGGGTGATTGTGACCTCCGTCTACAGGGGCGTGGTGATGTCCGGCACCGTGGCGGTGGCGTTCGAGCGGGTGGCGGACATGGCCGCCATCGAGGCCTGGGTGGCGCGGTTCGTCGAAGGCACCGGGTACAGCGGCTTCATATCCTTCGACTTCGTGGTGGACGGGGAGGGGCGGCCCTTCGCCATCGAATGCAACCCGCGCGTCACCAGCGGCATCCATTTCCTGCGTCCCGGGGCGGTGGTGCAGGCGATGCTGGAGCCGGAAAAGCCGCTGGCGGACCCGTTCCGGGAGGAGCGGCTGTTCCAGCAGTTCTTCCCCTGCCTGACCGAGACGCAGGGGGCCATGTTCCGCCGGGGCCGCGACTTCGGCCGCAAGCTGGACGTGCTGCGGCGGGCGAAGGATGTGACCTGGAGCCCGAGCGACCCGCTGCCGCTGCTCACCATGACGCCGACCTCGTACGAGATCCTGGCGCTGTCGATCTTCAAGGGAATGACCCTGGGCGACGCGGCCACCCAGGACATCGTCTGGTATCCGGATCAGGCGGCGGCGGGCGCGTAGGCGGCCATCCGGTCGCGCACCCGCATGATGATCTGGTCCCGGGGCCGGGTGGTGAGACGCGCCGCGGGGAAGACCGTCTCCGGCGCGATCGTCTCGAAGTCGAAGCGTCGGACCAGCCGCGCCATGATCAGGGCGCTTTCCACCGTGGCGAAGTTGGCGCCGACGCAGACGCGCGGGCCCTGGCCGAAGGGCAGGTAGGTACCGGGCAGGATGTCCTTCTCCCGCTCCGGGCTGAAGCGGTCGGGGTCGAACACGGCAGGGTCCTTCCAGTAGTCCCGGTGCCGGTGGATGGTCCAGGGGGCCACCATGATCATGGCGCCGCGCTTCACCCGGAACGGCCCGATGGTCACCGGCTCCAGCGCCACGCGGGGCAGGAAGGTGATCGGCGGGTAGAGGCGCAGCGTCTCCTTGAAGACGTTGCGGGTGTAGACGAGGCGCCGGACATTCTCGAAGTCCACCGGCCCGTCGCCCACCACAGCGTCGATCTCCGCCCTGACCCTGGCCAGCACGTCCCGCTGCGTGGACAGGATGAAGAAGACCCAGGTCAGCGCGCTGGCCGTGGTTTCGTGCCCCGCCAGGAAGAAGACGCCCAACTGGTCGATCAGCTCCTCCCGGCTGAAGGTCCGTCCGCTCTCCCCGTCCGTGGCCCCGACGAGGGCGCTGGCGATGTCGTTGTGGTCGGTGGTGCCCGGTGGCAGGTGCGTGTCCACCAGCGCGCCCAGGTGGCTGCGGATGCGGGCGCAGGCCTCCAGCACATGGGGGTGCTGCGGGATGTCGGCGAACGGCCGGTCGAAGATCAGCCGCTTCAGCTCCACGTTCGCCACGCTCCGCTCGAACAGGCTGAAGGCCTCGTACACGTCCTTCGCGGTCTGGGACTGGAGGGGGGAGGAGAAGACGGTGCGGGTGATGACGTCCGCCGTCAGGTGGCTCATCGTCAGGTCGAGGGAGATGGTGCCGCCACGTGCCGCGACCTCCGCCAGGTGCGCCTCGTGGTCGTCGACGGCGGCGACCATGCTGGTGAAGGCGCGGTTCAGCCGCATGTGGGAGAAGGCGGGATCGATCATCCGCCGCTGCCGGCGCCAGAGGTCGCCGCTGGAGACGAAGATGGAGTCGCCGACCAGCGGCTCGAGCGCGCCGGTCATCAGGTCGTTCTTGGGATAGATGTCCGTCGGGTCGTTCAGGATGGGCCGCGTCAGCTCCGGCGCGTTGACGATCAGGATGGAGCGGCGGGAGTATCCCAGATAGCCCGCCGGCACCCGGTAGGCGTCGCGCGGCAGCAGGCTCAGCAGGTCCCCGCCCCGGAGCATGGCGCGGATCAGGCCGCCGAGCGGCGACAGCGGTTGCGGCCGTGGCGGCTGGTACACGTTGACCTCTAACCCCGAATTGACCCCTAATATTCGGAGCGTACCACCCTTCCCGCAAATGGGAACGCCGTCAGTCGGCTGTCCGGGGAAAGGTGGGTCCTCTGGGGGCCGGCATGTTCTGGTGGTGGGCATTCCACATCTTCGTCGCCGGCCATATCGCGACCGGGGCCACCGGCCTCGTCAGCTTCTGGGGCCCGATCGTCACGAAGAAGGGCGGGAAGAAGCACCGGAGCTGGGGCCGCGTCTTCACCCGCTGCATGCTGGCGACCGGCGGCCTCGCCGTCCTGATCAGCGCCTGCACCCTGATCGCACCGGTGGAGACCCACCCGCACATCCCGGACGTGGACATGGTGCGCGGCATCTTCGGCTGGATGATGCAGTACCTCGCCATCCTGACCGTGAACCTCGCCTGGTACGGCTGGATGTGCATCGAGAACAAACGCGACCATGCCCGCAACCGCGACTGGCGGAACGTGGTCCTGCAATGGCTGGTGCTGATGACGTCGCTGAACACGGCCGTGCAGGGCTGGCTGATCGACCAGCCGCTGATGATCGGCATGGCGGTGGTGGGGATCGCCACCTTCGCCACCAACATGCGCTTCATCTACAACCCGAAACCAGGCCCCAGCGACTGGCTGCGGGAGCACATCAAGGGGCTGGTCGGGGCCGGCATCTCCGTCTACACGGCCTTCTTCGCCTTCGGCGCCGTGCGGATCATGCCGGAACTGGCGCTGCATCCCGGCCTGTGGGCCGTGCCGCTGGTCACCGGCATCGCGCTGATCCTGTACCACTGGCGCGCGGTGGCCATCCAGTACCGGGCCCGCCTGCGCGCGGCCGAGGCGCGTACGCCGGACGCCACCGCCGCCTGAGCCTCAGGCCGCGGCCGTGCGGGCCTCCGCCGCCTGCAGGAAGGCGTGGTAGTCGGCCAGGAACTCGCCCGGCACCTCGAAATGGACCAGCGCCCCGGTCGGGTAGGCCTTCACGGTCCAGTTCGGCCGGTCCTTCAGCCAGCCGGTGCCGCCGAAATTCTTGAAGTCGCCCTTGGTCGCGTGGGACAGCCAGACGGGCATGCGCAGCGTCTCGTAGACGGTGCGGATGTCCATGCTGAACAGGCGGCCCGACAGGAAGGCCAGTGGCGCGTAGCGCGCACCCGGCTGGTGGGAGGAGATGTCGTCGTAGTCGGCGAGGCCCCGGTCCCAGTTGTCCGACCCCCAGGTGCGCTTCAGGAAGTAGCGGATGCTCTTCGGGCTCGCCAGCGTGTCGAACAGCCACTGGCTCCAGGGCTTCCAGCTCAGCGCCTTGTGGATGCCGGGGATCTCCCGCGTGCTGCCGGGCGGCTTGCGCTTGGCGGCACCCAGGCGGGTGAAGCCGGTGGGTGTGACGAGCGCCAGGGAGCGGAACCGCTCCGGACGCTCCATCGCGGCGCGGGCCAGGAACTCCGACGACAGCGACAGGGCGCAGGCGTCCACGGGCTCGCTGCCATACTCCTCGGCGATCACGTCCAGCATGTCGTGGACGCTGTCGGTGTAGAGGCGCGGGTCGTAGTGGCGGTCCGAGCGTTCGGAGATGCCGAAGCCCGGCAGGTCGGGCGCGTAGACGCGGCGGGTGCCGGTCATGCCCTCGAAGATCGGCTTCACCTCGTAGGCGTTGGCGGCGGCGTTGATGCTGTGGATCAGCAGAAGCGGCCGGCCCTCCCCGGCGAGGTAGTAGCCGATGCGGCCGGCGCGGCCATGGGTCTGCAGGCGCTCCCCCGGCAGGGCGGGCGGCATGGTGGAGAAGGCGTCGCGGTCGAGGCTGGTGCGGCTGGCGGCGTCCATGGGGCAGGCTCCTTCGACCGGGTCGGTGTCCGGAGGGGAACAACCCGAAGCGGCAAAGGTGCCCCTGAAACGCGCCGGTTCA
This sequence comes from Rhodospirillaceae bacterium, assembly GCA_029267445.1. Classification (GTDB taxonomy): domain Bacteria; phylum Pseudomonadota; class Alphaproteobacteria; order Azospirillales; family Azospirillaceae; genus JAJUIU01. The sequence goes on from JAJUIU010000005.1 coordinate 46,706, forward strand.
AGGGGCGCCGTATCGGAACGAGCTAGATGAGGCCTGTTTCGCGCGCCACGGACAGCGCGAGTTCGGCGGCGGTCTCCGGCGCCTCCTCATGCGCCAGGTGCCCCAGCCCCGGCAGCGGCACGATCCGGGCGGCGGGCAGGCGGGCGCGGACGCGGTCGGCCTGTGCCGGGGGAATGGCGGTGTCCGCCCCGGCCGCGACGAGCACGAGCTGCGGGGCGAGCCCCTGCAGGTCGTGCAGCAGCGGGACGAGGTCCCAGTTCGCCATCATGCCCAGGGCCGCCTGCACGTGGCGCGGATTGCGCAGCAGGCGCGCGTAGAGTTCCACGCCACGCCGGTCCAGGCGGGAGCCCGTGTTCCGGATCAGCCGCTCCACCGAATGCCGGTCGCCGGCCTGCCACGCGAACAGGCGCGGCACCAGCGGATTCACGAACAGCAGCTTGGCGAGGCCGCTGAAGATGTGGCTGTGCCCGTCGCGGAAGGGCAGGAAGGCGCCGTTCAACGAGACGATCGCCCGGGGGCGGATGGCGCCATCCAGCGCCATGCGGGTCAGGATCGCCGCACCGGCGGAATGGCCGACGGCGAGCTCCGGGTCCAGCCCCAGTGTGCGCAGCAGCCCGTCTAGCAGGCGGGCCATGCCGGGCAGGGACATGCGGTGGGCGGGGGCGGCGTCGGTGAAGCCGTGTCCCGGCAGGTCGGGTGCCACGACCGTGAAATGCCGCGCCAGCCAGGGGGCGAGATCGCGCCAGGAATGGGTGGCGGCCCCGGTGCCGTGGACCAGCAGCAGGACCGGCCCCTTGCCCATGACCTGCACGTGCCAGCGCAGGCCCATGGCGGGGACGAAGCGGCTCGCCTCCCGGTTCGGCCAGTCGCGCCCGTCGCGCGCCCAGTCCTCCCCGCCCTCCATGCTCATGGAAGCGCCTGCGCGCGGACGGTCGGGGCCGAGCGCCCCGGGGATGCTGGCCGCCCGGCTCATCGCGTGGCGCTCTCGCCCTTCGCGGTGGCGGCCCGCACGACGTTGGACAGGCGGTTGGCGTCCGCATAGGGCAGGGGGATGTAGAGGGCGCCCATGTCGCCGGCGATCCGGCGCGCTGAGTCGGTCGGCTGGGCGGAGGTGTCGACAAGCAGGGCGCGGGTACCTTGGGCGCGCAGCGTCTTCGCGGCGTCGGCCGCGTCATCGTCCGCCTTGCCGCCGCGCCCCTTCGTGCCGTCGCGGGAGACGTTGGCGCGGCCGTCCGTCAGTAGGACGACGGTGGGCGTGACCCCCTTGCGCGACAGGCTGTCGGCGAGGGCGGCCGCCGCGTCCAGCCCCGCCGCCAGCGGCGTGCCGCCGCCGCCCGGAAGCTCCGACAGGCTGCGCTTGGCCCGGACAAGGGAGCGGGTGGGGGGCAGCAGCAGTTCCGCCTCCTGCCGGCGGAAGGCGATCAGGGCCACCTGGTCGCGCCGCACATAGCAGTCGGCCAGCAGCAGCTCCACCGCACCCTTGGCCTCCGCCAGCCGCTGGAACGCGGCGGAGCCGGAGGCGTCGACGACGAAGATCGTGGCGGTCTGGGATCGGCGCTTGATCCGGTTCACCCGCATGTCGTCCTTGCGGACCTCGACCCGCGTGTCCGAGGCGGCGCCGCCAAGTCGCGCCTGCCGCCGCAGGGGCTGCCAGGGGGCGGCGGCGCGCAGCGTCTCGATCACGTTCAGCCGGGCGCCCGCCTTCGGCTCTCCCCGGCGGACCCCGGCGGGACGGCCGCGCGTGCCGCCGGTCTGCATGGCACCCGCACGGCCCTGGGCTGCGGCGCGGGACCGGTTGCCCAGCCCCTCCATCAGCTTCGCCAGCAGCCCCTCCGGAATGGCGGCCTTCGCCGCCTCCAGCACCACGTCGTCCAGCGGCCGGTCGGAGCCCGTGTCCTCGTCGGGCTGTTCGGGCGGCGGTTCCGGCTGGGGCTGGTCCTCCTCCGACGCCTGCTGGTCGGGCTGGTCCGGCTCTTCGGGCGGGGCGTCCTCGGTCTCGTCCTCGCTGGCCGGAACCTGGGTGGCGCGGGGGGCCAGCACGAGCCGGGCGGCGAGGCTCGCATCCTCCTCCGACACGGTGGTGCGCCCGTCCAGCGCCGCGGATGCCCGCGCCACGCGCAGCGCCAGCAGGGGTGCGCGTGCGGAATGGACGCCCAGCGCCATGGCGGTGGTGCAGATGGCCGTCAGCACCTCGTCCGGCAGGTCGACCGTGGGCAGCAGCGCGCGGGCGGCGGCGATCTCCCGCGCGTCGATGGGCAGGTCCTCCGCGTCCCGCGCGGCGATGCCCGTCAGGTCCAGCAGGAAGGAGAGGCGGTCCAGCAGCGCTTCGGGCGGGCGCTCGTCCTCCTCGATCCCCTCGTCCAGGGCGACGACGCCCAGGCTGGCTTCGGATCGGGAGGCGAAGCCGTCGCGCTCCACCCGCACCTCGCCATGGTCCAGCACGGCGGCGAGGCGGGCGGCAGTGCCGCCGGGCAGGCGTTCCGCCATTGCGAGCAGGACGGCCCCGCCATGGGCCTCCGCCAGCACGCCGCGTCCGGCGACGGGTCGCCCGGCCTGGAGCGTGGCGGCGAGGTCGAGCCCGCCCAGCAGGTTCCCGTCGGTGATGTGCAACGGCACACGGCGCAGCGGCGCCTCGGCGGGCATCAGGCGGCGCAGCAGCTCCAGCCAGCGGTCGCGCACGGGGCCGGCCAGGGCGCGCAGGCTGACGCCCTGGGTTCCGCCGGGGTCGATGGCGAACAGGGCGGCGACGGTGGCAGCCTCCGCCCAGCGGGGGTCGTGGCCCCGCTGGGAAGACGATGCCGCCGCCGGTTTCATGGGCCGAACTGCTCCGCCAGCGCCCGCTCGATCCGGACGGTCGAGCCCGCCTCGTCCAGCACGTTGCGGCGCAGGCGATGGCGCAGCGACGGCGGGGCGACCGCGCGCAGATGCGCGTCGGTGACCACCTTGTCGCCTTCGAGCCCGGCCAGGGCGCGGGCCGCGCGCATCAGCGTCAGCTCCCCGCGCAGGCCGTCGGCACCCAGCGTCATGCAGAGCCGGGCCGCACTCTCCAGCACCGTGTCGGGGACGACAATGTCCGGCAGGCGGGCCTTGGCCTTCTCGATCTTGCGGCGGATCTTCGCCTCCTCCTTCTCCCAGTGGGCGGCGAAGGCGGCGGGGTCGCGCTCGAAGGAGTCGCGGCGGCGGATGACCTCGATCCGGTCGTGCAGGACGGTGGGTGTCTTGACCTCGACCGACAGCCCGAAGCGGTCCAGCAGCTGGGGCCGCAGCTCCCCCTCCTCGGGGTTGCCGCTGCCGATCAGGACGAACTTGGCCGGGTGGCGGATGCTCAGGCCTTCGCGCTCGACCACGTTCTCGCCCGAGGCGGCCACGTCCAGCAGCAGGTCGACGAGATGGTCCTCCAGCAGGTTCACCTCGTCGATATAGAGGAAGCCGCGATGGGCGCGGGCCAGCAGGCCGGGCTCGAACCCCTTCTCGCCCTTGGTCAGCGCGCGCTCCAGGTCGAGCGCGCCGACGACGCGATCCTCCGTGGCACCCAGCGGCAGGTCGACGACCGGCACCGGGACCTTGACGGCCCGCAGCGCCTCATGGCCTTGCCGCGCGCGGCATTCGGCGCACAGCCGGTCCGCCTGGGCGGGGTCGCAGCCGTAGCGGCAGCCCTCCACCGCCTTCATCGGTGGCAGCAATGCGGCCAGCGCGCGGACGGCCGTCGACTTGCCGGTGCCCCGGTCGCCGAACACCATGACGCCGCCAACACTCTGGTCCACGGCGGCGATCAGCAGCGCCAGCTTCATCTCCTCCTGGCCGACGATGGCCGTGAAGGGGAAGGGGATGCGCTTGGCCGCACCCGATGCGGGTGCGGGTGACGGGACAGGCGGCGAGGCGGCCTTGGCCGCCTTGTCGGGCTTGCGCTTCTTGCCGCCGTCAGGCTTGGCGGCATGGCGCACCGGCAGCGGCACGACCGTGCCCGGCGCGCTGGATGGAAAAGCGGGAGCGAGTTCCATGCTGGTGCCCGGGGAGGTGGCATCCAGGGGAAGTCCCGCCCCCGCGTCGAGGTTCGTGTCCGGCATCGCTGTCACCGGTTCATGAGGGGGAGGCCAGGCCGAACAGATGGGCCAGGTCCTTGAAGAAGATGCGCACGTGCGCCATCGGTTTGCGGCGCACGAGCTCCTTGTTCATGTAGGCGTCCCAGGTGAGCTGCTGGACGTCCTTGTCGCGGCAGATCTTGACGAAGCGCTCGCGCCGCCGGTCGTTGACGTACCAGAACTTCTGCATGATCCCGAGGATCCAGAAGACCTTGCCGTGGGCCTTCATGAAGCGCTTGCGGGCCATCGAGAGTTCGCGCGCGTCGCCGGTGGCGAGGCAGGCCACGGCCGCCTCCGCCGCGAGGCGTCCGCCCACCATGGCGTAGTAGATGCCCTCGCCCGAGGCCGGCGCCACCACACCGGCCGCGTCGCCGGCGAGGATGACGTCGCGCCCGTTGTCCCACCGCTTCAGCGGCTTCAGCGGGATGGGCGCCCCCTCCTTGCGGATGGTCTCGGCTTCCGCCAGCCCGCTGGAACGGCGCAGGTCGGCGATGGATTTGCGGAGCGAAAAGCCCTTGTGCGCGCTGCCGGTGCCGACGCTGATCGTCTCCCCATGCGGGAAGATCCAGGCGTAGAAGTCGGGCGACAGCTTGCCCTGGTAGAAGACGTCGCAGCGCTTGCCGTCGACATCCGCACCCGCACCTTCCGGCGTCTTCACGATCTCATGGTAGGCGAAGACGAAGGGTACCTCCCATTCCGGCAGGGACTGCTTCGCCACGGCGGAGTTGGCGCCGTCCGCGCCGACGACGATGCGGGCGCGGACGGTCTCCATCGCGCCCTCTTCCCCGCCCTTGGGGTGGAAGTGGATGACGGCGACACCGTCGGGATCGTGGTCCAGACGCTCGAACGTGCCGGAGCGGCGCTCGGCCCCGGCCAGGGCGGCGCGCTTGCGCAGCCACTCGTCGAACACGTCGCGGTCGACCATGCCGACGAAGCCTTCGCCGACCGGCATGTCCACCTTCTGGTCCGAGGGGGAGATCATCCGGGCCGACTTGATCTTGGCGACCAGCAGCGCGTCCGGGATGTCGAAATCCCGGATCAGCCGGGGCGGGATGGCCCCGCCGCAGGGCTTGATGCGGCCCGCCTTGTCGAGGAGCAGGACGCTGCGCCCCGCCTTGGCGAGGTCCCACGCCGCCGTGGCGCCCGCCGGACCACCACCCACCACCACCGCGTCGTATGTCCTGGTGTCAGTCATGATCGTCAGGCTCCCATGGCCTTGGCGCCCAAGGCTTCCGGCGCGTCGGCGCGGAAGGCGGGGGCTGTCGCGGCCCGCCCGGTGGCGAGCCTTGCCGCCAGCACGGCGGCGAAGAGGAAGAGCGCGCCTTCCGCCAGGAAGACGATGGCGTAGGCCGAAGCCGGATCGGCGATGAGGGCGCGGGCGATGTCGACGGCGACGGTGCCGAGGAAGCCGCCGAGCCCGAAGGCGACGGCCTGTGCCGCACCCCAGAGGCCCATGCGGACCCCCTCGCGGCTTTCGCGTCCGGCACCGACCCGGTCCATCATCGAGCCGATGGCGGCCACGGCGAAGGCGCCGTTCGCCACACCCAGGGCGAAGACGGTGGGCACCAGCGGCCAGGCGGGACCGACCAGCCCGGCGAAGGCGAGGCCGGCGAGCACCAGGGCGGAAGCGAGGCAGCCGCCGATCGACCAGGCGCGCAGCGCGTCCCTGGAGCGTCCGCGCGTCACCGTGCCAATGATGCCGACCAGGATCATGCCGAGCAGCACGCCGCCATGCTGCATGCCTGCGAGCTGGGTCGACTGACCGGGCGTCATGCCGAAGACGGTGCCGGCGAAGGGCTCCAGGATCAGGTCCTGGGCGCTGTAGGCCAGCATGGACACGAAGACGAACAGGGCGAAGCCGCGCGACGCGGGCTCCTCCCAGACCTGCCGGAACGCCTCGCGGAAGGGCGGGGCCTCCTCCTTGGCCTCGTGCAACTGCGGCAGGACCGGCACGTGCCGCCGCTCCACGCCCCAGACGGCGACGCAGGTGACCAGGAAGGCGATGGCCGAGACGGTGCCGGTGACGGCGACCAGACGGGCCGGGCTGAACGGGTCCAGATTGGCACCGGCAACACCCGCCGTGACGATGAAGCCGGCGATCATCATCACCCAGCAGATCGTCGCGGCGGCCGGCCGGCGGTGCGGCGCGGTCGCCTTGGCGAGCAGCACCAGCAGCGAGGTGCCGGACGCGCCCACGCCGACGCCGATCATCAGGAAGGCGACGACGGCCAGCGCCGTCCCCGCCGGAACGCTGGTTCCCATCCAGGCCGTCGCCAAGGCGGCGCCGAAGCCGCCCAGCGCCAGCAGGGCCATGCCGCCCAGGATCCAGGGCGTGCGGCGGCGGCCCACATCGGAGCCGTAGCCGAGGCGCGGGCGGGAGATCTGGATGGCGTAATGCAACCCCACCAGGAAGCCCGGCAGCATGGCGGGCAGGGCGAGTTCAACCACCATCACCCGGTTCATGGTCGAGGTCGTGAGGACCACGATGGCGCCCAGCGCCGTCTGCACGAGACCGAGGCGGACGATGCCGAACCAGCCGAGGGTGGGTGCGGGCGTCATGGGATCACCGTCGGCAGTTCCGGCGCGTAGCGCAGCGCGAAGGCGCTGACCATCATGCCGGAGACGTAAAGGGGGACGCCGAAGCCGCTGTACCAGACGTCGCGGCCCTTCGGATCGGCGAGGAAGCGGACCATCATCAGGAGCTGCGCCGCCAGCAGGCCCGCCACCGCCAGCGCGTGCCAGGGCTGGCCCCACTGGATCAGCAGCGCGATCACGATGACCTGGGGGGCCGCCATGAAGACGCAGGCGATCAGGGCCGCGTTGTCGGCCCCGAGCTGAACCGGAAGGCTGCGCACGCCGACCTTGGTGTCGCCCTCGATCGACTTGAAATCGTTCAACGTCATGATGCCGTGGGCGCCGAAGCTGTAAAGCCCGGCCAGGGCGAAGATGCGCCAGTCGGGCTGGGCCATCAGCATGACGGCGGCCCCGGTCAGCCAGGGCAGACCCTCGTAGCAGGCGCCGACGGCGGCGTTGCCCCACCAGCCGTTCAGCTTCAGACGTATGGGCGGCGCACTGTAGGCCCAGGCGAGGACGAGGCCGATGACGGCGGCGGTGAAGACCCAGGTGCCAAGTGCGGCCGCCACCAGCAGGGACAGCAGCGTCCAGGCGATCGCGACGTAAAGGCCCCACTGGCCCGGCATGCGACCGGAGGGAATCGGGCGGTTCGGCTCGTTGATGGCGTCGACGTGCCGGTCGAACCAGTCGTTCACCGCCTGGCTGGTCGCACAGACAAGCGGGCCGGCCAGGATGATGCCCGCGATGATGAACGCCCAGTGCCCGCCGGTCTCGACACCCGACGAGATCACGCCGCAGGCGAAGGCCCACATCGGCGGGAACCAGGTGATCGGCTTCAGCAGCTCCAGGACCGCGGACGGCTTCGGCAGCTGCATCGGCTCGAGGACGGCGGAGGGCTTGCTCGTTTGCATGTCGACATTTTCGTCTGACACATGATAGTGTCAACTACAATTTACAGTTCGGACGTCAATTCCGCCTGTCACGCCGGATGGGGTGGCGCCCCCTCCGAATGGGGGTGTCCGGCTCCATTGACCGGCGAAATCGCGACCGATAGCGTGAAAGAAGATTGCGCATGCTCCGCACCCCCGATCCGCCACCGGGAGTTCGCCGATGAGCCCATACGACCCGTCCGAGCCCCGGATCGCTGAGAGCGCCGAACAGGTGATCCTCGTCGATGCCGACGACCGGCCCGTGGGAACGGCGCCGAAGCTGGAGGCGCATCGGCGCGCCCTGATGCACCGCGCCTTCTCCGTGATCGTGCGTGACGGAGCCGGACGGCTGTTGCTGCAGCGCCGGGCGCGGGGCAAGTACCATTCACCCGGCCTTTGGTCGAACAGCTGCTGCGGGCACCCCCGGCCGGGCGAGGATCTGGCCGCCGGCGCCGGCCGAAGGCTGCATGAGGAGCTGGGCTTCAGCTGTCCTCTGACACGGGTGGGGCGGCTGCATTACGCCGTCGATTTCCAGAACGGACTGTCCGAGAACGAGGTCGTCACCCTGTTCGTCGGCCGCCACGAGGGCGCCATCCCGTTCGACCCGGCCGAGGTGGAGGAGGTGGCCTGGGTCGCGCTGCCGGACCTGCAGGCCGGCATCGCCGAACGGCCGAACGACTACACATACTGGTTCCGCCTTTACGTGACGGAGCATCTGGAGATGATGCGCGCCGGCCTCGGCTGAGGCGGTTCCGGGGCCGGTTGGACAAGGCCCCCTGCCGACGCTTCCGGTGGGCCGCCTGTCTTGCAGAGGACGCCCGGCGCGTCGCGGATCACGTCCAGCGGCGAGAGTGGCCTGCGCGCGTCGCCAGCCGAGACGCCTCAGATCCGATGCACACCCGTGGGGGACGGCAGATGCGACCTGGACAGCGCGACCTGCACGCCGAACAGCATGTCGATCCGCCATCCATCCTTGGACAGGGGGCACAGCAGCCGGGCATAGCTCACATAGCGGCCATCGTCGCGGCAGAAACTCTCGGTGAAGAGTTCGGGTTTGCGCCTGTCCACGGTGAGCCTGTACTCGGCGAAGATGGCCTCGTACTGGCCGTCGACATCGATCTCGCTCAGGCGGTGCCCGGTCAGTTCCTGGCCGTAACGGTCCACAACGTCGGTGCCCGCAAGCCGGAAGCGGAAATCCAGCGGGTCCTCCAGCACGTCCACAAGCAGCACGAAGGGAAGGATCGGGGTGATCGCCTCAGGATCGATGTCGGTCCGCATGGGCATCTCGCGGCCGTCCCGCAGCGAATCCCAGTATTGAAACGCCCTCCGAACCCGGTCGTCCGAGATCTGGTCAGGATCGAAGTTCACACCGCCCCCCACGCATGTCCTCACGATGCTCTATCACGCGGCGTGCCGGCGCAACAGGGGCGGTGAACACCGACGGGCGGCGGAAACATCGGCTGGACTGGGACGGGGTTGGCTGGGGGACTAGGATTCGAACCTAGACTGGCGGAGTCAGAGTCCGCTGTCCTACCGTTAGACGATCCCCCAGCAGGACACGCCGGAACAGGCCGGCCGTCGAATGAGGCGGGTGTCTAGCATAGGGATTCCGGCTTGTGAACCCCCTCCTTCGCGACGTGCGCCATGGGGGTGCCGTGGGGATGCCATGGCGGTTCCGCACATGGCTTCGGGCCGATGGCCAAGCGGGGAAGCCGCTGCGCCTTGCCCTCCCGCCCATTTACGTTACCATATCGTGAAACAGGGCATCGGCCGTCGCGCTTGGCGGGGACGGCCCGCAGGAGGTTGAGGTGGAGGCCGAGGTCGCCGTCCGCACGGGACCGGTGGATGGAGAGCAGCGCGCGCCGTCGCGCCAGCCCGTCTATGCCGCCCTCGATCTCGGCACCAACAACTGCCGCCTCCTGATCGCCAAGCCCTTCCACAATGGCTTCCGCGTGATCGACGCCTTCTCCCGGATCGTCAGGCTGGGCGAGGGGCTGAGCCGGAGCGACACCCTGTCCGTGGAGGCGATGGACCGCACCGTCTCGGCGCTGCGCGTATGCCGGAGCAAGATGCGGCGACGCGGCGTCACGGACATGCGGGCGGTCGCGACCGAGGCCTGTCGCCGGGCGGAGAACTGTGCCGTGTTCCTGGACCGCGCCGAACGGGAGACGGGTATCAGGATCGAGATCATCACCGCGTCCGAGGAGGCGCGGCTGGCGCTCGCGGGCTGCGCCCCACTGCTGGACCGGAGCCTGCCGCGCGCCATCGTGTTCGACATCGGCGGCGGGTCCACGGAGCTGATGTGGATCGCGCTGGAGAATGGCCGGTCCCGGCTGCTGGATCAGATTTCGGTGCCGTTCGGCGTCGTCCATCTTACGGAACGGTTCGGCAGCGACCGGGTCACGTGGCCGGATTACGAAGCCATGATCGAGGGCGTGCGCGACGCGCTCGCCGGCTTCGAGGTCCGCAACCGCATCGGCGCCGAGGTGGCCGAGGGCCGGGTGCAGATGCTGGGCACGTCCGGAACGGTGACGACCCTGGCCGGCATCCGCATGGGCCTGCCGAGATACGACCGGTCCCGGGTGGACGGCACATGGCTCGACCGCGCCGTCGCGCTGGAGATCGGGCGCAGTCTGGTCGATTGCGATTTCGCCGCGAGGGCGGCGCATCCCTGCATCGGGCCGGACCGGGCCGATCTCGTCGTCGCCGGCTGCGCCGTGCTGGAGGCGATCTGGGCGCTGTGGCCGACGCCCCGCTTGCGCATCGCCGATCGCGGCGTGCGGGAGGGTATCCTGTCGGAGTTCGTGTCCGGCCGCGGTTCGCATGGCTGACCCGGCCGCGTCACGGGACGCTTGCCTTCCGGGTCCGACCGGCCGATATGGGCGGCCATGAGCAAGGGAAGCACAGGCAAGGGCGGCGGCACGCGGCCGACCGGACGTCAGGCGGCGGTGCGGGTGAAGACCGCAAAGCGGCGCTCGACCTCGTCCACCCGCTGGCTGGAGCGGCAGCTGAACGACCCATACGTGGCCGAGGCCCGCAAGCGCGGCTTCCGCAGCCGCGCGGCGTTCAAACTGCTGCAGCTGGACGAGAAGTTCCACATTCTGAAGCGGGGCCAGCGGGTCGTGGACCTTGGTGCGGCCCCCGGCGGCTGGACCCAGATCGCCGTGCAGAAGGGAGCGGGCAAGGTCGTCGGTATCGACCTGCTGGAGGTGGAGCCGGTGCCCGGCGCCACGATCATCCAGCTGGACTTCCTGGACCCGTCGGCACCCGACAGGCTGAAGACCCTGCTGAAAGGGCCGGCGGACGTGGTGCTGTCGGACATGGCGGCGAACACCACCGGCCACACCCAGACCGACCATCTGCGCATCATGGGGCTGGCCGAGGCCGCCTACGCCTTCGCGGCCGAGGTGCTGGCGCCGGGCGGCGCCTTCGTCTGCAAGCTGTTCAAGGGCGGGGCGGAGAAGGGGCTGTCCGACGCGCTGAAGCGCGACTTCGCCGTGGTGCGCAACGCCAAGCCGGCCGCCAGCCGGGCGGACAGTGCCGAGAGCTACATCGTCGCCACCGGGTTCCGGGGCGGGGCGAAGCCGGCCGATCCCGCCGACGGCGCATAGCCGGTCTTCAACATCTGGTGCCTTCCCTAAAGCGCGCCCGTGTGTATAGTGCGTCGAACCTCGAACCCTGGGATGCGCGTACCGCCAGATGACCGGCGGACAGGGCGTCCCATATTCCATCGGACGCGAGCGGCGCCCCCTCCCTCCGGCGCCCGGGAGAGCAGGTTCATGACGAGCATCGGCGGCATCACCCCCATCGGCGACCGGTTCCGGGAGGCGCTGACCTTCGACGACGTGCTGCTGGTGCCGGCCGAGTCCGCCGTGATGCCCGCCGAGGTCAGCACCCGGACCCGCCTGACCAAGTCGATCGAGCTGGGCATACCGCTGCTGTCCGCCGCCATGGACACCGTCACGGAATCGGCCCTCGCCATCGCCATGGCCCAGGCGGGCGGGATGGGTGTCGTCCACCGTAACCTGGACATCGAGCGCCAGGCGGAGGAGGTGCGCAAGGTCAAGCGGTTCGAGAGCGGCATGGTGGTGAACCCGATCACCATCCATCCCGACGCGACGCTTGCCGACGCGCTGCAGCTGATGGCGGACTACCGCATCTCCGGCATCCCGGTGGTGTCGCGGCCGCTGGACGCCGACGGCAATGGCAAGCTGGTCGGCATCCTGACCAACCGCGACGTCCGTTTCGCCACCAACCCGCAGCAGCCGGTGTCCGAACTGATGACCAGGGACCGGCTGGTCACGGTCAAGCCGGGCGTGGACAAGGACGAGGCCAAGCGCCTGCTGCACCAGAACCGGATCGAGAAGCTGGTGGTGGTGGACGACGCCTACCGCTGCATCGGCCTGATCACGGTGAAGGACATCGAGAAGGCGCAGCTCCACCCCAACGCCTGCAAGGACGAGAAGGGCCGCCTGCGCGTGGCGGCGGCCACCGGGACCGGTCCCGACGGTCTGCGCCGGGCCGAAGCGCTGTTCGACGCCGGGGTGGACGTGCTGGTGGTGGACACCGCGCACGGCCATTCCACCAAGGTGGCGGCGGCCGTCAACGCGGCCCGCAAGCTTTCCAACTACACCCAGATCGTCGCCGGCAACGTCGCCACCGCCGAGGCGGCGAGGAGCCTGATCGACGCGGGTGCCGACGCGGTGAAGGTGGGCATCGGACCCGGCAGCATCTGCACCACCCGGATCGTGGCCGGCGTCGGCGTGCCGCAGCTGACGGCCATCCTCGACGTGGTGGAGGAGTGCCGCAAGCAGGGCGTGCCGGTGATCGCCGACGGCGGCATCAAATATTCCGGCGACCTCGCCAAGGCGATCGCCGCCGGGGCGGACGCCGCCATGCTGGGCAGCCTGTTCGCCGGCACCGACGAGAGCCCGGGCGAGGTGATCCTGTTCCAGGGCCGCAGCTACAAATCCTACCGCGGCATGGGCAGCGTAGGCGCCATGGCGCGGGGCAGTGCGGACCGCTATTTCCAGGCCGAGGTGTCCAACACCCTGAAGCTGGTGCCGGAGGGTGTCGAGGGCCGGGTGCCCTACAAGGGCCCGATCGGGGCGGTGATCCACCAGCTGGTCGGCGGGCTGCGCGCGGCCATGGGCTACACCGGCTGCCAGACCATCCCGGAGATGCAGACGAAGCCGAGGTTCGTGCGCATCACCAACGCCGGCCTGCGCGAAAGCCACGTCCACGACATCACCATCACCAACGAGGCGCCGAACTACCGGCCCGGTTGATCGATGGTGCTTTCCCCCAGGAGCCCCGCCCCATGACACCCGCCGCGCGCATCCAGGCGGCCATCGAGCTCCTGTCCGAGATCGAGGCGACGCCGCGTCCCGCCGACGCGGTGGCCAGCCTCTATTTCAAGAACCGCCGCTTCATCGGGTCCAAGGACCGGCAGGGGGTGGCGGGGCTGGTGTATTCGGTGCTGCGGCACTGGGCCCGGCTGCACTGGTGGCTGGACAAGGCGGGGCACGAGAAGCAGGACGCCCGCGCCCTGCTGATTGCGGAGACGATGCTGGCCGGCGGCCGGCGGGCGGAGGCCACCATGGCCCTGTTCGACGGGGCGAAGTTCGGCCCGGCCCCCCTGAGCGAGCCGGAGCGCAAGCTGATCCGGGCGCTGGACAGCCACACGCTGGACACGCCCCAGCAGGGGGAGGCGGTGCGCGGCGAGGTGCCGGACTGGGCGGCCCCGGCCCTGCGCGCCACGCTGGGCGACCGCTTCCAGGCCGAGATGGCGGCCATGCTGGAGGAGGCACCCCTGGATCTGCGGGTGAACCCGCTGAAGGGCGGCCGCGAGGCGGCGCGCAAGGCCCTGGCCGAGGCGGGGGTGGAGGCGGTGCCCACGCCGCTGTCGCCCTTCGGCCTGCGGGTGAGGGGACGCGCACCCGTGTCCACCCTGCAGGCCTTCCGCGACGGGCTGTTCGAGATCCAGGACGAGGGATCGCAGCTGGTGGCCCTGCTGACGGACGCCAGGCCCGGCATGCAGGTGGTGGATTTCTGCGCGGGTGCCGGGGGCAAGACCCTGGCCATCGCGGCCATGATGGCGAACAAGGGCAGGGTGGTGGCGGCCGACGTGCTGGAGAAGCGGCTGGACCGCGCCAAGCTGCGCTTCCGCCGCGCCGGCCTGCACAACATCGAGACGCGGGGCCTGTCCACCGCCCGGGACCCCTGGGTGAAGCGGCACAAGGGCAAGTTCGACCGGGTGTTGGTGGACGCGCCCTGCACCGGTACGGGCACCTGGCGCCGCAACCCGGATAGCCGCTGGCGCCCGCTGGGCCCCGGCTTGGCCGAGCTGCTGCCGCTGCAGGTGGAGATCCTGGACAGTGCGGCGCGGCTGGTGAAGCCGGGTGGGCGCCTCGTATACGCCACATGCTCCATGCTGCGGGACGAGAACGAGGCGCAGGTGGAGCGCTTCCTGGTGAACCGGCCCGGCTGGCGGCTGGTGCCCGTGCCGGAGGCGTGGCCCGAGGGGCTTGGCAACCCGCCTGTGCTGGACGCCATGCTGCGCCTGACCCCGGCCCGCAACGACACCGATGGATTCTTCGCCGCCGTGCTGGAGCGGGACGCCGCCGCCGCCGCGACGGCGGATGAGGCGCCGGCCGAGGCGGAACCAACCGAGGAGACGGCACCGTGAGCGACACGCCCCCCAGCCCCACCCTGACCGAGACGATGGACGGCCTGCGCCAGGATGGCGGGGTGTGGAAGGCGCATGTGGCGCCGGGCTGGAGCCAGGGTCGCGCCGGCTTTGGCGGCATCGTCACGGCGCTGGCCCTGGCGGCGGTGCGGCGGGAGACGGGGATCGCGCATCCGCTGCGCAGCTTCACCATGGCCTTCGTCGGCCCCGCCAACGGCGAGGTCACCATCGCGGTCACCCCGCTGCGCGCCGGGCGCAGCGCAAGCTTCATGCAGGCCATGCTGGTCGGGCCGGACGGCGGTGTGGCCGGCAGCTTCACCGCCTGCTTCGGACCCGACCGGGAAAGCCGCCTGTCCCGCCCGGCCCCGGCCGACACGGCCCTGCCGGACCGTGAGGGCGCCATGGTCCTGCCCTTCGTGGAGGGGGTGGTCCCGGTGTTCCTGCGCCATTTCGACGTGCGCGTGGCCACGGGCCTGCCCTTCATGGGCAGACAGGAGCCGGAGGTGCGCTGGTGGGTGCGCCACCGCGACCCGGCGGCGCGGGGCACGGAGCTGGGCCTCGTCTCCCTGCTGGACGTGCTGCCGCCGGCGGCGACGCCGATGATCCAGGGGCCGGTGCCGGTGGCGAGCCTGACCTGGTTCGTGGATTTCCCCGACGGGGTGGATGCGGGCGACCTCAAGGCCCCCGCACCCGACGGCTGGTACCTCCAGCGCAGTGCGGCCGACCATGTGGGCCACGGCTTCAGCGGCCAAGCCATGACCACCCACGCCGCCGACGGCCGCCTGATCGCCATCCACCGGCAGAGCGTGGGCATCTTCGGCTGACGTGCGTGCCGGCCGGCGTCCTGGCCGTTCAACACGGAGGCACGGCGGCACGGAGGTTTCGGAGGTGTCGTTGCAGCCACGCTCTATCGGCCCGGTGCGGTCCCCTCGCCCTGGTCGCCTCCGGCGTCCGCTGAAGCGACGACAAGCTCAGGGTGAGGGGACAGGGGAGGGCGGTGCCCGCCTTGGGCAGGCCGACAGGACCAGTCGGCCTCGCCCTGAGCCCGTCGAAGGGCGAGGCCGCAGCACAGGCCATCGGGCCGCGTGGCCTCTAAGGTGACATCAAAGGTGACAAAGGTGACATCTAAGGTGTCAAAGGTGACATCTAAGGTGACATCAAAGGTGACATGGGAATTGTGGGATATCAGGGACTTTGCGCCTCTAAGGTGACAAAGGTGACCAATTCGAATGAAGGCCCGTTCCCGACCCGCGTTCCCCCGCATCCCCGCCTCGCGCCCCCGCGCCCTCCGTTCCGGTCAAAACCGGGGCGGAGTGTGGCAGAAGATAGGACAAAAATCCAGGGAGGGGGGCCTCCGCGCAAACGTTTGCGTAAGCTGCGGATCTGTGGCGGACTTGGTCGAGATGGCGGTGAAGGCACCGCTTGGTGGCTTTAGGTGGCCCTAACTCGATTGATAGTGGTGGACAAACGATCAGTCGGGTGCGACATATCTAGGAAGTGTTCGGGGAAATGCCCGAACCGCCGATTGTCCGCCCGCATCCCGCCTACTAGCGCGAATGCGGGCGCAGAAGCAGGAATAACGGCCATGCTCGCAAAGTCCGCGGTCGCCACAGTGAAGCAAGGGTTGGCAGCGAAGCAGGCAGGCGATACCACACCCGCTTGGAACGCCGACGTCCAGGCCCATTTCGGGCCGATGTACGATCGCCTCAACTCGCCCGAGAAGGTCGGTGGCTGGCAGACTTATCGCCCCAAGACCGATAAGTGATCCCCACCCTGATCGTGGGCTCCCCCGGCGTTGATTGACCCACACCGCCGTCCTGACGGCTGACCCCCATTCCACCGGATTGCCCGCGTGTACGAGCTGCAACTGCACCCGGACGGAGATTACCTTGCCGTCCTGGGGATAATTGAAAAAGATCACGCGAAGACAATCAAGCGGATTGAGCGGGCGATCGCGGTCCATGGCCAGTTGCACACGGGCGACTCGCACATGATCCGCATCCTGCGCACCGGGCTGCATGGGCCTGTCGGCCTGCACTATCGGTTCGGACAGCGGATCGGCATCTTCTATACGGCCCACCATGGCAAGTACTGCCGCCTGTACGGGTTCGGCCATCATTACAGCTTCGGGAGCGGCGCGATCAATCCCGCCACGATCAGCCCCCTGACGCTGGCGGCGCTGCGGGCGAACCCCGACCTGGTCCGGCCCACACCCCGTTCTGGAAGGGCCGCCCAGTTCCTGCGACCCCGCCCGCCGAAGTGAGGGCAGAGGCCGGCGGGACGGTGATCCCCGCCGAGTCCACCAAAGCAGCAGCCAGCCGGTCGCGGTGAGGACGATGCTGGCAGAGGGCAGCGGGCATCGTAGGAAGCCGCACAGAATCCAGTCTGGAGGCGGTGGTTATCTCCAGACAGACGACCGATGAACGCAGGTTTCCCCCTGCATAAATGTTCGTTGTTGTCATCGGAATAAACAGATATATAACGCCATAGAATTTACCCTGTAAGTGGTTGCTTGTTGGGCTTGTTGGGCTTGTAGGCCGTTAGGCACGAGCCGCGAATTCATTTTGCCGCCGATCAATTCGAATGCTAACTAAATTGGAGTTAAGATATGGCAGCTGATGAGAAAGAGGAGTTTCCACCGCTACTGCCGCCTGGATTCCATAAAGTTGAGTTGGCGGCAGTTGGACGCCTTTGCGTCTCAGCGTTTCCGCACTCGATCACCCGTCCTCGACTGATGGAGAACCTTCGTCAAATCATTGCTCTTCTGATGGCAAATGGAATGAAGGGGGAAGTGTGGATTAACGGGAGCTTCGTTACGAACAAACTGAACCCTGACGATGTAGATTTGATCTTAATTGTTGATAAAGCGGTTCTTGCAGCAATGGATGATTCGGAAAGGCGCTTTTTAGATTGGTTTTCATCTGAATCATTGTACGAGCGGTGGCGATGTGATAACTATGTGATGCTGAGAGACCCAGGCCGACCGGAGTCCGAGTATATGTACGCCTACTGGTTGCGCCAATTTGGATTTAGTCGCGGAAACCAAATGAAGGGTTTGCTTGTTGTCAAGATTCCGTTCTTGGTGATGCCATGAGCGAACTCCAATATCTCATAGACCGGCTTAACGAGACGCAATCCGCGCTTGCGCACTTTGCGGAGGCCGGGAATGATGACGATTTTGTGAGGATAAACAAAGCATCTATAGAAAAGCGGCAGCGAGATCTGCATAGGAAAATAGATAATTCATTAGCCTTGGCTCAGAACGACTACGTTTCCTATCGTATAAAAAGGGATTGGTCTGGCAACTACCCGGTTCGGGCAGTGGCCGCGTCAGTAATTTGTTTTCAAGAGCTTTTCACCGCGGTGTATGATGCCTTAAAGAATGGACCTAAGAAGCGATATCGCCCAACAAGTGACGCATTAGAGATGTCATCTCTGCAGTTCGCCGGTGCTGCTGCTGGCTCTGTTGTTGTGGCGATGTCAATTCCGAATGATCGGCTCTTGATTGGAGAAACTGAGCTTGATCGGGCGTTGCATTTTGTCGAGAAGACATTAAGTGCGCAAACAGCGGACGATTTGAACGCTTTGGCAAAAGAGGTTGGCATCGCGGCAATAAGTAAAGCTTACAGCTGGGCAGAAGTTGCCTCTTCTTATGGTTTGGACACAGAAATCTGCTGGGGAAGAGATATTAATAATGGAGTTTCCGTGTCCTTGAGTAGTGGCGACGCTGCGGCTGTGAAGAATCTGATCGAGCTGAAAAGCGATGAGGCGACCCAAGATATTGATTTCGCCTGCACTCTTTTGGGTTTTGATGGGGATACCTCGTATTTTCATATAATGACGCTAGATGGCGGACTTGATATTAAGGGCGATGTTGCTGATGACGTGCCAAAAGAGTGGACGACGCAGCAGCGCTACATGGCTTCAGTCCGTTCGAAGACTCAGGTCAAGTATGCAACTGGTGAAGAACGGCAAAGCTTTACCTTACTGAATCTTCGGCCGCTGAACCCTTGACAGAGCGCCGAAATTGGCAATGAAGAGGTAGCCGGGGGCCACTTTGTCGCGTTGCAGGCCTGCGGCCGTGCTTAAAGCTAATTCTACCTTATTCTCAGTGTATTGACTCCGTGTCCGGCGTTGACTGCCGATGGAAAACGTCCTTTTTTGGGCGGCACTGGGCGTCTTTGTGAGCGGGACGAACCTTAGTCTCGCTTCGCTCATCCGCCTGCTTTCGGAGGGGAGACGGAGAGGGAGGCGGGGGGTGGGATTGTCTGGCGGAGACGGGGCGGCGGGGTAAGGGGCCGGTGCCCTCCGTGCACCTCCGTGGTCCTCCGTGCCCTCCGTGGTTCAAGCCCCTGCCGCCGCAGGTCCCAGCGGGTGGTAGACCGTGCGGTAGGAGAAAGGGGAGCGGAGGTCCCCCCGGGTCAGGCCCGGGGCAGGCTCCCTCTTCGCTTCGCTTCGGCCGGGATGACCAATTGAGGGCGCCTTAAGCCGGGAACGACAACGGCGCCTCCCCTTGGGGACGGCGCCGCTTTCGCAGTGGCTGTAGTGGGCGAGAGGGGCTAGCTGCACCCCGTCGTGGAGCCGCAGGTGTCGCATTTCAGGCAGGTGCCGTTGCGGACCAGGGTCATGTTGCCGCATTCGGGGCAGGGGTCGCCCTCGTAGCCTTTGGCGCGGGCTTCCTTCATCCGCTCGTAGCGGGCGTCGGCCGCACGGGCCGAGGTCGGCGGGGCGCCGGCCACGCCGACGTTGCCGGCGCCGGCCTGGGTGGTGCCGCCGTGGCCCGGCTGGAAGGCCTGGGGCTGGGCGGAGTCCGTTCCCGTGGCGGCGAGCGGTTCTGCGGCGACGGTGCGAAAGGCCTGGATGGCCTTGTTGGCCTGACCGCCGGGCAGGACCCGCAGGTTGGAGCGGACATAGCCGGTGCTGGCCACGCGGGCGACCACGTCCAGCGTCTCCTGCGTCACGGCGCGGGACTTGAAGGCGGCGGCGGCCTCGGCCGCGGCGTCGGCACTGCCGTCGGCCTCGATCTCCGCCAGCTCCGCCTGGGCCACACCCCCGCCCAGCGCATCGGGCAGCAGGTCGTCCGGCGTGGCGTGGGCGAGGTCGTTGCGGCCGAGGTAGGAGACGGCGAGCTCGCGGAACAGGTAGTCCAGGATGCTGGTCGCCATCTTGATGGCGTCGTTGCCCTGCACGGGGCCCGAGGGCTCGAACCGCGTGAAGGTGAAGGCCTCCACATACTCCTCCAGCGGGACGCCGTACTGGAGGCCCAGGCTGATGGCGATGGCGAAGTTGTTCATCAGGGAGCGGAAGGCCGCCCCCTCCTTGTGCATGTCGATGAAGATCTCGCCCAGGCGGCCGTCCTCGTACTCGCCGGTGCGCAGATACACCTTGTGCCCGCCCACCATGGCCTTCTGGGTGTAGCCCTTGCGCCGGTGGGGCAGCTTCTCCCGGTCGGAACGGCGGATGGTGCGCTCCACGATCCGTTCGACGATGCGCTCGGCCACGATCTCCGCCCGCTGGGCGGCGGGGGCGGCGACGATCTTCTCCAGGACCGACGCGGTGTCGTCCGTATCCTCGGAGAGGTCGTCCTCGTCCTCCTCAAGCACCTGCGCGTTCAACGGCTGGCTGAGCTTGGAGCCGTCGCGGTAGAGGGCGTTCGCCTTCAGGCCCAGGCGCCAGGAGAGGAGGTAGGCGTCCTTGCACTCCTCCACCGTGGCGTGGTTGGGCATGTTGATGGTCTTGGAGATCGCACCCGAGATGAAGGGCTGGGCCGCCGCCATCATGCGGATGTGCGCCTCGGTGGAGAGGTAGCGCTTGCCGATCTTGCCGCAGGGGCTGGCGCAGTCGAAGACGGGCAGGTGCTCGTCGCGAAGGTGCGGCGCGCCCTCCAGGGTCATGGCCCCACAGACATAGGTGTTGGCGGCGTCGATCGCGGCCCGGTCGAAGCCGATGGCGGCCAGCATGTCGAAGGCGAAATCGTCGAGCTGCGCCGGGGTGAGGCCCAGCACCTCGGTGCAGAAGGTCTCCCCCAGGGTCCATTTATTGAAGGCGAACTTGATGTCGAAGGCGCTGGCGAGGCCGACCTCGATCTTCTCGATCTGCTCCGTGCCGAAGCCCTTGGCCCGCAGCGTGTCGTGGTTGATGCCGGGCGATCCCGCCAGGGTGCCGTGGCCGACGGCGTAACGCTCGATGTCGCGCACCTGCTCCGGGCTGTAGCCGAGGGTGGCCAGCGCCTCCGGCACCACGCGGTTGATGATCTTGAAATAGCCGCCGCCGGCCAGCTTCTTGAACTTCACCAGGGCGAAGTCCGGCTCGATGCCGGTGGTGTCGCAGTCCATCACCAGACCGATGGTGCCGGTGGGGGCGATCACCGTGGCCTGGGCGTTGCGGAAGCCGTGCTGCTCGCCAAGCTCGAGGGCGCGGTCCCAGGCGGCTTGCGCTGCGTCCACCAGGGCCTTGTC
The DNA here is from genome assembly GCA_029267445.1 of Rhodospirillaceae bacterium. GTDB lineage: Bacteria > Pseudomonadota > Alphaproteobacteria > Azospirillales > Azospirillaceae > JAJUIU01. The sequence goes on from JAJUIU010000005.1 coordinate 67,437, forward strand.
CGGGCATTCGGCCGCGTTCAGGGCCACGGGCAGGACGCTGAGGCCCTCATAGCCCCCGCGCTCCCCGCAGGCGGCACGCCGGTGGTTGCGGATGACGCGCAGCATGGCCTCGCGGTTGGCGGCATAGCCGGGGAAGGGCCCCAGCTCCTCCGCCATCTCCGCACTGGTGGCGTAGGCGACACCGGTCATGATCGCGGTGATGGCGGCACAGATGGCCCGGCCCTCCGCACTGTCGTAGGGGATGCCCGACGCCATCAGCAGGCCGCCGATGTTGGCGTAGCCGAGGCCCAGCGTGCGGTACTCGTAGGAGAGCTGCGCGATCTCACGGGATGGGAACTGCGCCATCAGGACGCTGATCTCGAGCACGATGGTCCAGAGGCGGGTGGCGTGCTCGAAGGCGGCGATGTCGAACGAACCGTCGGGTTTACGGAACTCCATCAGGTTCATGGACGCCAGATTGCAGGCCGTGTCGTCCAGGAACATGTACTCCGAGCACGGATTGCTGGCGTTGATCCGGCCGGAGGCGGGGCAGGTGTGCCACTCGTTGATGGTGGTGTCGTACTGCACGCCGGGATCGGCGGACTGCCAGGCGGCGTAGGCGACCTTGTCCCACAGCGCCCGGGCCTTCAGCGTCCTCACCGGCTTGCCGTTGAGGCGGGCCGTCAGGTGCCAGTCGCCGTCGGTCTGCACCGCCTCCAGGAAGGCGTTGGGGACGCGCACGGAATTGTTGGAGTTCTGGCCGGAAACGGTGAGGTAGGCCTCCGAATCCCAGTCGGTGTCGAAGGTGCGGATGTCGAAGGCGTCATAGCCCTGGCCCGCGAGCTGGATGGCGCGCTGGATGTAGTTCTCCGGGATCATGGCCCGGCGGGCGGCCAGCACGGCCTTCTTCAGCGCCTTGTTCTTCGTGGGATCGAGCCGGTCGGCGTGGGCGCCGAACCCCTCGTTGCAGGCGGCGACCACCTGGTTCAGGTGCTTGGCGGCGAGCTTGGAACCGGCGACCAGGGCAGCAACCTTCTGCTCCTCCACCACCTTCCAGTCGATGTAGGATTCGATGTCCGGATGGTCGAGATCGACCGTCACCATCTTGGCGGCACGCCGGGTGGTGCCGCCGGACTTGATGGCGCCGGCGGCACGGTCGCCGATCTTCAGGAAGCTCATCAGGCCGGAGGAACGGCCGCCGCCGGACAGCTTCTCGTTCTCCCCGCGCAGGCGGGAGAAGTTGGTGCCGGTGCCGCTGCCGTACTTGAACAGCCGCGCCTCGCGCACCCAGAGGTCCATGATGCCGCCGTCGTTCACCAGATCGTCGGCGACGGACTGGATGAAGCAGGCGTGCGGCTGCGGATGCTCGTAGGCGCTGTCGGACTTGACGAGCTGGCCGGTGCGGAAATCGACGTAGAAATGGCCCTGGCTGGGCCCGTCGATGCCGTAGGCCCAATGCAGGCCGGTGTTGAACCATTGCGGGCTGTTGGGTGCGGCCATCTGGCGGGCCAGCATGAAGCGCATCTCGTCGAAGAAGCTGCGCGCGTCGGCGTCGCTGTCGAAGTAGCCGCCCTTCCAGCCCCAGTAGGCCCAGGTGCCGGCCAGCCGGTCGAACACCTGCCGGGCCGAGGTCTCGCCCACGGTGGGCGTGTCGGCTGCGGCGGCGACATGGCGCCAGAGGAAGGAGGGCGTGTCGTTCTCCTCCACCGCCTTCAGGGCCGAAGGCACGCCCGCCTTGCGGAAATACTTCTGGGCGAGGATGTCGCAGGCGACCTGCGACCAGTCGGCCGGCACCTCGATGTCCTTGGCCTGGAAGACGACCGAGCCGTCGGGATTGCGGATCTCGCTCGTGGTCCGGCGGAAGGCGATGCCCTCATAGGCGTCGCGGCCCTCGGTGGTGAAACGGCGCTCGATACGCATGGCGTGCTGCCCCTCGTTCGTCCCTGGCGCGGGGGCCGTCGCGCATGGGTCCACCGCGCACCGCCCCCAAGATGCTGTGTCCAACGAGAGCGTAGGCCACTAGTTCTGGCCCGGACAAGAAAACTTCGCGCTTGACGTGCGGTCGTGCGGCGGGCGGCGGGGGTGCCGAATCCCGCGCGATCCGGGCCGGGACTCGGGCGACGCGGGCGCGCCCGCGACATTCGGGCCGGGGACTTCCCAAAGCGGGCGCGCGGTGGCAGGGTGCGCCCGACGAGGCCGGGAACGGCCCCACCGCAACCGAACACCCGATGGACTCCCCGTTCGACCGGACCGGCGCCGACGCCGGCCACCCCTCCGCAGCCGATCCCGGCGCCACGGCCGCTGACGGCGCCGCCCGCGCCGCCGCGAAGTCCCGGCGCCTGAAGCTCTGGTCCACCGGCATCACCGTGGCGATCCTGCTGGTGCTGGGCGCCGTGGCGGTGGAGCATGTGGCGACCGAGGTGGATTTCGCCGAGGTCTGGGCGTATTTGCGCGGCCTGCCGCTGTGGAAGGTGCTGGAGGCGATCGGCTTCACCATCGCGGGCTATCTGGTGCTGACCCTCTATGACGTGTCGGCGCTGCACCATCTGCGGATCAAGGTGAAGTACGCCACGGTGGCGCTGGCCAGCTTCGCCGGCTACGCCATCTCCAACAATGTCGGCTGGGCGGTGATCAGCGGCGCCTCCGTCCGCTTCCGCGTCTATTCGGTGGCGGGGCTGTCGGCCGGGACGATCGCCAAGATCGTCGTTTTCTCCACCACCACCTTCACCCTGGGTGTCGCCTTCATGGGCAGCCTCGGCATGCTGGTGGGCCCGCACCCGGTGGCCACGCTGCTGCGCCTGCCGGAGTGGACGGTGCAGGCGCTGGCGGCGGGCGTGCTGGCCTTCCTGGCGGTGGTCTGCGTGGTCAGCGGCGTCACCCACAAGCCGGTGCGCATCGGCAGCTGGAGCTTCGAACTGCCGAGTTCGAAGATGGTGCTGGCGCAGATCGTCATCGCCTCGGCCGAGATCATGCTGGCCGGGGCGGCGCTATGGCTGCTGCTGCCGGAAGGGCACGGGGCCAGCTTCTTCGAGTTCCTGGGCATATTCTGCGCCGCCATGGTGGTGGCGATGGTGAGCCACGTGCCGGGCGGGCTGGGCGTGTTCGAAACGGTCATGCTGCTGGGCCTTTCCGCCCAGGGCAGCGCCAGCGGCGTGCTGGGCGCGTTGCTGGCCTTCCGCTTCATCTATTATGTGCTGCCCCTGTTCGCGGCGGGCATCCTGCTGGTGGGCTGGGAGATGAAGGGCCAGTCCGGCCCGGCCGCCCGGCTTTGGGCGAAGGTGCGGGGTCGGGGGCCGTCCTGATCCTCTGACAGCCGGGCCGATTCAACACGGAGGCACGGAGGCACGGAGGTTGCCGCATGCCCCTGACAACGCGGCTTCGGGGCGATCATTGTTTACTGCGGCCTGCGGCCGCGTGGCGGCTGATAGAGCTTGGCCGATCGGAATGCATGTGAAGGTGTTCTCATGATTTCCCGCGCCGCGCCGGCAGCATGCCATGTGGCGTGAGGTCGGGAATGGCGGTGGTCCAGCTTCCAGAGGAACTGAATGCACTCGGCAGCCGGATCATCGGCGCCGCCATCGCCGTTCATCGCGAACTTGGGCCGGGCCTGCTGGAAAGCGTTTACGAGACCTGCCTCACCCGGGAACTGGACCTCGCAGGGCTCCGCTGGCAGAGGCAGGTGGCGCTGCCGATCCACTACAAGGGCGAGCGCCTGGACGGCGGCCTGAGGCTGGATCTGCTGGTCGAGAACTCCGTAGTTCTGGAAGTGAAGGCCGTCGAGACGCTACTTCCGCTGCACGAGGCGCAGCTTCTCACATATCTCCGGATAACCGCGAAGCGGCTTGGGTACATTCTGAACTTCAACGTCCCGGTGATGCGCCTGGGAATTCGCCGCGTCGCCCACTGATCGCTATCGCTCCAAGCCTCCGTGTCTCCGTGCCTCCGTGTTGAACAAAGAATGGCCGGTAAGGCGCAGGCCCGGCGGGACCCGCACCGCTTTCCGCGGCGCAACCGGGCTGTGGACGGGCGGGGCGGGTGGTGCCATAGTCCCGGCCGGTTTCGGCGCCCCGTCGCGATCCCCTGGGGCGCCTGTCGATCACCTGCGGACGATCATGACGGACAAAGTCGATTTCGCGACCTGGATGTCGAACTTCGCCATCCGCTTCCTGACCTGGCGGCGGGGCGAGCTGGTCGGCACCGACCGCTACGGCAACACCTACTACAAGGACAAGCGGCCGAAGCGGGGGACGCGGGAACGCCGCTGGGTGATCTACAACGGCCTGCCCGAGGCCTCCAAGGTTCCGCCCGAATGGCACGGCTGGCTGCACCATTCCATGGACGCGCCGCTGCCGGAGGGGACGAGCCCCTTCCACAAGCCCTGGGTGAAGGAGCACCTGCCGAACCCGACCGGCACCATCGGCGCCTACCGGCCGCCGGGGCACCTGACGCAGGGCGGCCAGCGCGCCCGCGCCACCGGCGACTACGAGCCCTGGTCGCCGAACTGAGGGTTCGCCGCACGGCGCCGGCGGCGCGCTTTCCACTGGACAGGGGCCGCCATCGGCCCCATGTCCGTCACGTTCTTCGGCTGCTCTCCGGAATCCCATGCGCAGGAATGTGATCGAAACCGTGCTTGGCGCCGTCGTCCTCGTGGTGGCGGGCTTCTTCCTGTTCTTCGCCTACACGACGGGGAATGTGCGGAGCACGGGCGGCTATCCGCTGGAGGCCAGCTTCACCAGCACCGGCGGCATCGCCAGCGGTGCGGACGTCCGGATCAGCGGCGTCAAGGTCGGCACCGTCGTGGGGCAACGGCTGGACAAGGACAGCTTCCAGGCCGTCCTGACGCTGGAGATCGACAACGCGGTGAAGCTGCCGGAGGACACGGTGGCCGCCATCGCCAGCGAGAGCCTGCTGGGCGGCCGCTTCATCGACCTGCAGCCCGGCGGAGCCGAGGAGATGCTGCAGGCCGGCGCCCGCCTCCAGTTCACCCAGTCGGCGGTGAACCTGGAAGATCTGCTGGGCCGGTTCATCTTCAGCTCCACCGGCGGGGGCGCCCAAGGTGGGGCGCAGGGCGCGAACGGCGCGGCTCCGGCCGGGCAAGGCGCCCAGCCTTCGGGCGCGCAGCCGGGCGGCCTGCTGGGTGGGCAGTGAGCCCTGCCGACCCGGACCGCCCCGACCGGGGACCGGCGCAGGCCTGGGACGCCGAACGATACGCCCGCGAGTTTCGGTTCGTGGCCGAGTATGGCCGTTCGCTGATCGGCCTGCTCGATCCGCGCCCGGGTGAGCGCATCCTCGACCTCGGCTGCGGCGACGGCGCCTTAACGGCCGAACTCGCCGCGGCGGGTGTGGCGGTGGTGGCCGTGGACGCCGACCCGTCCATGGTCGCGATGGCGCGGGCGCGGGGCCTGGACGCCTTTGTGGTGAACGGGCATGAGCTGCCCTACGAGGCGGAGTTCGACGCCGTCTTCTCCAACGCGGCCCTGCACTGGATGCGGGACGCCGACGCGGTGATCGCCGGTGTCGCCCGCGCGCTGCGGCCGGGCGGACGCTTCGTGGCGGAGCTGGGCGGGGCGGGCAACGTGGAGACGACGCGCCGCGCGCTGATCGCGGCGCTGGACCGGCGCGGGCTGGACGGGGCGGGGGCGGACCCCTGGTTCTTCCCCACGCCCGAGGACTACCGGCTGCGGCTGGAGCGCGCCGGGTTCCGGGTCGAGGCGATGAGCCATTTCCCCCGGCCGTCGCACCTGGAACATGGCCTGCGCCCCTGGCTGGAGACGTTCGGCGGCCCGTTCCTGGCGCGGGTGCCAGAACCGGAGCGCGCGGCGCTGATGGCCGAGGTGGAGGAGGCCTGCGCGCCGGTGCTGCGCCGGGCGGACGGAAGCTGGTGGGCGGACTATGTCCGGCTGCGGTTCCGGGCGGTCGCCACCTGAGCGCGCCCCGCTGCGGCGCACCGCGATGTTGACCCACCCCGATATTGACATAGTCGGCGGGCAGGGTAGGTGTGACGGCCATGCACGGAACCGACCCGATGATGACAGCCACCTTCCGCCGGATCGCCCGCATGGCGGCGCTGGCCGCGCTACTGCCCGCGGCAGCGCTTGCGCAGAGCCCGAGCACGCCCGGACCGGCGCCGCAGGTGCCGCCGTCGCAGGCCGTCATCCCCGCGCCGCAGCCGGCGGAGCCGGCACCGACGACAGAGACGCCGCCGCCCGCGACAGAGGCCGTGCCCCAGACCGGTGCGGAGGTGCCGCCGTCGGGTGAGGCCGCTCCGGCCGAACCCGCCACTGATGCCCCTGTCGCCCTGCCGCCGGAGCAGCGGAGCGGCATCACCGGCCTGCGCCGGACCCCGAACGCGCCCCCGCCCGCGCAGGAGCGGACCTTCGAGGACAAGCAGGTCGCCGTGCTGCAGGGGCTGGACAAGATCACCGCGCGGACCAGCACCTTCACCGTGCCGGTGGGGGGCGTGAACCAGTTCGGCCAGCTGTCCGTGACCGTCCGCGCCTGCCGCAAGGCGCCGCCGGTGGACCCGCCGGAGAGCGCCGCGTTCGTGGAGATCGTCGAGCGGAAGCAGGGCGAGGAGCCGAAGGGCCACTTCAGCGGCTGGATGTTCGCCTCCAGCCCCGCCCTGTCGGCGATGGAGCACCCGGTCTACGATGTCTGGGTGATCGACTGCAGGAACGAGTCCACCAGCTCGGCCTCCGACACGCCGCAGTGAAACCGCGCCTCCCGTGACACGGCGGCGTTGAGCAGGCGCTTGTAGCGGATGCGGCTGATCTCCACCGCGCCGAAGCGGGCGAGGTGGCTGGTGACGAACTGGGTGTCGAGCAGGCCGAAACGCCCGCGCACGAGCCGCGCCACGAGATGGACGAGGGCCACCTTGCTGGCGTCGGTCTCGCGGCTGAACATGCTCTCGCCGAAGAAGGCGGCACCGAGCGCCACGCCGTAGAGGCCCCCGACCAGCCGCCCGTCGCGCCAGCATTCCACGGAATGGGCGTAGCCCCGCTCGTGCAGGGCCGCGTAGGCGTTGAGGATATCCTCGTTGATCCAGGTGTTCGGCCGGTCGGCCGTCGGCTCACCGCAGGCGATGACCACGTCGCGGAAGGCGGTGTCGACCTTCACCTGGAACACCCGCCGTCGGACGATCTTGCGCAGGCTGCGGGGGACGTGGAACCCGTCGAGCGGAAGGATGCCGCGCAGCGGCGGATCGAACCAGAGCAGTTCCTTCGAGTCGGCGCTCTCCGCCATCGGGAAGATGCCGGCGGCATAGGCGCGGAGCAGGAGTTCGGGCGTCAGGGTCAGCATGGCGGCGGACCGGAGTCTAGCGCATCGATCCGCCGAGTCCCAAGGCCCGCCGCGCGTTTCACCCGGATACCGCCCGTCGGCGTACCGCTGCCCGGCAGGCACGGCGGGAGGGTGGACACTTCCAAGCGTTAACTTTTCTGTCCTAGCATCATGGCGGGCCCTCGAACGGGGCCGGAAGGAGGGGCGATGGCCGAGCGCGCGGGCAATCACATCCACCACAGCTACGATGTGGAGCTGTCGCGGCTGGAGGCGATCCTGGCCGAGATGGGCGGCCGCTGCGAGCAGCAGATCGAGCTTGCGCTGCGGGCCCTGGAGACCCGGGACGACGAGACGGCCCGGCGGGTGGTCGCGGCCGACCAGAACGTCGACCGGCTGGAACGCGAGGCGGAGGAGCTGGTCGTGAGGCTGTTCGCGCTGCGGCAGCCGGTGGCCGTCGACCTGCGGACGGTGCTGGGCGCCCTGAAGGTCGCGAACGGCTACGAGCGCATCGGCGACAACATCAAGCACATCGCCAAGCGGACGCTGGAGCTGAACGCCGCCGCGTCGGTGGCGGCCATGGCCGAGGTGGTGGAGCTGGGGCGCGCGGTGCAGGCGGCGCTGCATGCCGCCAACAACGCGGCGGCGCGCCGGGACGCCGACGCAGCGATACGGGTATGGGAAAGCGACGCGGGCATCGACGAGCAGTATCTGCGCGCGTCCAACGCCATCAGCGCCTGTTCCGAGGCCGACCCGCGGCAGGGCGGGGCGTGCCTGCACCTGCATTTCGTGGCGAAGGCGCTGGAGCGGATCGGCGACCACGCGACGAACCTGTCGGAGGTGGTCGCCTTCCAGGTGCTGGGGCGGCGCCTGCCGGAGGACCGGCCGAAGGTGGGGTGAGACGGGCGGGAATGGCGGGCGGGAAATGACGGCGGCGTTCAGGAACCCTGGCGCCGCTTCATCCACTCCTCCATCCACTTGATGTCGTAGTCGCCGTTGATGAAGTCCGGCTCGGCGATGATCTTCTGGTGGAGCGGGATGGAGGTGTCCACCCCCTCGATCACGAACTCCTCCAGCGCCCGGCGCAGCCGCATCAGGCACTCGTTCCGGGTGTTCCCGTGGACGATCAGCTTGGCGATCATGCTGTCGTAGTGGGGCGGGATCCGGTAGCCGTCATAGAGGGCCGAATCCACGCGGACGCCGAGGCCGCCGGGGGCGTGATAGCGGGTCACCTTGCCCGGCGAGGGGGCGAAGGTCTCCGGATGTTCGGCGTTGATGCGGCACTCGATCGAGTGGCCGTTGAAGGGGATGTCCTTCTGGCCGAAGCCGAGCGGGGCGCCCGTGGCCACCTTGATCTGCTCGCGCACCAAATCGACGCCGGTGATCATCTCGCTGATCGTGTGCTCGATCTGGAGGCGGGTGTTCATCTCGATGAAGTAGAAGTTCCCGTCCTCGTACAGGAACTCCATGGTCCCGACACCCCGGTAGCCGAGACGCTGGGCCACGCTGGCCGCGAGGTCGCCGATCTGCTGGCGCTCCGCCGCGTTCAGCGCCGGGGAGGGCGCCTCCTCCACCACCTTCTGGTGGCGGCGCTGGATGGAGCAGTCGCGCTCCCCGAAATGGACCACGTTGCCGTGGTGGTCGCCGAGGAGCTGGATTTCGATATGGCGCGGGTTCGCCAGATACTTCTCGATATAGACCTGGTCGTTCCCGAACGCCGCGCGGGCCTCGCCCCGGGCGAGCTGGTAGGCCTCCCGCAGCTGGTCGCGGTTCCAGGCCACCTTCATGCCCTTGCCACCGCCGCCGGCCGCCGCCTTGATCAGGATCGGATAGCCGATGCGGTCGGCCACGGCCGCCGCGTCCTCGAAATCCTTCACCGGCCCGTCGGAGCCGGGCACGCAGGGCAGGCCCAGCTCGATCACGGTCTTCTTGGCGGTGACCTTGTCGCCCATGATCCGGATATGCTCCGGCGTCGGGCCGATCCAGGCGAAGCCGTGCTCGATCACCATCTGGGCGAACTGCGCGTTCTCGGCCATGAAGCCGATGCCCGGATGGATCGCGTCCGCGCCCGTGATGGCGGCGGCCGACAGGATCGAGGGGATGTTGAGGTAGCTCTCCTTCGCGGCCGGCGGGCCGATGCACACGCTCTCGTCCGCCAGGCGCACATGCATGGCGTCGGCGTCGGCGGTGGAATGCACCGCCACGGTCTTGATCCCCATCTCGCGGCAGGCGCGGTGGATGCGCAGCGCGATCTCGCCGCGGTTGGCGATCAGAACCTTCTCGAACAGGCCGTCCTGGGACATGTCCGGATCACTCGATGACGAGAAGGGCTTCGCCGAACTCCACCGGCTGCGCGTCGGCGATGAGCAGCTGGGTCACGGTGCCGGATTTCGGGGCCTTGATCGGGTTCATCACCTTCATGGCCTCGATGATCAGCAGGGTCTGACCGGCCTTGACCTGGTCGCCCACCTTCACGAACGGGGCGGCCCCCGGCTCCGGCGCCAGATAGGCGGTGCCGACCATGGGCGACTTCACGGCACCCGGATGCTGCGCCGCCGGGGCGGGCGCCTCCTTCAGGGCGGGGGCGGCGGGGGCCGCGGCCGGGGCCGGCGCGGCGGCGGGCATGGCGGCCATCGGTGCGGGGGCCATCATCATCTGCCGGGTCAGGCGGATGCGGCGCTCCCCCTCCGAATACTCCATCTCGGTCAGGCCCGTCTCCTGGAGCAGGAGGGCCATCTTGCGCACGAATTCCGCATCCAAATCGAAACTGGACATCTTCCCGTCACCGCCTCCGGCAGTTTTCTTCATGGCCCCGGCTCCGCAAAAACGCGTTCGGTCACGCATCCCCCGAGGCGTCGATCAGGCGGGCCGCCGCCTGGAGCGCCAGGAGATACCCCTGCGAACCGAAACCGCAGATGACGCCGGTCGCCGCCATCGACACGTACGAATGGTGCCGAAACGGTTCCCGACGAAAGATGTTGCTCAGATGGACCTCGACAACCGGCAGCGCCACGGCCGACAGCGCGTCCATGATGGCGATCGAGGTGTGGGTGTAGGCGCCGCCGTTGACGATGATCGCGTCATGCTCGCCCCGCGCCTCGTGGATCCAGTCGATCAGCTCGCCCTCGTGGTTCGACTGGCGGAAGTCGATCTCCAGATCCAGGCCCGCCGCCAGCTCGCGGCAGGCCGCCTCGATGTCGTCCAGCGTCTCCGTGCCGTAGATGTGCGGCTCCCGCGTGCCGAGCAGGTTGAGGTTCGGCCCGTTCAGGATCAGCACGGAGGGTTGGATGGCCAAAGGCAGCGCCCTTGCGAGGTCCGTCGGAAAGCGGGGCGTTTATAGCACGCCGCCCCCGCCGGGCAATGCCCAAGGCTGAACGGCGCCACGGAGTGGTGCTCGGGACGGGGCTCGGGGAGGGCGGGGCGGGAACCGCCTCAGCCGCCCTTGCCGGTCTTGCGGGCCGCCTCGAACAGCTGGCCGAAGGTGGCGGCGTCGATGGCGCCGGGGATCAGCTGTTCGCCGATGACGAAGCCCGGCGTGCCCTGGATTCCGAGCTTCCGCGCCAGCGCCACGTTGGCCTGGATCTCATCCAGCACGGCCGGCTTGTCCATGTCGGTCTTGAGCCGGTCGATGTCGAGCTTCAGGGACTTGGCGATCTCCAGAACGGCGGCCTCGTTCAGCGGCCCCTGGTGCTCGAACAGGGCCTCGTGCAGCTCCACGTACTTGCCCTGTTCGCGGGCGGCCAGTGCGGCGCGGGCGGCGTAGACGGAGCCGGGGCCGAGAATCGGGAATTCCTTGAAGACAACGCGGACCTTGCCGTCGGCCTCCACCGCCTTGTTGCGCTCCGGATTCGCCCGCTTGCAGAAGCCGCAGTTGTAGTCGAAGAACTCCACCAGCGTGACGTCGCCCTTGGGGTTGCCGCCCACGGGCGAGCCACTCTCGTAAAGCTCCTTGGCGCTGGAGCGGATCGCCTCCTGCCGGGCCTCGGCCGCCGCCGCCTGGTTGCGGGCCTCCAGGACCTGCATCGCCTCCACGATGATCTCGGGATTGGCCAGGATGTAGTCGCGGACGATCCGCTCCACCGCCGCCTTGTCCATGAACTTGTCGGCCTGGGCCAGGGCGGGCTGCGCGGCCGTCGCCAGCAGGAGGGCGGCGAGGGCGGGGGCGAAACGGCGGATCATGGGCGGGCGTCCTTCAGTCATGACGGCGGCACGATGGGCGCGCGGCGGGGGCGATGCAAGGCCGGAAGGGTTTCCGGTCGGTTTCAGGTCCCGGTTCAGCAGCCAACTCAGCGGCGGGCCCGCATGTCCTGCACCCGGCCCTCCACCATGACCCGGATGTCCTGCGCCCGGATCCATTCCGGCGAGCCGGTGGGCAGGAGCTGTTCGGCCCGGTCGGCGTGGAACTTGGCGGCCCGGATGTCGCCCCTGGCCAGCGCCTCCTCCGCGCGGGCGTAGGCCAGCTGCGGTTCCAGGTTGGCGCGGCTGTAGGCGCTGGCCAGCAGGCGCCAGGTGAAGGCGCTGCGCCGCTCCAGCCGGGCGGCCTCGTTCAGGGTGGCGATGGCCTCCTTCACCAGCCGGTCGTCGCCGACCTCCAGCAGGGCGTGGCCGAGGGAGGCGCGCAGCAGGCCGCTGTCGGGGCGCAGCCGCACGGCCTCGCGGTAGGGCGGTACCGCCTCGTTCGCGCGGCCGTTCTCGAACAGGATCTGGCCCTTGAACTCGTGGAACCAGGGGTTCTGCGGCTCCTCCTTGATGAGGGCGTCCATCAGGGCCAGGGACTCGCGGATGTCGCCCTTGCGGAACTGCGCGATGGCGCGGCCGTAGCGGCCGGCGACGCTGGTGTCGTCCCGCGAATAGCGGCGCAGCGCCAGATCGGGGCGGAGATAGCCGACCAGCTTCGCCTTCATGCGGGCGTGCATCTCGTAGAACTCGGCCGGCAGGGGCGCCTTGGTGAACTGCGACTCCCGCTCCACGAAGTTGCGGATCACCTCGATGCGGTCGCGGGTCAGCGGGTGGGTGCGGACATACTCCACCTGCCGGCTTTCCGGCAGCATCTCCTGCCCCGCCAGCTTCTGCATGAAGCTGAGCAGCCCGTGGGAGGACCAGCCCACCCGCTCCAGCATGGTCATGGCGAACTCGTCGGCCGAGCCCTCCTGGGTGCGGCTGAAGGCGAAGAAGCTGCGGCGCGCCGCCTCCTGCCCGCCGCCCATGACGCCGGCGCCGACATCGCCCCGGCCGGAGCCGATGGCGGCGGCCATGCCGATCAGGGTGGCGATGGTGGCCAGCATCTGGGCGTCGGAGATGGCGTCGCGCATGCGCGCCAGATGGCCGCCGGCGATGTGCCCAGCCTCGTGCGCCAGCACGCCGATCACCTGCTCCGGATCGGCGGATTCCATGAGCATGCCGGTGTGGAAGAAGATGTTCTGGCCGCCGGCGACGAAGGCGTTGATCGATTCGTCGTTCACCAGCACGATCTGGACGGCGGCCGGTGCTATCCCCGCCGCCTCGAAGATCGGGGTGGCGTAGCGGCGAAGGATATGTTCGATTTCCGCGTCGCGGACGAAACTGATCTGCCGCTGCTGCGCCCATGCGGACGGGACCGCGAGCGTCTGGAGCAGCAGCGCCGCGGCCACCGCCCACGTCACCGCCAGCCTTGCCAGCGGTCCTGGAACACGCATCATGACATCTTCCCTTGGCGTCCCCCCGCCGCCTGATCTTCAGCACAAAGAATCTGGCGACGAAAGGGCGGAGTTGCACCGCAAGCCCAATTCCCAGCCCAATGCCCGGCCCGACTGCTGGGACGCGGCGGCGCGCGGCAAGGTGGCGCCCTTCATCGTCATGGAGGTGCTGCGCGCCGCCAACGAGCGGCAGGCGGCGGGCGGGGACGTGCTGCACCTGGAGGTGGGGCAGCCCAGCACCCCGGCCCCGCGCGGCGTGCTGGCGACGGCGAAACTGGCGCTGGAGACCGACAAGATCGGCTACACCGACGCGCTGGGCCTGCCCGCATTGCGCGGGGCCATCGCCCGCTGGTACCGGCAGAAGCACGGCGTGACGGTCGACCCGGCCCGCATCGCCGTGACCACTGGGTCCAGCGGCGCCTTCATCCTAGGGTTCCTGGCCGCGTTCGAGGCGGGCGACCGCGTGGCGCTGGCGGCCCCCGGATATCCGGCATACCGAAACATCCTGCGCGCCCTGGACATCGAGCCGGTGGAGCTGCCGGCGGGGTCGGAGACCCGGTTCCAGCCGACGGTGGACCTCCTGGAGGCGCTGGACCGGCCGGTGCGCGGCCTGATCGTGGCGAGCCCCAGCAACCCCGCCGGCACCATGCTGGCCCCGGCCGAGCTGAGGCGCCTGTCCGACTGGTGCGAGGCCAAGGGCGTGCGGCTGATCAGCGACGAGATCTACCACGGCATCGAGTACGGCACCGTGGCGTCGGCGACGGCGCTGTCGATCACGGATCGCGCGCTGGTCGTGAACAGCTTCAGCAAGTATTTCAGCATGACCGGCTGGCGCCTGGGCTGGATGGTGGTGCCGCCGGAGCTGGTGCGCAGCGTGGAGTGCCTGGCGCAGAACCTCTACATCTCCCCGCCGACCCTGAGCCAGGCGGCGGCCATCGCGGCGTTCGACTGCGTGGACGAGCTGGAGGGCCATGTCACCCGCTACCGGCACAACCGCGACCTGCTGCTGAACGAGCTGCCGAAGGCGGGGCTCTCGAAGCTGGCACCGGCGGACGGGGCCTTCTACCTGTACGCCGACGTGTCGGACCTGACGGACGACAGCGAGGATTTCTGCCGCCGCATCCTGCATGACACGGGTGTGGCGATCACGCCCGGCATCGATTTCGACACGACGCGCGGGCGGCGGTTCGTGCGCCTCAGCTTCGCGGGCAGCGAGGCGGAGATGGCCGAGGCGGCCCGGCGCCTGATCGCGTGGCGGCGGTGAAGCCGATCCCGGTCCCCGTTCCACGGTTCCAATCACCCTGACCGTCATTCCCGCGCTAGCGGGAACCCATCCATCCGCCCGCGCTCCACTTTGAATGTGGGGGCGGGTTGCGGAATGGGTTCCCGCTTGCGCGGGAATGACGGCGAGGGGTGTCGCGGGGATCGGAGCGGCAGATGCACAGTACCGCATTTGTCCGGACAACCCGCCGGTGCTAGCCTTCCCGGAAACGAGGCGGGGGAGGCGGGCGATGCGGGCTTTGGCGGTTCTGCTGGCGGTGGTGGCGATCTGGGTGGCGCCCGTCAAGGCGCAGGAACTGGACGCCCGCGCCATCCTGGAGAAGACCATCGAGGCGGCCGGCGGTGAGGACTGGGCGAATGTGCGCACCCTGGTGCTTTCAGGCCATGCCGTCTTCTATCCCCAGGGCACCCACCAGCCGCAGGTGAAGGCCGACCGCTACGCCATGTGGCGCGTGTTCGACCCCAACCGGGAGGAGGCGCACGGGCCGGACGGGCTGGTGCGGATCGACAGCTTCATCGGCGACAAGGTCATGTTCCAGGTCAGCTATGACGGGCAGGACAGCTGGAACCAGAACGGCAAGGTCGACCCGAAGGAAGCCGAGCGGATGTGGGCCAGCAATTTCGGCTTCGGCATCATCCGCCACGCGCTGAAGCCCGGCTTCAAGATCAGCCGCCTGCCGGACGACAAGGTGGACGGACACCCGGTCTACATGGTCCGGATCGAGGACCCCAAGGGCGGCAAGACCCTGTTCGGCATGGACAAGAAGACCTTCCACATCCGCAAGGCCGGGTTCGACACGGCGCGCGGCTGGCACGAGCGCATCTATGACGACTTCAAGGTGCTGGACAACCCGCGCTGGGTTCAGGCGGGGCACCTGCGGCTCTACTATGACGGGGTGATCTCGAACGAGGTCTGGTGGACGGAGACGAAGGTGAACGTGCCCATCGACAAGGCCCTGTTCACGCTGGGAGAGCCGAAGAAGAACTGAGGTTCAGGGGCGGATTTAACACGGAGGCGCGGAGGCGCGGAGGTTCAGGGTAGGTGTCCACAGATGGACACAGATGAACACAGATAAACAAAGACAAAGACAGATGGAGAAGATGGTCCGCAAAGCCCCGCCGCAGGCGGATCAATCATCCTGACCGGCTGCGCCGGTCGTTGTTCGAGCGGTCCTGTTCATCTGTGTTCATCTGTGTCCATCTGTGGACACCACTCCGGAACCTCCGTGCCTCCGTGCCTCCGTGTTGAATCATCAGGCCGGGGGCGCGGCTGGCCGGTTGCCGGCCTCGCCCTTCGACAGGCTCAGGGTGAGGCCGGCGGGTGGCGCCTCAGCGTTTTCCGAACTCTCCCGATCGCCTCACCCTGAGCCCGTCGAAGGGCGAGGCGACGCACGGATCCGCGAACCGGCTACGCCTTACAGCCCCGCCAGGAACTCCAGCAAGGCGGCGTTGACGGGCTCCGGCATCTCCTGCTGCACCCAGTGGCCGGCCCCTTCGACGATGTGGGTGCCACGGTGCTGGAGGCAGACCTTGGGCAGGGCGTCCACCGCCTTGTCCATGCCGGGCATGCGGATCACGCCGTCCAGGCTGCCGGCGATGAACAGGGTGGGCACGGTGATGGGTGCCCCGTGGAAGGCCGCACCCAGTTCCCAGTTGCGGTGCAGGTTGCGGTACCAGTTCAGCCCGCCCCGGTAGCCCGTACGGCGGAACGTCTCCGCATAACGGCGCAGGTCCTCGTCCTCCAGCCAGGCGGGCAGGGCGGAGGGGACGGAGCAGGCCTCCAGCAGCGTCTTGCCGGGCGGGACGATGGCGGGCCAGCCGGCCCCTTCCGCAGCACCCGTGCCGCTGGCGCTCCAGAACAGGCGGAGCTGGGTCTGGTAGGGGTCTGGGTCCAGCTCCGCCTCCGCCACGCCCGGTTCCTGGAAATGCATCATGTAGAAACGGTGCATGCCGAGCTTCGTCATCATGTCCGGCAGGCTGATGGCGCCGCGCGGCTGGTACGGCACGGACAGGCCCGCCACGGCACGGAACCGGTCGGGCCGGAACAGGCCGCAGTGCCAGGCCACGGGGGCGCCCCAGTCATGCCCCACCACCACGGCCTGCCGTTCGCCCAGATGGTCCAGCAGGCCCAGGATGTCGCCCGTCAGGTGGAAGATCGTGTAGGCGGCGATGTCGGCCGGGGCGTCGGTGCCGCCGTAGCCGCGCATGTCGGGCGCCACCACGCGGTAACCGGCGGCGGCGAGCGCGCCGATCTGCTTGCGCCAGGACCAGGACAGCTCCGGGAAGCCGTGGCAGAGGATGACCAGCGGCCCCGACCCGGCCTCCAGCCAGTGCATGCGCAGACCATTGATTTGGGCGGTCCGGCTTTCGGGCGCGAACGCGGCGCTGCTGGGCATGGTTTCCGTCCCTCTGGATTTCCGGTTGTCCACAGATGGACACAGGTAAACACAGATGCCGTGACGGCGGCAGGGGCGAAGGCCCTGCCCGTTCCGAACACGGAGAAAGCCGGGAGACGGGCGGCCCCGCGCGCTGGACTTCAGGGATGACGAGCAGGGGGCGTGCCGATGCCTGGCGCCACGGCCCATCCGGGTTCATCCTTGTCCATCTGTGGACCAGGGTCCGCACGTCGCGATTGCAGTGCGGCCGGGTGTCGCCCATATTCGCCGCCATGCGTGACGGACCGAACAGCCTGGGCTTCGACAAGGCCCCGAGCGAGACCCGCGTGGTGGTGGCCATGTCGGGCGGGGTGGATTCGTCCGTCACGGCGGCCTTGCTGAAGGAGCAGGGCTACGACGTCGTCGGCATCACGCTGCAGCTCTACGACCACGGCATGACCGTGGGCAAGAAGGGGGCGTGCTGTGCCGGGCAGGACATCTACGACGCCCGGCGGGTGGCCGACGCGCTGGGGTTTCCGCACTATGTGCTGGATTACGAGAGCCGGTTCCGGCAGGCGGTGATCGACGATTTCGTCGACACCTACCTCCAGGGCGCCACGCCAATCCCCTGTGTGCGCTGCAACCAGAAGGTCAAGTTCAAGGACCTGCTGGAGCAGGCGAGGGACCTGGGGGCCGACTGCCTCGCCACCGGGCATTACGCGCAGCGGATCATGGGCCCCAACGGCCCGGAACTGCACCGGGGGGCCGATCCGGGCAAGGACCAGAGCTATTTCCTGTTCGCCACCACGACGGAGCAGCTCGGCTTCCTGCGCTTCCCGCTGGGCCACATGCCCAAGAGCGAGACCCGCGCCATCGCCGAGCGGCTGGGACTGCCGGTGGCGGACAAGCCCGACAGCCAGGACATCTGCTTCGTGCCCACCGGCGGCTATGCCCAGGTGGTGGAGAAGCTGCGGCCGGGGGCGGCGGAGCCGGGCGAGATCGTGCATGTGGACGGCCGCGTGCTGGGCCGGCACGCCGGCGTCATCAACTTCACCGTCGGCCAGCGCAAGGGCCTGGGCATCGGCGGGCGCAAGACGCCGGAGGGGGAGGAGCTGGACCCGCTCTACGTCGTGCGGCTGGAGCCGGCGACGCGCCGCGTGGTGGTGGGGCCGAAGGCGGCGCTGGCCCGCGACCTCGTCACCCTGGGCGAGGTGAACTGGCTGGGCGGAACGGACGCGACCTACATGCCGGTGGCGGTGAAGCTGCGCTCCGCCCAGGAGGCGGCTCCGGCGCGGCTGACGCTGACCGCTCCGGGCAAGGCGCTCTTGACCCTGGACCAGCCGCAGTACGGCGTGTCGCCGGGGCAGGCGGCGGTGTTCTACAGGGGCGACCGGGTGCTGGGCGGCGGGTGGATCACGGCCACCGCGCTGCATGGGACGGCGGCGGACGCGGCGGACTAGCGGCGCGCTTCACTCTTCCCTCTCCCTGAGGGAGAGGGTGGCGCGTAGCGCCGGGTGAGGGGTTACGGTGCCGGGAGTCGGCGGGCCAGTAGGCGGCACCTTACCCCCGCTCCCGGCCCCGGCGGGGGCCAGGGGGGCGGCCCCC
>JAJUIU010000016.1 GCA_029267445.1 Rhodospirillaceae bacterium
CGGGTTCAGGTTCAGCGGGTTCTTCTTGGCCATGTCGGCTCCGGCGGGCATAGGGCGGAAACGCGACCCTGGTTCAACAGCGCGGCGGGGCATCCGTCAAGATCAACGCGGCCGGGCATGCGCATGCCTCTTGCCCTTCGCGGCCGGGGCTGCATCCTTAGGCGGAGTCGATCCTGCCACTTTCGCCGTAGTACGAGATGCCGCGCCGCGCACCATTGAAGACACTGGCCATGGCCCTGGCGGCGGGGATGCTCCTGCTGCCCACGGGCGCCCATGCCGACCTGGAGGCGGGGCGGCGCGCCTTCCTGGCTGGCGAGTATCCGACCGCCTTGCGGGAATTCAGGGCCGCCGGGGACGCCGGCAATGTCCAGGCGCTTTTCCTGGCCGGGCAGATGCTGGTGATGGGCCAGGGGGTGCCGAAGGACATGCCGGCGGGACTCGCCCTGCTCGAGCGGGCGGCGGCGACCGGGCATGTGCAGGCTGCGGTCACGGCCGGAACCGCCTATGCCTATGCCGACGGGGTGCCGGCCGATTACGCCCGCGCGTTCCGCCTGCTGGAGCCTGCGGCCCAGGCCGGCGATCCCCACGCCCAGAACAACGTGGCCGTCCTCTACCATTTCGGTCTGGGCACCGCCGCCGATCAGGTGAAGGCGATGGCCTGGGCGCTCCGGGCGGAACGTCAGGGGCTGCTCCAGGCCATCAACCTGCGCCAGGAGATCGAGGCGACCCTGACCCTTGCGCAGAAGTCGGAAGCGATGAAGCTGGCGGCCGCCCAGGCCGGAACGCCGGGCGCTCCGGTCCAACCGGCGCCGCAACTGGCGGAAGTTCCGGCAGCAGCGCCAGCACCAACACCATCCCGCCAGCCGGAGCCGGCGCCCGTTCCGCCGGCCCGCCCGGCCGTCGCGACATCGCCCGCTGAACCGCGCACCGCCCCCCCGGTTGCCGCACCGGCCCCCGTCCAAACACCGCCCGCGACGGCGCCCGCTACGCCGACGCAAATGGCGTCGGCGGTCGCGACCGCCGGGGAGTGGGCCGTACAACTGGCCGCCCTGCCCGACCGGGCCGAAGCGGAGAGGCAATGGCGGGCCATCGCGCAGCGGCAGTCGGCGCTGCTGCAAGGGCTGGAGCCGACCTTCGCCGCCGCCGACCTTGGCGCCAAGGGCGTCTTCATCCGCGTCCTGGTCGGCGATTACGCCAGCCGCGCCGAGGCGGACGCGTTCTGCACCCGGCTGAAGCAGTCGGGCCAGGACTGCCTGCCGCGGCGGCGCTGACGGGGCCGGACGCTCAACCGGCACCTTGCCGGACGGCCGCCCCGCGCTTACGTGAGCGATACCGCATAGACCCGTCCAGGCCACATCGCATGCCCCTGCCCATCGCCGTACCCCTGCCCGACCGTGGCCTGATCGCGGTCACCGGCCCGGACCGGGTGCCGTTCCTGCAGGGTTTGCTGTCGAACGATGTCGCCAGGGTCGAGGATGGCCGCGCCATCTGGGCGGCACTCCTGACGCCGCAGGGCAAGTACCTGCACGACGTCATCGCGCTGCCCTTCGATGGGGCGCTGGTCCTGGACTGCGAGGCGGCCCGCCGCGACGACCTGCTGCGGCGGCTGCAGGGCTACCGCCTGCGATCGGATGTCGACGTGCTCGACGTGACGGAGCCTTACCAGGTCGTCGCCCTGCTTGGCGAGGAGGCGCCGGCGTCCGCCGGCTTGCCCGGGGACGCTGGCGCCACCGCGGATTTCGGCGGCGGCCTCGCCTATGTCGATCCGCGGCACGCGGGGTTGGGCGTGCGTCTCGCGATCCCACGTGACACGGATGCGCTGGCGCCCTTCCCGTCCGGCGATTTCGGCCTGTGGGACCGGACGCGGCTGGCCCTCGGCGTCCCGGATGGCAGCCGCGACCTGACGCCTGAACGCTCCATCCTGCTGGAGAACGGATTCGACGAGCTGAACGGCGTGTCCTGGGACAAGGGCTGTTATGTCGGGCAGGAACTCACCGCCCGCACCAAGTATCGGGGTCTGGTGCGCAAGCGGCTGCTGCCGGTGGCGGTGGACGGTCCGCCGCCCGCACCCGGAACGGCCGTGATGGCGGGGGATACCGAAGCGGGGGAGTTCCGCAGCGGCCGGGACGGCCTCGGCCTGGCACTGCTGCGGCTGGAGTCGCTCGAGTCGGGCGTGCCGCTGACGGCCGGGGACGCCCGTGTGACACCAATGCGACCGGATTGGGCGCGCTTCTGACCACCTGCCGCAGAATCGGTTACCAGATTTGGTGAGGCTTGCCGTAAATTACCTCTAAATCGGGTGCCGATCTGGGGGAGTGATGCCGGCTGGGCCGAGAACGGGGCGCGCATCCCTGCGCGGGGTGAGCACGGCCCTGGCCGCGGCCTCCCTGGTCGCGGCCGCCCTGCTTGTCGCCGCAGCCACCTATCTCACGGCTTGGTTCGTCAGCGTGCGCACCGAGCTGACGGAAACGCCCCGGAGCGTGGCCGCCCGCGCCCAGCATCTGGACGAAATCCGGACCCGCCTCGGCCATGGCGGATTCCTGCAGAGCATGGCCCTGTTCGCCGAAACCGGCAGCGCCGACGCGCTCCGCGACATGGCGGCAGCATTGGACGCGGCTGAACTGTCGCTGCGGGCGTTCGAAACCCAGGGTCTCACCGTGCCCGAGTCGGCGGTCGCCCGGGATCTCCGGCGCATCCTGGAGGCCTATCGCAAGGCGCTGCTCGCCGGGCAGAACAGTCCAAGCGGCTTCAACGGCGCCAGCGGCGCCATGCTCATGGCGCAGCACGCGGCCCTGGTCGACCGGATCGCCGAGGTGCGGCGGAGCCAGACGGCCCTGTCGCTCGATCAGGCGACGGCCATGGCGGAGCGGGGGTTCTGGCTCGGCCTCGGCGCCGTCGCCGTCATGGCGCTCGCGGTCGCGACACTGGTCCTGATCATCCGAGGCCGCCTGCTGCGTCCGATGAGCGACCTGCGCCGCAGCCTCGCCGGCGTCGCCAAGGGCGACTGGCGCGCGCCGGTATGGGGTACCGACCGCGCGGACGAGTTCGGCGACCTCGCCCGGACCATCGACGCCTTCCGCCAGCAGGCGGCGGCGATCCCCGACATTTCCGTCATGTCGGAGGCGGGGCGCCTGCGCCTGCGCTTCGAGGGCGGGGCGGCCGACCTGTTCGAGGCCGTGAGCGTGCGCCTGCGCGAGGCGGGTGGCGCCCTCGAGGCCAACAGCGGCGCCGTCGCCGACACGGTCGCCAGCGTCCGGGCCGAGCTGACCCAGATCCTGGAGCAGGTGCAATCGCTCTGCCTTGCCGTGGCGAAGAGCACCGGCGAAAGCAGCCGCGAAGTGCGGCAGGCGACGGAACTGCTGACGCGGGCGGCGCGGCAGGTCAGCGCCTTCGACGACCATGCGCCCGGCGGCGGCCTGGATGGCCTTGTGATGAACCTGCGCCAGAACGCGGAGATCCTGGCCGAGACGGTCCGCACCACCGGCGAGGAGGTCGGCTACACGCTGAAGAGCCTTGCCGGTACGGAGAACCATTTGCGCGCCGCTACGATCGAAGCCCGGGAGACCACCACCCGCCTGGGCGAGGCCATGGAAGGCGTACAGGAAAAGCTGCTGTCGGCGGTGAAGCTGCTGCGCGCGTCGGGGGAGCTGATCGCGACGACGGCCGGCGAGGCCGATGCCAATCTCGCCCGCGCGGTCGCGACCGTCGGCGAGGGCGAGCGGTCGCTGGCGGTCGCCCTCGACCTCGCCACCGCGCGCTTCGCGGAGATCACCGACCGCATGGGCCGCGCGATGGAGGACATCGGGCAGCGCGCGGCGGCCACCGACGCCCGTTTCGACGATGCGGTCGACAGTGTACGGGCGGCCAGCCTGCTGGTCGAACATTCGGCCGAAAGTTCCGCCGCGCGGCTCGCTCCGCTTCTCGACGGCCTGCAGGCCTTGCACGGCGACATGGCCGAGGCGACGGCGGAGGTTGGCGCCAAGGCGAGCCAAATCGCGGGCGCCCTCGCCGAACTGCGGGAACTGGGCGACGGGCTGCGCGACGAGTTCGAGCGGCGCCGGGTCGAGCCCGACCGCCGCGCCGCCGCCGAGGCCACGATCCAGCGGCTCCAGGCCATCGCCGAGGTACTGGGGGAGCGCCTGCGGGAGGTGGAGGACACGGCCGGGCGTCTGGGTGGGGCGCTTGCCGCCGGTTTGGACGAGGCCACCAGCCGGCTCAACGACGCCGCCGCCGAGGTTCGCAACGAAAGCCGGTCGTTGGCGGCGGACGCGGCGGGCGCCACCAACGCGCTCAACCGCGCGGTGCAGCGACAGGACGAGGCGACCGAGTCCCTGCGCGACATCGCCGCCACCCTGTCGCTTGTCAATCTGGAGCCGCCCGCCCCGCCCCCGGCCCCCGAGCCGGAGCCGGATCCCCAGACCATCGAAGCGCTGCGGGTGCTGACCGAACTGGCCGAAAGCCTGCAGTCACGGCTGGACGGAATGGAACGGCTCAGCCAGGGGCTGACGGAGGCCACCACCACCCTGCGGGATCTCGCGAACGCGGACGCGCCGGCCAACGGGGCCGCCACACAGGCGACGCACGAACTTGGGAACCGCCTGGCCGAGATCGCCGACCAGCTTCGGATCGCGGCAACGGGCATGCAGTCGCTCGCCAATAATGGCAAGACTACGGCCTGAATAGGGCGAACGTCGCCAAGACACTTCGTCTCCGATCCCCGATTTGTCACGACCCACCCTCGGCACAAGCGCAGTGGTGATCGTGTTGTCTTGTCCGAGCGCACCGCCGGGGAAGCCCCCTATACTGTCACGCGACCCCGATGCGGCTGGCGCGGTTTAAGATCAGGAGATTCGCGATCATGCGCAAGAAACTCATCGGGGCCGTTTCGGCCACCGCGCTGCTGCTGTCCGGCGCCGCCTGGGCGCAGTCGTCCGGCGGCGGAACCGCCACGGAGACGGAGCGGACCACCACGACGACCACGACCAGCCCTTCGACCCAGGGCCAGAGCGAGAGCCAGAGCCCTGGCATGAGCGGGTCGACCACGTCGGGCTCCGCCAGCACCGGGTCGACCACCCGGTCGGGCACCACCGGTTCCACCATGCCAGGTGCGACCGCGTCCGACAGCCCGGCCGGCGTCCAGATGGACATGGCCTCGGCCGAGCAGCTCCTGGGCAAGACCGTCCTGGGCGCCAACGGCGAGGAGATCGGCGAGGTCAAGGACGTCATCCTCGACCCGCAGACCGGCGAGGCGAAGCAGCTCATCGTTGGCAGCGGCGGCTTCCTCGGTATCGGCCAGAAGAACATCCCGGTCGATTTCGCCGACGCGCAGGTCCAGCCGGGCCAGGAGGACATCACCGTGTCCTCGCTGACCCGCGAGCAGGTGCGTGACATGGAGGGTTACGAGTACGACGAGTCCACGGTTTCGCTGACGCGGAAGGACAGCGGTGCCTCCGGCGGCCAGACCGGTCAGCAGACGGAGCGCACCACGACGACCACGACCAGCCCGTCGTCGGAGCCCGCCAAGCCGAAGCCGGCCGGCGACTGACGCCGCCAAGGTACGACTCCCCTCTCGTAAACTGGACCCCGGGCCGCGAGGCCCGGGGTTTTCTTCGCGCCGGTTCAGGCCTCGCTGGCCCGCTGCTCCCCCAGGATGGCCGCCTGCGCGGCGGCGAGACGCGCGATGGGCACGCGGTAGGGCGAGCAGGACACGTAGTCGAGTCCGACCTTTTCGCAGAAATAGATGGAGGACGGGTCGCCCCCATGCTCGCCGCAGATGCCGAGCTTGATGGCGGACCGCGTCTCGCGGCCCCGCTCGGCGGCGATCCTCACCAGCTCGCCCACCCCGTCGGTGTCCAGCGTCACGAACGGGTCGTGCTCGAAGATGCCGGCGCGCTGATAATCCGGCAGGAAGGCGCCGGCGTCGTCGCGGCTGATGCCGAACGTGGTCTGGGTCAGGTCGTTGGTGCCGAAGCTGAAGAATTCCGCAGTCTTCGCGATCTCGCGGGCCTGCAGGGCGGCTCGCGGCAGCTCGATCATGGTCCCGACCAGATAGTCGATCTTCCGGCCGGTGGCCTGCGCCACCTCGCCCGCCACGCGGTCGACCACGCCCTTCAGGATGTCGAGCTCCTTCTTCGTGCCGACCAGCGGGATCATGATCTCCGGGATCACGGTCTCGCCCGTCTGCTTGAAGACCTCCACCGCCGCCTCGAAGATGGCACGGGCCTGCATTTCGTAGATCTCCGGATAGGAGATGCCGAGGCGGCAGCCGCGATGACCCAGCATCGGATTCGCCTCGTGGAGCTGCAGCGCCCGGTGTTGGACCTTCTGGATGTCCATCCCGGCGGCCTTGGCCACTTCCGCCATCTCCTGCTCCGTGTTGGGCAGGAACTCGTGCAGCGGCGGGTCGAGCAGGCGGATCGTGACCGGCAGGCCGGCCATGATCTTGAACAGCTCGACGAAATCGCGCCGCTGCATCGGCTCGATCTTGGCCAGTGCGGTCCGCCGGCCGGCCTCGTTGTCGGCCAGGATCATCTCCCGCACGGCGATGATCCGGTCCTCCTCGAAGAACATGTGCTCGGTACGGCAGAGGCCGATGCCCTCCGCGCCGAACTTCACGGCCGTGCGGGCGTCCAGCGGCGTCTCCGCGTTGGTGCGGACTTTCATCCGCCGGTGCTTGTCGGCCCAGGCCATCAGGCTGGCGAAGTCGCCGGACAGTTCCGGCTGGATGGTCGGGACGGCACCCAGCATCACCTCGCCGGTGGAGCCGTCGATGGTCACGAGATCGTGCGCCTTCACCCGCACGTCGCGCACCATCATCACGCCGGTCTTGTAGTCGATGCGCAGCTCGCCCGCACCGGCCACGCAGGCCCGGCCCATGCCGCGGGCGACGACGGCGGCGTGGCTGGTCATGCCGCCGCGGGTGGTGAGGATGCCGCGGGCGGCGTGCATGCCGTGGATGTCCTCAGGCGAGGTCTCCACGCGGCAGAGGATGACGCTCTCCCCCATCTCCGCCAGCCGCTCCGCCTCCTCCGCCGTGAAGACGACCTTGCCGGAGGCCGCACCGGGCGACGCGGGCAGGCCCTTGGCGATGACGGTGCGCTTCGCCTTGGGATCGAGCGTCGGGTGCAGGAGCTGGTCCAGGCTCTTGGGCTCGATCCGCAGCACCGCCGTCTTCTCGTCGATCAGCCCCTCGCCCACCATGTCGCAGGCGATCTTCAGGGCGGCGGCGGCGGTGCGCTTACCCGTGCGGGTCTGCAGCATGTAGAGCTTGGACTGCTGGACCGTGAACTCGATGTCCTGCATGTCGCGGTAGTGCCGCTCCAGCTTCAGGCGCACGGCGTCGAGCTGCCGGAACACCTCCGGCATGCTCTCCTCCATGGCCGGGAGGGTGGAGCCGTTCGCCTCCTTGCCTGCGATGGTCAGGTGCTGCGGCGTGCGGATGCCGGCGACCACGTCCTCGCCCTGGGCGTTGATCAGGTACTCGCCGTAGAACTTGTTCTCGCCCGTGGACGGGTTGCGGGTGAAGGCGACACCCGTGGCGCAGTCGTCGCCCATGTTGCCGAACACCATGGCCTGGACGTTGACCGCCGTGCCCCAATCGGCCGGGATGTCGTGCAGCTTGCGATAGGTGATGGCGCGCTGGTTCATCCAGCTGCCGAACACGGCGCCGATGGCACCCCAGAGCTGTTCCTGCGGGTCCTGCGGGAAGGGGCGGCCGAGTTCGCGCTTCACCGTCTCCTTGTAGCCGGCGATCACCGCCTGCCAGTCGGCCGCCGCGAGTTCGGTGTCGTAGCTGAAGCCACGGTCGCGCTTGTGGTCCTCCAGCACCTCCTCGAAATGGTGGTGATCCACGCCCAGCACGACGTTGCCGAACATCTGGATGAAGCGGCGGTAGCTGTCATAGGCGAAGCGCGGATCGCCGGACCGCTTGGCCAGCCCCTCCACCGTCACGTCGGTGAGGCCGAGGTTCAGGACCGTGTCCATCATGCCGGGCATGGAGGCGCGCGCACCGGAGCGGACGGAGACGAGCAGCGGGTTCACCGGGTCGCCGAACTTGGCGCCCACGATGCGCTCCACCTCCGCCAGTGCCCGCGCAACCTCGTCCCGGAGCGTGTCGGGGTACTTGCGGCCGTTGGCGTAGAACCAGGTGCAGACCTCGGTGGTGATGGTGAAGCCCGGGGGCACCGGCAGGCCGAGATTGCTCATCTCCGCCAGGTTGGCACCCTTGCCGCCGAGCAGGTTCTTCATCTCCGCCCGACCCTCGGCCTTGCCCTCGCCGAAGCTGTACACCCACTTGCTCATCCAATCCTCCGTCGCGGCCGGGTCCCGCACCCCCGGCCCTGCAAACCTAGTTCGTTCGAACCGCCGGTCACCCCGCGCGGGGATGACGGAAGCTATGAACGTACAAACCCAGCCGCCGATCCCTACCCCTCGATTTTAGAGAAGTCGGCGACGGTGTTGAGCGTGTCCCGGATGCGGGACAGCAGGCGCAGCCGGTTGGCGCGCAGCTCCCTGTCCTCGGCGTTCACGGTGACCTTGTCGAAGAAGGCGTCCACCGGCGCCCGCAGCGCGGACAGGCGGCGCATGGCGCCGGTGAAGTCCTCGGCCGCCAGAAGCGTCTCCAGCTCAGCCGCCGCGTCGTTCAGCGCGCCGAACAGGGCCTGCTCCTCCGCCTGGGCGAGGCGGGCGATCTCCACCCGCTCGTCGGCGTAGCCCTTGCCGTCCTTCTTTTCCTCGATGCGCAGGATGTTGGCGGCGCGGCGGTAAGCCGTCAGCAGGTTCGCGCCGTCCTCGGAGCCCACGAAGGCCGCCAGCGCGTCCACCCGCTTCAGCAGCAGCACCAGATCGTCCTGGCCGCCCAACGCGAACACCGCGTCGATCAGGTCGTGCCGAACCCCCTTCTCCTTGAGCGCGACCTTCAGGCGGTCGGCGAAGAAGTTCAGAAGAGCCGATACCTCTTCCGCATCGATCTTTGACGAGCTGGCCTGGAAGCCGAAGCTAGCGTGCCCAAAGCAGGTCTTCTCAAGCCTCAACCGCAGCCCATTCTCCACCACCAGCCGGATCACGCCCAGGGCGGCGCGGCGCAGGGCGAAGGGGTCGCGGCTGCCGGTGGGCTTCTCGTCGATGCCGAAGAATCCGACCAGCGTGTCGATCTTCTCCGCCAGGGCCACGGCGATGGCGACCTTGTCGGTCGGCACGCGGTCGCTGGGGCCCAGCGGCTTGTAGTGGTCGGCGATGGCGTCGGCGACCGCCGGGTCCTCCCCCTCGTGCAGGGCGTAGTAGCGGCCCATGATGCCCTGGACCTCGGGGAACTCCCCCACCACGCCGGTGACGAGGTCGGACTTGCACAGGCGGGCGGCGCGCTGCGCCTTCATCTCGATCTCACCCGACCAGCCCAGCGCCCGGCAGATCTCCCCCGCCAGGGCCTCGATCCGCTCCACCCGCTCGGCCACGGTGCCCAGCTTCTCGTGGAAGGTGATGTCCTTCAGGGCCGGCAGCCGGTCCTCCAGCTTCACCTTGCGGTCCTGGTCCCAGAAGAACTTGGCGTCGGAGAGGCGGGCGCGGAGCACGCGCTCGTTGCCCGCCACCACGGCCTTTCCGCCATCCACTGTTTCCCGGTTCGCCACCACGACGAAGCGCGGGGCGAGCTTTCCGTCCGGCGTCTCCAGCGCGAAGTAGCGCTGGTGCGTCTTCATGGAGACGGTCAGCACCTCCGCCGGGACGTCCATGAAGCGGTCGTCGATGGCGCCGGTCAGGACCACCGGCCATTCGACCAGTCCCGCCACCTCCTCCAGCAGGCCCGGATCGTCCTTCAGGCGCAGGCCTTCCCTGGCGGCGGCGGCGTTGGCCCCCTCCAGGATCAGGCGCTTGCGCTCCTCCCGGTCGAGCACGACCTTGGCGTCCAGCAGCCTGGCCTTGTAGTCCGCGAACCCCGTCACCGCGAACGGCTCCGGCGCCAGGAAGCGGTGGCCGCGCGTGGTGTCGCCATAGGGGATGGTGCGGGACCGCACCTCGCCCGCGAGGCAGGCGTTACCGCCCGTCGCCTCGGGTGCCGGCTCCTCCGTCGCGAGCGTCAGGGCGCCCGGCACCACATTGCCGTCGAACACGGCCAGGATTGTGTGCAGCGGCCGGACCCAGCGGAACTGGTTCGCCCCCCAGCGCATGGATTTCGGCCAGGGCAGCTCCCGGATCGCCGCGTCGATGATGGCCGGCAGGGCGTCCACGGTGGCCCCGCCCGGCTTCTCGATCACGGCGAAGTAGAATTCGCCCTTGCCGGTGTCGCGCAGCTCGGCCTGCGAAATGTCGGTCAGCCCGGCCGCGCGGAGGAAGCCCTGGATCGCCTGCTCAGGGCTGCCGGCGCGGGGGCCCTTGCGCTCCTCCTTTACGTCCGCCTGCCGGGTGGGCAGCCCGTCCACCACCAGCGCCAGCCGGCGGGGAGTGGAGTGCGCGGCGGCTTCGTTGAAGGCGATGCCGGCGGCCGTCAGCTTGTCGGTGACGAGGCGCCGGAAATCATCCGCCGCGCGCACCTGCATGCGGGCGGGGATCTCCTCCATGAAGAGTTCGATCAGCAGCTCGGCCATGTCAGGCGACCTTCCGGCCGGCCGGCTGGCCCACCGCTTCCCTCTCCCAGGGGGAGAGGGAGGGGCCCGCGCAGCGGGAGGGTGAGGGGGTAAGGTGCATCAGGATGTTGGACCGTCGACGGCCGGCGACGGACAGGAGGGTCCGTACCCCCTCACCCTCCCAAGCCTGACGGCTCGGGTCCCTCCCTCTCCCCCTGGGAGAGGGAAGAATCTGTAACGAGGTCATGGGCCGCATCACGCCGCCCTCCCCGCCCGGTAGGCGTCGGCCAGCCAACTTTCGCAGCAGGCCTTGGCGAGGGTGCGGACGCGTAGGATGTAGCTCTGGCGCTCCACGACCGAGATCACGCCGCGCGCGTCCAGCAGGTTGAACAGGTGCGATGCCTTGATGCACTGGTCGTAGGCGGGCAGGGCCAGACCCTTGTCCAGCAGGGCCTGGCATTCCTTCTCGCTGTCCTGGAAGTGGCGCAGCAGGCGGTCGGTGTCGGCGTATTCGAAGTTATGGGCGGAGTACTCGATCTCCGCCCGCTTGAACACGTCGCCGTATTTCACGCCGCGGCCGTTGAAGTCCAGGTCGTAGACGTTCTCCACCCCCTGGATGTACATGGCCAGCCGCTCCAGCCCGTAGGTGAGCTCCGCCGACACGGGATCGCACTCGATGCCGCCGACCTGCTGGAAGTAGGTGAACTGCGTCACCTCCATCCCGTCACACCAGACCTCCCAGCCCAGGCCCCAGGCGCCCAGCGTCGGGCTTTCCCAGTCATCCTCGACGAAGCGGATGTCGTGCAGGGCGGGATCGATGCCCAGCGCCACCAGGGACTTCAGGTACAGGTCCTGGATGTCCGGCGGCGACGGCTTCATGATCACCTGGAACTGGTAGTAGTGCTGCAGCCGGTTCGGGTTCTCCCCGTAGCGGCCGTCCTTCGGGCGGCGCGACGGCTGCACATAGCAGGCGTTCCAGGCGTCGGGGCCAAGGGCGCGCAGTGTCGTCGCCGGATGGAAGGTGCCCGCACCCACCTCCATGTCGTAGGGCTGGAGCACGACGCAGCCCTGGTCGGACCAGAACCGCTGGAGGGTGAGGATCACGCCCTGGAAACTGAGCGGTTTCCCGGCGCCGCTGGTGGCCGCCGCGTTAGTCATAAGGACCGCGCTTTTCGTAAGGGATTATTGCGGTGCGGCGCACCTTAGTGGGGCCGTCCGTTCGAATCAAGGCGGGGGGCGGCCTAGCCGGAGTGCGCCAGCGTCAGCCCTGCGGGCAGCCCGGCTTGCCGCATTTCGGCGCGTCCTGCGGGACATAGACGCCACAGACCGCGCACTGGGTCATGTCCTCCGCCGTGACGCGCCTGGGCTGCCCCTTGCGGTCCCGCTTCAGCTCCTCCCCCCGCTCGCGGGCAAGGCGGTCCCGCTCCTTCTGCAGGCGGGTCACCATCTTGAAGCCGTACCAGACGGCCAGGACGATGGCGACGAGGACCAGGATCTTGGTGAGGGAGAACATGGCGACGGCACGGGTGGTGTCGGACGGGCGCAAGAATGGCGGCAGGTGCGGTCCGCGCCAAGCGCTAATCGCCCCGGCGCGTCACAGGCCGAAGCGGCCCCACAGCGCCCGCTCCTCCAGCGCCTGGACGAGGCCGGCGGGCAGGCCCGACAGGTCGAGGGCCGGGGCCCGCCCCTCCGTCAGGCCAAGGCGTCGGGCGAACCAGGGCTTGCGTTCCACGACGGGGCGGAGAACCACCTTCTCCCCATAGCGGGCGCGCAGGGTCGAGCGCGCGTCGCCGAGCGCGTCCACCAGCCCGAGCTCAAGACCCTTGGCGCCGGTCCAGAACTCGCCGGTGAAAAGCTGCTCCTCCGGCGCCTTCAGCTTGCCGGCGCGGCGGGTGCGGACCCAGTCCTTGAACATCTCGTGCACTTCGAGCTGAAGGCCCTTCAGCCGCGCCACGTCCTCCTCCCGCTCGGGCTGGAACGGGTCCAGCAGGGACTTGCGGTCGCCGGAAGTGTAGAGCCGCCGCTCGATCCCCCAGCGGGCGATCAGGTCCTGGAAGCCGAAGCTCTGGGAGATGACGCCGATGGAGCCGACGATGCTGCTGGGATCGGCCACGATCTCGTCGGCGGCGCAGGCGATCCAGTACCCGCCGCTTGCCGCCACATCCTCCACGAAGGCGATGACGGGCACCTCCTTCTCCTTGGCGAGTGCGCGGATGCGGCTGCCGATGAGGGAGGACTGGGCGGGGGAGCCGCCGGGCGAGTTCACCACGATGGCGACCGCCGCCTGGTCCTTGGGCGCGAAGGCGCGCTCCAGCAGCCCGGCGACGGTCTGCATGCAGAGGCCCGGACGGAAGCCGGCCGACGCGGCGATCACGCCGGAGAGGCGGAGGACGGAAACGACGGGCGGGTTTTCCTGGCCGAGGGCTCGGCGGATACGGCGCATGATCATGAATGTCACATGGGGAGTGTGGGATCACAGCGCCAGAGGGGCCCCATGTCGCAGGACGGCCTCCGCCGCGTCGGTGAACACGCCGTCCGGGCGGTGCAGCACCAGCCCCGCCGACAGGGTCAGGGGTGCGCGCGCGTTCCGGCGCGCCTGGACGATGACCCGCTTCGCGGGCTCCCCGGCCTTGGGCCACAGGGGGAAGACGACGGTGCCGCCGAAGCGCCCATCCAGCAGCGCCAGCACCTCCCCCAGCCGATCCGCCCGGTGGATGAGGGTCAGGGTGCCGCGCGCGGTCATCAGCCGCAGGGCCGCGCGGACCCAGTCGGCCAGGGTGGCGTCCCCCGCCGATTCGCCGTGGGCCACGGCCTTGCGCGCGTCGGCCGACGGCGTGTGACCGCCCGCCGGATGGAAGGGCGGGTTCATCATCACCCGGTCGAACCGCGCGTCCGCCAGGGCCGGCGGCGGGGACCGGACATCGCCGCACAGCACCGCGACGCGTCCATCCAGGCCGCTCAGAACGGCACTCCGCCCGGCGAGTTCGGCGATCTCAGGCAGCAGTTCCAGTCCGGTCACCCGCACATCCGACAGCCGCGCGGCGAGGCACAGGGCCGCGGCACCCGTGCCGCACCCCAGGTCCAGCACGCGCTCGCCCGCCTGGGCGGGCACGGCGGCGGCGAGCAGAACGGGATCGATCGCCGCCCTGTAACCGCCCTTCGGTTGGAGCAGGCGCACCCGTCCGCCGAGCAGCAGGTCCTCCGTCAGGTCCGCCGCCGCCGGCGCCGTCACGGCCACCACCCCTCGGCGGGCAGGGGCACCCCCGCCTCCTCCAGCACCTGGCTGGCGCCGGGGAAATCCTCGTCGATCACGGCGAGCCGCCGGGGGATCGCCCCGATCGACCCCTCCATGGACGAGGTGAACGCGTCCAGCAGCACGGCCTGGATGCCGGCGTCGGCCAGCAGCGCCTGAACGAAACTGATCTCCACCGGGTCGTTGCTGCGCAGGATCGTCTTCATCGGACCCGATCTGGCGGGATGGCGGATTTCCAGGCCTGGCGCGCCACGCCGCCGTGCCATCCTGCGGCGGAATAGGCCGGGGCCTTGACCGCCGGGGGCATGACATTATGCTCCCGGACGCATCCGCCCGCGTCAATGCCCCCGTCAGAGGGGCGGGCGGACACCAGAACAAGCCGCGCCGCGGTCGATGAACGGCGGGCCCGCAGCATCAGGAGCATCCGTCCGTGGCCGTGGTCACCAATCTCGATCAGAAGCGTCGCAAGGCCACCCCGGATCCCCTGGAGACGCTGGTCGGGCTGGTGGAGGACGATCTCCACGCCGTCAACGACATCATCCTCGCCCGCATGCAGTCGCCGGTGGAGCTGATCCCGCAGCTGGCCGGATACCTCGTCGCCAGCGGCGGCAAGCGGCTGCGCCCGGTGCTGACGCTGGCCGCCGCGAAGCTCTGCGGCTATCACGGCGGCCGGCAGAACGCGCTGGCCGCCTGCGTGGAGTTCATCCATACGGCCACGCTGCTGCACGACGACGTGGTGGACGAGAGCGACCTGCGCCGCGGGCAGGCCAGCGCCAACGCGGTGTTCGGCAACAAGGCGAGCGTGCTGGTCGGCGACTTCCTGTTCGCCCGCGCCTTCCAGGTGATGGTGGAGGACGGGTCGCTGGACGTGCTGCGCATCCTGTCCAACGCCTCGGCCGTCATCGCCGAGGGCGAGGTGCTGCAGCTCACCACCACGAACGACACCGAGACGTCCGAAGAGGCCTATCTGGAGGTCATCAAGGCCAAGACGGCGGAGCTGTTCGCCGCCGCCTGCCGCATCGGCGCCGTAGTCGCCAGCCGCCCGCCGGTGGAGGAGGAGGCGCTGCGCAGCTACGGCCTCAACCTCGGCATCGCCTTCCAGCTGGTGGACGACGTGCTGGACTATTCGGCGGTGCAGGCGCGGCTGGGCAAGACGATCGGCGACGACTTCCGCGAGGGCAAGATCACCCTGCCGGTGGTGCTGGCCTTCCGGCGCGGCGACGACGAGGAGCGGGCCTTCTGGCGCCGAACCATGGAGGACATGGAGCAGAAGGACAGCGACCTCGACCGCGCCATCGAGATCATGAACCGCCACAACGCGCTGCGCGACTCGGTGGAGCGGGCCCGGCACTACGGCGCCGTCGCCCGCGACGCGCTGGGCCTGTTCCCGGCCAGCC
Source organism: Rhodospirillaceae bacterium (assembly GCA_029267445.1). Taxonomy (GTDB): domain Bacteria; phylum Pseudomonadota; class Alphaproteobacteria; order Azospirillales; family Azospirillaceae; genus JAJUIU01. The sequence continues at coordinate 15,210 of JAJUIU010000016.1, forward strand.
CGGTCAAGCGAGCCATGCTGGACGTCATCGACTTCGTCGTCGACCGCGACTACTGAGGCCGGTCGGGCGCCGGCCGGCTCCGGCGCGCCGACAGGATTGCCCTTGCAGTCCCCAGCCGGGGGGGCTATATAGCCCGCCGCTTCGCCGCGCGCCGGCGAGTGACGGAGAGTAGCTCAGCCTGGTAGAGCACTGCTTTCGGGAGGCAGGGGCCGGAGGTTCGAATCCTCTCTCTCCGACCAAGTTCCGAGACGCCCCGGCCCGCGCCGGGGCGTTTTCGATTCCAGCGCGCTTCCATCAGCGAAACCTGAAAAATATCCTGCCGCCGACCGTGCTTTGTCTCCGGTCGGGGTGTTCGCTTCTGGCCGGGTCCCTCGATCCTGGGCGACCCGCGCCAAAGGAAGCGAAAACCCTTAGGCGGAGGAAATGCCTATGCTCGGTCTGTTGGGGATCGTCCTGTCCCTGGCCCTTCTGATGTACCTGGCCTACAGGGGTATCAGCGTTCTCATCCTGGCCCCTTTGCTCGCCCTGCTCGCCGTGGTGATCGGCGGCGACGCGCCCGTGCTGGCGACCTACACCCAAGTCTTCATGAAGTCGGCCGGCAACTATGTGGTGACCTACTTCCCGCTGTTCCTGCTGGGCGCCCTCTTCGGCAAGCTGATGGACGACAGCGGATCGGCCGCGTCCATCGCCCGCTGGATCGTCGCGCGGACGGGTCCGGAACGGGCCATCCTGGCGGTGGTCCTGGCCTGCGGGATCCTGACCTATGGCGGCGTGTCCCTGTTCGTCGTCGCCTTCGCCATCTTCCCCATCGCCGTCGCCCTGTTCCGGGAGGCTGGCATTCCCAAGCGTCTCATCCCCGGGGCGATCGCGCTGGGCTCGTTCACCTTCACCATGACGGCCCTGCCGGGCACCCCGGCGATCCAGAACCTGATCCCGATGCCCTATTTCGGCACGGACGCATTCGCCGCACCGATCCTGGGCATCATCGCCGGCCTCATCATGTTCGGACTGGGCACGCTATGGCTGATGCGGCGGCACCATGCCGCGCAGGCGCGGGGCGAAGGCTTCCTGTCCGACGAGCCAGCACCACGGTCGCTGTCCGCCATGGCCGTCCAGGGCGGTGCCGCGCAGACGGGTCAGGCCGATGTCGGCGACAGGGGCCGCCCGGCGCGCATCCCCCCCGTCGCGGTCGCCTTCCTGCCCATCCTGCTCGTGGTGGGCCTGAACTACGCGCTCAGCAACGTCGTGATCCCGTCGATGGACACCGGGTATCTGGCGGACCCCAAATATGGCGGCATCACCGTCGACAAGGTGAAGGGCACCTGGGCGATCATCGTGGCGCTGGTGGTCTCCTGCGCCGTCATCCTGGCGCTGCACTGGCGTGCGATGGACGCGAAGGAGAGCGTGAACAAGGGTGCGCTCGGATCGCTGCTGCCGATCTTCAACACGGCGTCGGAGGTCGGTTACGGCGCGGTGATCTCCTCCCTCGCCGCCTTCGTCATCCTGCGCGACGCCGTACTGGGCCTGTCGCCGGACAATCCGTTGATCTCGCTCGCCGTCGCCGTCAACGTGCTCGCCGGCATCACCGGCTCCGCCTCCGGCGGGATGAGCATCGCGCTGGAGACGCTGGGCGAAACCTACGCCCAGATGGGGGCGGCCGCCGGGATCAGCGGCGAACTGATGCACCGGATCACCTCCATCTCCTCCGGCGGGTTCGACGCGCTGCCCCACAACGGCGCCGTGATCACCCTTCTGGCCATCTGCGGCTTGACCCACAGGGAGTCCTATCTCGATATCTTCATCGTCGCCGTGTGCATTCCGGTGGCGGCGCTGATCACCGTCATCCTGCTCGGCAGCGCCTTCGGCACCTTCTGATGGAGGCGAGCATGGCACCGGGCATCCACCCCCTACTCCCATCCCTGCGCTCGCCGGAAACGGGAAAGATCGTGGCCGCGGGCGACGCCGTCCGCCTGATCCGCGACGGCGACACGGTGGCGACGGGCGGCTTCGTCGGGATCGGCTTCCCGGAAGGCCTCGCCATTGCCCTGGAGCAGCGGTTCCTGGCCGGGGACGGGCCGCGCGACCTGACCCTGCTCTATGCCGCCGGACAGGGGGACGGGAAGGAGCGCGGGCTGAACCATCTGGCCCATGAGGGCCTGGTGCGCCGGGTGATCGGCGGCCACTGGGGCCTGGTGCCGAAGCTGCAGGCCCTTGCCGTTTCGGGGCGGATCGAGGGGTACAACCTGCCCCAGGGCGTGATCTGCCACCTCTACCGCGACATCGCGGCCGGCCGCCCGGGGCACCTCACCCGCGTCGGCCTCGACACCTTCGTCGATCCCCGCCACGGCGGCGGCAAGGTGAACGACATCACGCGGGAGGACTTGGTCGAGCTGGTGACGGTTGGCGGGGAGGAGCTGCTGTTCTACAAGGCCCTGCCGGTGAACGTCGCCCTGCTGCGCGGCACCACGGCCGACCCGGACGGCAACGTGACCATGGAGCGGGAGGCGCTGACGCTGGAGGCGCTGTCGATCGCCATGGCGGCGCGGAACTCCGGCGGCGTGGTGCTGGTCCAGGTGGAGCGGACGACGGAGCGCGGCGCCCTGAACCCCCGGCAGGTGAAGATCCCCGGGGTGCTGGTGGACTGCGTGGTGCAGTCCGATCCGGACCATCACTGGCAGACCTTCGCCGTGAGGTACGACCCGGCCTTCAGCGGGGAGCTGCGGGCGCGGCCGGGCGCGGTCCAGCAACTGCCGCTGGACGCGCGCAAGGTGGTGGCCCGGCGCGCCGCGCTGGAACTGCCGCCCAACGGCGTGGTGAACCTTGGCATCGGCATGCCGGAGGGGGTGGCGGCCGTGGCCGACGAGGAGCGAGTGCTGGACCTCGTCACCCTGACCGCCGAGCCCGGCGTGATCGGCGGGCTGCCCATGGGCGGGCTGAACTTCGGCGCCGCCATCAACACCCAGGCCGTGATCGACCAGCCCTACCAGTTCGACTTTTACGACGGCGGCGGGCTGGACGCGGCCTTCCTCGGCATGGCGGAGGCGGACGCGGAGGGCAACGTCAATGTCAGCCGCTTCGGCAAGCGGCTGGCGGGGGCCGGCGGCTTCATCAACATCAGCCAGAACGCCCGTTCGCTGGTCTTCATGGGCACCTTCACGGCCGACGGGCTGAAGATCGGCTTCGAGGACGGCCAGCTCCGCATCATCGAGGAGGGGCGCCAGCGGAAGTTCCTGGCCTCGGTCGGTCAGCGCACCTTCTCCGGCCGACGGGCGGCGGCCCTGGGGCGACCGGTCCTTTACGTGACCGAGCGCTGCGTCTTCCGCCTGACGCCGGAGGGGCTGGAACTGGCGGAGGTGGCGCCCGGCATCGACGTCGAGCGGGACGTGCTGGCGCATATGGGCTTCGCCCCGCTGCTGCCGCGCGATCCCGCCCCGATGACCCGCCTGCTGTTCATGGAGGGCGCCATGGGGCTGCGCGACCTGCTGCTGGGCCTGCCCTTCGAACGCCGCTTCGCGCTGGACCCGGAGCGCGGTCTGTTCTTCGTCAACCTGGAAAGCTTCGCCGTCCGCAGCCAGGGCGACATCGACCGCATCCGGCAGGCCGTGGCCGCAAGGCTGCAGGGGCTTGGGCGGAAGGTCGACGCGGTCGTGAACTATGACGGCTTCGACATCCTGCCCGAACTGGAGGGCCCATACGCGGCCATGGTGCGGGAGGTGACCGAGCGCTTCTACGACCGGGTCACCCGCTACGCCACCAACGCGTTCCTGCGGGTGAAGCTGGGCGAGACGCTGGTGCGCGGCGGGGCGGCGGCCCCGCCCTTCGCGCAGGCGCCGGGAGGCCTTGCCGACCCGGTCTGAGGCCGGTGTTTCGAACGAGTTATCCCGGCGGGACATGCCCCTCTATGCCGGATGCCCGGATTGTGGCGCAGGGGCAGGTCCGACCTAGTCTGTCGCAAGGTTCGAGACAGACCATGGCGATCCATGTCCGGTCGGAAGTCGCGCGGCCAATCTCGCGTCATCCCCTTCGGCACGTTGCGGCAACGGCCCAGGACCCTTCCCCTCCGCCTGCCACGCAGGCCATGGCCGGCCGGACGGCGGATGCGGGAGGGAGCCGGGATCGCGCTGGTCATTCTGCTGGCTGTCATCATCGGTGCCGTCTATGGCTGGCAGGAGACCCTTGCCGGACCGGTGACGGAGATTGCCGATGGCGACACGTTGACCGTGGCGGGCGACCGAGTGCGCCTGCACGGGGTGGACGCGCCGGAGCGGTCGCAGCGCTGTATGGCCAGCAACGGTCAGCGGTACAGCTGCGGGGAGTCGGCGACCCGGCATCTCGCCTCCCTGGTCGGACGCGAAGAGCTGCGCTGCGCCGTGATCGACACGGATCGCTACGGACGCAAGGTCGCGCGCTGCATGACCCCCGCCGGGCGCGATGTGGGGCGTGAACTGGTCCGTTCCGGAATGGCTGTGGCTTATCGCCGCTACTCCGAGATTTACGTGCCGGACGAGGACTCCGCCCGCGCGGCACGGCGCGGGCTGTGGCAGGGCGGCTTCCAGATGCCGTGGGAGTACCGGACCGGTCGGCGCTGACGCAATCCCCGAACCGCGACGACCACCTTCGTGAAACCGCCACGAAGTTGCGCCATTATGGTTGGGAACGGGCGGGCCGATCGGACCCGCCGTTCCGGACTGGAGGATCGGATGCGTATGCGGGTTCTGACCATGGCGCTGGCGGCCGGGCTGGCCGCGACCGCCCTCGCCCATCCCGACCCGTCGCGCGCGGCGGATGAGGAGCCGCGCGACGTATGTGTTCGCGTCGCCGACGTCAGCGGCTGGACCGTGATCGACGACCGGACGATCGAGCTGCGCGTGGGAGCGGGCCGCAGATTCCGGGCCGAACTGACGCCCCTGGCGGAGTCGTTCTCGCTGGGATCGCGCCCCCGGATCGGGCTGACCGGGGATTCGCTGGGTTATCTCTGCGAGCACCGGGGCCGGGTGGTCGTCGACGGGCGCGCGTTGCGCGTCAGGCAGATGGCGCCGGCGGAGACGACCGCGGCGGCAGGCAAGCCGTAAACGCCGATCCAGTCCACCTGTCACGTTCATCATCGGAGCAGCCGATCTTGTCCCACGAGACCTTCGCCCCCTTCCGCATCACCGTGTGCGGCCTCGACGAGCTGCACGGCCATTGCGAACGGGGTGTCAGCCATGTGCTGTCCATCATGGACCCCGAGCTCGCCCCCCCGCCGGTGTTCGGCGCCTTCGGCGAGCATGTCAGGCTCGACCTCCGCTTCGACGACATCATCGAGGTGCTGCCCGGCAAGCAGGCGCCGCAGCGGGACCATGTGCAGTCCATCCTGGCATTCGGCCGCGAGCTGACGGCGGAGGCGGATGGCGCGCATCTCCTGGTCCATTGCCATGCCGGCGTCTCCCGCTCGACCGCCGCGATGGCCCTGATCCTGGCGCAGGCCCGTCCCGACCGGGGCCCGGCAGAGGCCATGGCGGAGGTGGCGCGCATCAGGCCACAGGCCTGGCCCAACCTGCGGATCATCGAGATGGGCGACGCGCTGCTGGGCCTGCGCGGCCAGCTGGTGACGGCGGCCTATGAGCGCTATCGCCAGGTCGCGGCCGTCAATCCCGGGCACGTCAAGTTCTTCAAGGAAATGGGGCGCGGCCGCGAGGTGGAGCACCTGGACATCCGTTAGCCCAGCCGGGGAACCGCCCCCCGCCCTTGTCGTTGAGAGCGGAGGGACGCGGGCGAACGGGAGGGCGGAATGGATGTGGCGCAGGCTACCGGCTCCGAAGCCCTCAGGGGCGTGCTGCGCCCGTTCCAGCTGGAGCTGCGCGTCGCGATCCGCCGGGCGCAGGAATCGGACCTGCCGGGCCTTGAGTGGTTCGGCCTGTTCTCCGGCCACAGGGACATCATTCGGGCCGCCTTCGACCGGCAGCTGCTGGGTGACATGGAGATGCTGGTCGCCGACCTGAACGGCTTCCCGGTCGGGCAGGTCTGGATCGATTTCCGCATCGGCAACGTGGAGGACGGCGCCTCACTCTGGGCGGTGCGCGTGCTGCCGCCGCTACGGCGTCTGGGCATCGGGGAACGGCTGATGCGGGCGGCGGAGGCGGCGGCATGGCGGCGGGGCGAGACCGTCACCTCCCTCACGGTCGAGCGGCGCAATGTGGACGCGCGCCGCTTCTACGAGCGGCTGGGCTACGCCGTGGTGGACCCGCCGCCCGACTATGGCGACGACGGGACCATGGGCGCGCGGACGGCGACGCTGCTGCAGACCCAATGGCTGATGCGCAAGCCGCTGGCCCCCCGCCGGGAAGCGTCGGATGCGCGACGGGGCGCTTGACCCCACCCCGGGCGGGGAGCCGGACATCGAGGCCGCCTGGATGGCGGCCATGCGGGCGGGCGATTGGGCGCGCGCCTGGGACCTGTCCGACGGCGTCCTGGCGGCGCGGGCGCCGGACGAATTCGACCGGCCCGGAACGCCCTATCACACGCGCTGCGTCTGGGACGGGCGGCCGCTGGCCGGGCGGCGGGTCCTGATCCGCTGCTATCACGGCCTTGGCGACACGATCCAGTCCCTGCGCTTCGGCCCCAGCCTTCGCCGGCTCGGCTGCACGGTGATGGTGGAGGCGCAGCCGGAGCTGCTGGCCCTGCTGCGGCCATTGGATTGGATCGAGGCGGCGGTCCCGCTGGGGCAGGCCGACGGACTGGAGGCCGAGATCGCGATGGAGAGCATGGAGCTGGCCCATGCGCTGCGCGTGACGCCGGGGACGCTCCCGGCCGCGGTGCCCTATCTGATAGCGCCGGAGACGCCGACGCCGGCACCGGGCGCGGTGCCGCGCGTCGGTCTGGTTTGGCGCGCGGGCGGCTGGGACCCGCGCCGGTCCATGGACCTGGAGGAACTTGCGCCACTGCTGGCGGTGGCGGGGGTGGAGTTCCACAGCCTGCAGCTCGGCGCGGCGGCGGAGGACCTCGCCCGCTTCGGGCTGACAGACGGCAGCAAGCCGCAGATCGAGGGGCTGGCCGCGACCCTGGCCGGCCTGGACCTTTTCGTGACCGTGGACACGATGGCCGCCCACCTTGCCGGCGCGCTCGGCCGGCCGGTGTGGACGCTGCTGCGGGCGGAGGCCGACTGGCGCTGGGGCCTGGAGGATCGGACGCCCTGGTACCCGACCATGCGGCTCCACCGCCAGCGGCGGGAGGGTGATTGGCGCGATCCGGTCCTTGCGGCGGCGGCGGAGCTGGCGCGGTTCGCGCGGCGATGGAGAAGGCCCGATGTTCCAGGACCGTGACGAGGCCGGGCGACGCCTTGCCGAGCGGCTGCGGCTGTATACCGAGGACGCGCCGCTGGTGCTGGCACTGCCGCGCGGCGGGGTGCCGGTGGCGGCCCCGGTGGCGGAGGCGCTGGGGGCGCCCCTGGACGTGCTGCTGGTCCGCAAGATCGGCGCGCCGCTGGACCCGGAGCTGGGGCTGGGTGCGGTGGTGGAGGGCGACCCGCCGGCCGCCGTGCTGGACCGCCATCTGATCGCCCTGCTGGACGTGGACGCGGACCATCTGGCGGCCGAACAGCGGCGGCAGCTGGCCGAGATCCAGCGGCAGGCGGCCCTTTACCGTCCGGATCCGGAACCCGTCGATGTCGCCGGACGCACCGTGATCGTCGTGGATGACGGGATCGCGACCGGCGGGACCATGCGGGCGGCGGTCCAGGCGCTGCGCACACGGGCCCCGCGCCGGATCGTGGTGGCCGTGCCGACGGCGTCCACCGAGGCGCTGTCCCTGCTGGCCGGTCTGGCGGACGCGGTGGTCTGCCTGGAATCGCCGGAGCCGTTCCATGCCGTCGGCGGCAGCTACGCCGACTTCGCGCAGGTCCAGGACGACGCGGTGGTCGCCACCCTGCGCCGGCTGCGCCATCCGGTTCCGCGCGACGGGGAGCCGCCGGAGTGAGGCGACCGCCCGATCGAGGGGCTTGGCCCCGCCGCCCGCGCGCGCCACGATGACCCCGCAACTACCCGACGGACCATTGCCATGCCGTTCGCCCCGACCGAGACCGATGTCCTGATCCTGGTCGACATCCAGAACGACTTCTGTCCCGGCGGCGCACTGCCGGTGGCCGACGGGGACGCGGTGGTGCCGGTGGCGAACCGGCTGGCGCGCCGGTTCCAGCATGTCGTCCTGACACAGGACTGGCATCCGCCGGGCCATCGCAGTTTCGCCAGCGCGCATCCCGGCTTCGCGCCGTTCCAGACGATCGAGGCCGCGTATGGCACCCAGGTCCTGTGGCCGGACCACTGCGTGCAGGGCAGCAACGGGGCGGCATTCCATCCCGACCTGGACGTGCCCATGGCGGAGCTGGTCGTCCGCAAGGGGTTCCGGCCCGGCATCGACAGCTACTCCGCCTTCTTCGAGAACGATGGACGGACGCCGACCGGGCTGACCGGATATCTGCGCGACCGTGGCTTCACCCGCTGCGTCTTCGCCGGGCTGGCGACGGACTTCTGTGTCGCCTGGTCGGCGGAGGACGCGGTGCGCATGGGCTTCGGGGCCGTGGTGGTGATGGACGGCTGCCGCGCCATCGACACCGACGGGTCCCTGCCCGCGGCACTCGACCGGTTGCTGGCGGCCGACGTGACGATGCTGGACAGCACGGCCATCGCCTGAGCAAGCAGCGCCAGGGCCCGATAAAGGGTTAGGTCACCCCCTCCGCACGAAGCGCGGTCGCCGATCGCGTGCCAAACCCTCGTCCAGGGGGCGATGCCGCACGCGCCCGCCACCTCGCCACCTGCCCTTTTGCCGCCGGCCCCTTGCCGCGCTGCAATGCGGCCGCACGGAACGGCAGGGTGGCGGATGCTGCAGTCCGAGGAGATCATCGCGGTGCGGGCCCGCCAGCTGGTCGCGGGCTGGGGCGGCAAGGCCGTGGAGCAGGCCCAGCGCCGCTTCGACGAGGCGGCCCGGCGCGGCGACACCGGCTCCGCCCAGCGCTGGGCCGAGGTCGGCCGTGTCGTCCGGGACCTGCTGACGGGACCGGACGGCGCCCGCGCGACCCGGCAGCGCATGCACGGTTGACGCCGCAGCCTTCGCAAAGCATCACTGGCGCCGGATGTCCTGGCGGGTTATCAGCGCGCCGGAAGCCGCGTGCGCGAGGTAATCGGGTTGCTCTATTCCGTCGTGATCCCGGTCCTGAACGAGCAGGACAACGTCCTGCCGTTGATCGAGGAACTGTTCGAGGTCCTTGGGAAAGGTCCCGCCTTCGAGGTGGTGTTCGTCGACGACGGATCGACGGACGACACGGCCGCGCGCATCCTGTCCGCGAAGCCCCGCTTCCCGAACCTCCGCCTCGTCCGGCACGCCCGCCGGTCGGGCAAGAGTGCCGCGTTGCGCAGCGGCATCGGCGTCGCGAAGGGCACCTGGATCGTGACCATGGACGGCGACGGACAGAACGATCCCCATGACGTGCCGCGCCTGCTGGAGGCGGCGGAGAAGGACAAGGCGATCGCGCTGGTGGCCGGCATCCGGCGCAAGCGGGACGACACGGTCTGGCGCCGCATCGCCAGCCGCGTGGGCAACGGCGTTCGTCAGGCGCTGCTGCATGACGACTGCCCGGACACGGCCTGCGGGCTGAAGCTGATCCGGCGCGACGTGTTCCTGGGGCTGCCATTCTTCGACAGCCTGCACCGCTTCTTCCCGGCCCTGATCCGCCGCCACGGCCATGGCGTGGCCATGGTGCCGGTGAACGACCGGGCGCGGCGGACCGGACAGTCCAAGTACACGAACTTCGGCCGCGCCATCGCCGGCATCTTCGACCTGATGGGTGTCGTCTGGATCATGCGCCGGACCACCCTGCCCCCAGCGGCGCCGGAGGTCTGAGCATGCATTGGCTCGACATCCAGAACTGGCTTTACGGCTGGTGGCAGGACGCGACGGCGGAAAAGGGCTGGCTTGTCGTGTTCGGGCTGGCCGCCCAGGCCATGTTCATGGCCCGCTTCATCGTGCAGTGGCTGGCGTCGGAGAAGGCCAAGCGCAGCGTGGTGCCGGAGGCCTTCTGGTATTTCAGCCTGGCCGGCGGCCTGATGATCTTCACCTACGGGATCCTGGACCGCGACCTTGTGGTCATCGCCGGACAGCTTCCCGCCGTTGCGATCTACACCCGCAATCTCCACCTCATCCGGCAGGAGAAGCGGCTGAAGGGCCGCGTCGACCCGGACGACGAGGCGCGGCGGGAGGCCGTGGCGGAATGAGTCACCTGCCGGCGCGCCTGACGGCGCTGAAGCCGATCCACATCGTCCTGCTGGTGGCGGTGAGCCTGGCGATGTTCCTGCCGGGCTTCCTCACCATCCCGCCCTTCGACCGGGACGAGAGCCGCTACGCCCAGGCCAGCCACCAGATGCTGGAGACCCGGGACTTCGTCGACATCCGCTTCCAGGACGAGGCGCGGCACAAGAAGCCGGTGGGCATCTATTGGCTGCAGTCGGCCAGCGTCACCCTGCTGACCGGCGGGGCCGAGCACGGGCCGATCTGGATGTACCGGATCCCGTCCCTGCTGGGGGCCATCGCGGCGGTGCTGCTGACGGCCTGGGCCGGGGCGCGCCTGTTCGGCGCCACCGTCGGTGTCGGCGCGGGGCTGATGATGGCGGCCACCGTCATCCTGGGCGTTGAGGCCCGGATGGCGAAGACGGACGCCGTGCTGCTGGCGACCATCGTGGCGGCGCAGGGCGCCCTGCTGCGGGTCTATCTGGACCGGTTCAAGCCGATCCCGCCGGGCCTCGGCCTCGTCCTCACATTCTGGATCGCGGTCGGGGCCAGCATCCTGGTCAAGGGTCCGATCATCTTCATGGTGACCGGCGGCACCATCCTGATGCTGGGCCTGATGGACCGGAGCCTGGGCTGGCTGCGGCTGCTGCGGCCCGCCATCGGCGTGCCGGTGATGCTGGCCGTGGTGCTGCCCTGGCTGGTCGCCATCGGGATCGAGACGCGGGGCGCGTTCTTCAGCTACGCCATCGGGCACGAGTTCCTGGGCAAGGCCCATTCGGTGCAGGAGAACCACTGGGGTCCGCCCGGATACTATCTGCTGACCTTCTGGCTGACCTTCTGGCCCTGGTCCCTGTTCGCGGCCCTGGCGCTGCCCTGGGTGTGGAAGAACCGGGCGGACCCGGCGGTGCGCTTCTGCATCGCCTGGATCGTGCCGACCTGGCTGATCTTCGAGATCGTGACGACGAAGCTGCCGCACTACACCATCGTCGTGTTCCCGGCCATCGCCTGCCTGACCGTGGCGGCCGCACTTGAGCGGTTCGAGGCACCGAGCCTGAAGCGGGGCTGGGGCTTCTGGGCGGCGGCGGGCTTCTACCTGCTGATCACGGCCGTGTTCGGCGCGGCGGCGGTGTGGGGCGCCATGGACGTGCAGGGCGCCCTGGTCCCGCTGTCAATCCTGGCGGCACTGCTGATCGTGGCGACCGGTGTCGCGGCGGTGGTGCTGGAGAAGCAGCGCGAGCCGAACCGCTTGATGGCGGGCGTCTTGGCCGGCGCCTTCGCCATCTGGGCCACCGTGCATGGCGCCGTGCTGCCCCGCCTGGACGCCATGTGGGTCAGCCCGCGCGTGCAGGCGGTGGTGGACGCGCACCGCCCCTGCCCGACGACGATCCTGGCCGCCGCCGGCTATACCGAGCCCAGCATGGTGTTCCTGGTGGGCACCAGGACGGTGCTGGGTGGGCCGGAGAAGGTGGCGGAACACATGCTGGCCGACCCCGCCTGCGCCATCGGCATGGTGAAGGAGGGCGAGGACAGCAAGCTGTTCCTGGACGCCGTCCGAACGGCCGGGCTGCCGGTGCGGGAGGTGGACGCCATCAGCGGCTTCAACTATTCGCGCGGCCACAGGCTGACCCTGCGCTTCTTCGTGGCGGAGACGACCGTGCCCGCCGAGCCGACCGGGGCACCGTCGGCGGGCCAGTAACCCCTGGCCACCCCTCCGTGAACGTCAGGCCCCACCTCCCCTGGACCCTCGGCGCCACGATCGGCGCGGTGCTGATCGTGCTGCTGATGGCCTTCGTCGACCGGCCCCTGTCCGGCTGGGTGGCGGCGTGGCCGGAAGGGCGGCGGGCGGTGGCGCTGGCGATCACGGACATCGGCCGGTCGCACTGGTATCTGGTGCCGAGCGGCGTCGGCGCCCTGGTGCTCGCCTGGATGCTGGGCCGCGCCACCGATCCGGTGCGGCGCGCGTACCTGAAGGACTGGATCGGGCGATGCGCGTTCCTGTTCGCCGCCGTGTCGGTGTCCGGCGTGCTGGTGCAGGTGCTGAAGGCGGTGTTCGGCCGCGCCCTCCCGCCCCTGCTGCACGGGGACGGCATCTACGGCTTCCACCCGTTCTCATACTACGCCGTCGAGTTCGCCTCCTTCCCCTCCGGCCACACGGCGACCCTGGTGGCCGTGGCGATGGCGGTGGGGTATCTGGCGCCGCGTTGGCGGGTGGCCCTGCTGGTCGCCGCACTGCTGCTGGCCAGCTTCCGCATCTGGGTGAACATGCATTTCGCCAGCGACGTGGTGGCGGGCGCCATGCTGGCGATCGCCGTCACCGCCGTGCTGCGGGGCTGGTTCGTCCGGCGCGGGTGGTTGCGTTTGCCCGGCACGCCGGCCGGCGGTATGGTCCCGCCGGACGAGAAACCAGGGGAGGACTGACCATGGCCGGCCGGATCGACGCGCGCCTGACGGAACTGGGGATCGAGCTGCCGCAGGCCGGCAAGGCGCTGGCAGCCTATGTCCCGTTCGTGCGCACCGGGAACCAGCTGTTCATCTCCGGCCAGGTGCCGCTGTGGAACGGCGAGGTCCGGTACAAGGGCAAGCTGGGTGCCGACATGGACATCGACACCGGGCGCGCGGCGGCGCGGACCTGCGCCTTGAACATCATCGCCCAGGCCAAGGCGGCCCTGGACGGCGACCTGGACCGGGTGGTGCGGGTGGTGAAGCTGGTGGGTTTCGTGAACTCCACGCCGGACTTCACGGACCAGCCGAAGGTGATCAACGGCGCCTCCGAACTGATGGCCGAGGTGTTCGGCGAGGCCGGCACCCATGCCCGCTCCGCCGTCAGCGCCGCCAGCCTGCCGCTGGGTGTCGCGGTGGAGGTCGAGGCGATCATCGAGGTGGCGTGACGGCGCCACCGCCGGCGGGCCGGGTGGCAGGCTTGTTCCACCCGGCGGCCGCGCTACATGCCGTAAGACCCTTCCGCCACCGGCCGGACCCATGCCCGACGGACGCGAACCACCCGCCACGCTGACCGTCCAGCTCGTCGAGCGGATCGGGGACATTCCGGCCGCCGACTGGGACAGTCTCGCCGGGCCGGACAACCCGTTCGTCAGCCACGCCTTCCTGCGCATCCTGGAGGAGAGCGGGTCGGTCGGCCCCAAGACCGGCTGGGAGCCGCGCCACCTGACGGCGCGCGACCCGGCGGGGCGGCTGGTCGGTGCGGTGCCGCTGTACCTCAAGGGCCATTCCTACGGGGAGTACGTGTTCGACCACGCCTGGGCGAACGCCTGGGAACGGGCGGGCGGCAGCTACTATCCCAAGCTGCAGGCGGCCGTGCCCTTCACGCCGGTGACCGGGCCGCGCCTGCTGACCGCGCCGGACTCCCCGCCCGGCACGGCCGAGGCGATGGTGGGCGCGCTGCGGAGCATCGCCGCCGACAACGGCCTGTCGTCGGTCCATGTCACCTTCCCGACCGAGGCGGAGTACGCGCTGTTCGGGCGGCTGGGCTGGCTGCAGCGGATCGGCACCCAGTTCCACTGGGAGAACCGGGGCTATGCCGGCTTCGACGATTTCCTGGCGGCCTTCTCCTCCCGCAAGCGCAAGGCGGTGAAGAAGGAGCGGCGGGAAGTGGCGGAGAGCGGGGTCGAGCTGCTGACGCTGTCCGGGGCCGACCTGAAGCCGGAGCACTGGGACGCCTTCCACCGCTTCTACACCGCAACCAGCGACCGGAAATGGGGCTGGGCCTACCTGACCGAGGCGTTCTTCCACCGGCTGGGCGAGACCATGCCGGAGCGGGTGGTGCTGGTGATGGCCAGAGATGGCGGACGCTGGGTGGCCGGGGCCCTGAACCTGCTGGGCACCGACACGCTGTACGGCCGCAACTGGGGCTGTGTGGGCGACTACCGCTTCCTGCATTTCGAGGCCTGCTACTACCGGGCCATCGACTTCGCCATCGAGCGGGGGCTGAAGCGGGTGGAGGCCGGGGCGCAGGGCGAGCACAAGATCCAGCGCGGCTATCTGCCAGTGCCGACATACAGCGCGCACTGGATCCCGAATCCGGGCTTCCGCCGCGCGGTGGCCGACTTCCTGGAGCGGGAACGGGAGGCGATGGCGGAGGAGATGCGCCTGCTGGCCGAGGAGAGCCCGTTCCGCAAAGACGGGGACTGAGTGCTGGAACCGGCCCCGGGAACGCCCCTTGTGATACGCTGTGTTACGTCGTGTTACGTTTTTGGCGCCGCAGGGGCGTAACGTCACACATCGTGGCGGGGACACCGGGGCGGAACGCGCGCCGATTCTATAGAACACTAGCACGGCCTAGGAATTTTGTCCAGCCGCGTGCGAAGGGCGCCCGTCAGTAGGGCACCCGGTCGGGCTTTTCCGCCCAGGCGCGGAACACCTCGAGCGCCGACGGCAGGGGCCGGTGCTCGCAGGGAATGGCGCGCTCGGCCGGCGGCAGCGGCACCTGTTCGTAGATCAGCGCGTCGTCGAAGCCGATGGCCGCCGCTTGCTCGCGCGTGTTGGCGAACACGACCCGGTCGATGCGGGCCCAGAAGATGGCCGACAGGCACATCGGACAGGGTTCGCAACTTGCGTAGATGGTGGCGCCGCGCAGGTCGAACCGGCCGAGCCTGGCGCAGGCCTCCCGGATCGCCACGACTTCCGCATGGGCGGTGGGATCGTTGGTGGAGGTGACGCGGTTCCAGCCCTCCCCCACCACCCGGCCGTCCAGAACCACCACGGCCCCGAACGGCCCGCCGGCCCCGGCCTCCATGCCCTTGCGGGACAGGGCGGCGGCCACGCCGAGGAATCGCTCATCGTCGGAAAGGTGCAAGGCCGTCCTCCCAGCGCCTGGCCGAGCCGCCATGGCGGGCGTCGCAAGCCTAACTGGCCCGCCGCCGCGGGTCACCATGTACCGGCGCAGCCATTGGCGCCCATCGCGCGAGCCGACCCGCCATAATAAATTTTTTTGAACTTTCCGCGCGAACCATTCCCTTATCAGGCGATTTTGGCATCATTCGGCCTTGTTGACGCGAGCGCCCGGAACGGGCCGGCAAGGGAGACGAATGATGAGCCTGACCACATCCGACATCGATTCAATCGCCCAGCATGTCAAGGCGAGCCTGGCGACGGCCGGCGCCGCGGCGGACGCGGCGGCGACCGAGGCGAGCGGGCTTCAGAACGAGTTCTGCAAGAACTGGCCGACCATCCGACAGGGCCTGACGATCCTCCTCCAGCTCCTGGCGCTGGTCCCGGCAATCGGCGGCGTGGCGAAGGTCGCCATCAATCTGGTCATCGGCATCGGCGATGCGGTGCAGAAGGCCGTATGCCCCGGAACCACCACCGCGACACCGTAAGGTGGGCGCCGCAGGCCTCCGGACACCGCCCGGGGGCCTGCGGTCCGATCCCACCCGTCCTCAGGTGAACAGCCAGATCGTCGGGTCGGGACGGATCACCGACTCCGGAAAGGATTCCTCGGTCAAGGTCAGGGTGCGGCCGCCACCCAGGTCATACACGGCCGTCTCCATGAAGCTTCCCCCGCCCGCGTCCGAATCGACTGTGATCCGAGGGTTGGTCAGCGCCAGGAAGCGCTCGACGCTGGTGACCTTCTCGCCACCGATCCTGAGGTCGTGGAAGACGAACCGGGTCTCGGCCGGGATGTCCGTGCCATGGAAGGAGCCCGTGCCGACGAAGTGGAAGGTGTCCAGGAGTTCCGTGAAGTGGGTGGCATAGGCGCCGTCGACGATGTCCAGATCGCCTCGGAGGACGAAGGTGTCACGGCCATATTCCGACATTGCGAACAGGTTCTTTCCGCTCCCGAGGTCCACGAGATCGTCCCCGTCGCCCCACCAGTCGATGCCGCGCGTGTCATCGCCGGCGCCGCCCAGGATCGTCTCGTTCGCCCCGCTGGAGACGATCACGTCGTTCCCGGCGCCGCCCTGGAGGGTGGCCTGGCCACCGCCGCCCCATATCTCGTCATCGCCGGCCCCGCCCGCGACCCAGGCCGACGCGCTGCCGAAGCCGGTGTCGTACTCGCTCGAATCGACATGGATGGTGTCGTTCCCAGGCCCACCCTCCAGCACATCGAGGTCGCCGGGCTGGCCCATGCCGCCGCCGTTCAGGAAGTCGTTCCCCTCGCCGCCCCGGAGCGTGTCGCTGCCCGCGTTGCCGTGGAGCCGGTCGTCGCCGGCGTCGCCGACGATCAGGTCGTCACCGGTCCAGCCGACCAGGATGTCGTCGCCGTCGCGCCCGGCGAGATAGTCGTTCCCGGCCCCGCCATCGAGGATGTCGTTGCCGCGATCGCCCCACAGCTTGTCGCTACCCAGGTCGCCGATCAGGAAGTCGTCCCCGGCCCCGCCCCAGACCTGGTCGTCGCCCCGCCCCCCGGCGACCCAGTCGTGGCCCTTGCCCATTTCGAACCGGTCGTGGCCGCCCTGCAGGCGGAAGAGATCGTCGCCGGCGGTGCCCCTGCCCGCGTCCGGTCCACCGGACAGCTCGGTCCCGGTCATCCCGGCCCGGAACGCGTCCAGGCTGCCCAGCGGATTGCCGTACCGCCCCTCCCAATTGACCAGGTCGAGGTCGCCGCCCTCATGCCCCGTGTTCCCGGCGTAGCGTCGCGCGCCCATGTCGCATGCCCCCATGCGCGGCGGGATTGCCGCCGGGGGAGGATACGCCGGGGCGGAACCGGCCCCGCCGGAGCCTCCGGAGACTGTCCCTCCGGACTATCGGGCCGACATTGCCGGCGCTGATTCCGCGACCCGGGAATGTCACGGGGCGGACAGAAGAAAGGCCTCCGGGGGCGACCCCGGAGGCCTTTGTCGTGTCGGGCGAAGGTCGTGTCCGTGACGCCCTACTGGGCGTCCACCATCTCCGGCACCTTCTCGTCGCGGCGGCCGGTGTCCGTGTACTCGAACACCAGCTTGTCGTCCTTCACCGCCACCTTCACGGCACCGCCCTTGGCGAGCTTGCCGAACAGCAGCTCCTCCGCCAGCGGCTTCTTCACGTGCTCCTGGATCGTGCGGGCCAGCGGCCGGGCGCCCATGACCGGGTCGTAACCCTTCTTGGCCAGCCACTCCCGCGCCGCGTCCGTCAGTTCGATGGTGACGCCGCGGTCGGTCAGCTGGGCCTCCAGCTGCATGATGAACTTGTCGACCACACGGGCGATGGTCTCCCCGTTCAGGCCGGCGAAGCCGACGATCGCGTCCAGCCGGTTCCGGAACTCCGGCGTGAACATCTTCTTGATCGCCTCCTCGTCCTCCCCGACCCGGGCCTCCCGGCCGAAGCCGATGGCGGGCTTCGCCATGTCGGCCGCACCGGCGTTGGTGGTCATGATCAGGATGACGTTGCGGAAATCGACCGTCTTGCCGTTGTGGTCGGTCAGCTTCCCGTGGTCCATGACCTGGAGGAGGATGTTGTAGAGGTCCGGGTGGGCCTTCTCGATCTCGTCCAGCAGCAGGACGCAGTGGGGATGCTGGTCGACCGCGTCGGTCAGCAGGCCGCCCTGGTCGAAGCCGACATAGCCCGGCGGGGCGCCGATCAGGCGGCTCACCGTGTGGCGCTCCATGTACTCCGACATGTCGAAGCGTGTCAGCTCGATGCCCAGCGTGCGGGCGAGCTGCTTCGCCACCTCGGTCTTGCCCACACCGGTCGGGCCGGAGAACAGGTAGTTGCCGATCGGCTTCTCCGGATCGCGCAGGCCCGCGCGGGCCAGCTTGATAGCGGAGACGAGGGTGTCGATCGCCTGGTCCTGGCCGAAGACCATGGTCTTCAGGTCGCGTTCCAGGTTCTTCAGCACCTCCTTGTCGTCGCGGCTGACGGACTTCGGCGGGATGCGGGCGATCTTGGCGACCACCGCCTCCACGTCCTTCTGCGCGATCGTCTTCTTGCGCTTGGACTCCGGCACCAGCGCCTGGGCGGCCCCCACCTCGTCGATCACGTCGATCGCCTTGTCGGGCAGCTTGCGGTCGCCGATGTACTTCGCCGACAGCTCCACGGCGGTGCGGATGGCGTCCTTCGTGTAGCGGACGCGGTGGTACTTCTCGTAGTAGGGCTTGATGCCTTCGAGGATCTTGATCGCGTCCTCGATCGTCGGCTCGTTCACGTCGATCTTCTGGAAGCGGCGGACGAGGGCCCGGTCCTTCTCGAAATAGTTCCGGTACTCCTTGTAGGTCGTCGAGCCGATGCAGCGCAGCGCGCCCGAGGCGAGCGCCGGCTTCAGCAGGTTCGACGCGTCCATGGCGCCGCCGGAGGTGGCCCCGGCGCCGATCACGGTGTGGATCTCGTCGATGAAGAGGATCGAGTTGTCCAGCGCCTCCAACTCGGAGATGACGCTCTTCAGCCGTTCCTCGAAATCGCCGCGATAGCGGGTGCCGGCCAGCAGCGCGCCCATGTCGAGGGCGAAGATGGTGGAGGCCTTCAGCACCTCCGGCACCTCGCCATGCACGATCCGGCGCGCCAGACCCTCGGCGATGGCGGTCTTGCCGACGCCGGGATCGCCCACATAGAGCGGGTTGTTCTTCGAGCGGCGGCAGAGGATCTGGATCGTCCTCTCGACCTCCTGCTCGCGACCGATCAGCGGGTCGATCTTCCCGCCGGCGGCCTTCTTGTTCAGGTTCACGCAGTAAGCCTCGAGGGCTTCGGTGCCTTTCTTCACGACCTTCTCCGCCTGGGCGTCGTCGTCGGCTCCGGAAACCCGTTTCTGCTCGGTGCGGCCGGGCGCCTTGGCGATGCCATGAGAGATGTAGTTCACCGCGTCGAACCGGGTCATCTCCTGCTCCTGCAGGAAATAGACCGCGTGGCTCTCGCGTTCGGAGAACAAGGCAACCAGCACATTGGCTCCCGTCACCTCTTCGCGTCCCGAACTCTGGACGTGGATCGCCGCCCGCTGCAGGACGCGCTGGAAGCCCGCGGTCGGTTTGGCATCGTCGGGACGATTGGTGATCAGGTTGGACAGTTCGTTATCGAGGTATTCACCGAGTTCCGTGCGGAGCTTCTGGATCTCCACACCGCAGGCCCGCAGGACGGCAACCGCGTCCTGATCCTCGGTCAGGGCGAGCAGGAGGTGTTCGAGGGTTGCGTACTCGTGGCGGCGCTCATTGGCGAAGGCCAGGGCTCTGTGGAGCGTCTGCTCGAGGTTACGCGAGAGCATTCCGGGCTAATCCTTCTCCAGGGTACATTGCAAAGGGTGCTGATGCTGCCGGGCGAAATCCATGACCTGCGTCACTTTGGTTTCCGCCACCTCGTAGGTGAAGACCCCGCAGACCCCGACGCCGCGACGGTGCACGTGCAGCATGATCCGGGTCGCCTCCTCGCGGTTCTTGTTGAAGAAACGCTCCAGCACATGGACGACGAACTCCATCGGCGTGTAGTCGTCGTTCAGCATCAGAACCTTGTACATCGAAGGCTTCTTCGTCTTGGGCTTGGCCTTGACGACCACGCCCGTGACGGTGCCCCCGTCGCCATGCTTGTCATCGCCGCTCTTGTCGTTGTCGGCCATGGCTCTCGACGCTGCCAGTCTCACGATACGGTCTTCGGAGGTCGATCCTACGGGCAATCATATGCATTCCGCGGACGCCGTTGGAAGGGGCATTCGCCCACGACCACCCTGCGCGCGCCCGCCGCGACACTGCGGCGCGGCGACAGCGTCGCAGGTCCGTCCCCGTCGGCGCAAGCAAGCGGTGCGCGCGCACACCCTTCGTCACAAAAAGAAAACCCGGCGGAGGGTTCCGCCGGGTTCTGCCATTTCCGGCCGGCCGGAGCCGACCGCCGTTCCAGGACGGCCGATCAGGCGGCGGCCTTGAACTTGCCCATCTTCTCCACCGTCGCGTTGACGCGGGCGGAGATCGGCTCGATCGCCTCGTTGGCGACCTTCACCGACATCTCGGAGACCTTGGTGGCCTCGGCGATCATGGCGTCGAAGGAGGTGCGGGCGAACTCGGTCTGCAGGTCGACCAGCTCGCGCAGGGTCTTCACGCCGGCCATCGCCTTGGCGGCGGCCATGGACTGCTCGATCTGGGCCTGGCTGAAGGCCATGACGGCCTTGCTCAGGTTCTCCATGCCCTTGGCCAGCACGGTGCTGGAGGCGAGCACGGCGTCCACATTCTCCTTCTGGAAACCGGCCAGCTCGTCATAGGCGCTGAACACCTGCTTGCTGACCTTGTCCATCTGTTCCTTGGTGTAGGCGACGGCCTGCTCGACGTTCTTGGAGGCGGCCTCCTGCGCGGCGGCGACGGTGGCCTCGATCGTCTGGGTCACGTCGGTGGCGGCAGCGGCGGCGGCCTTCGGGGCGGGCTTGCGAGTCGTCATCGGTCTTGCTCCTGTCTTGGCGGCGGGCCCTGGGCCCCCGTGGTGGGTTGGCGCTAGCGTTGTCCTGGAGCACCGGCGGCATGCCCGGCTGGGCCATGCTGCGATGCAACATGACCCTTATATCGACATGGAGCACCCGGGGTCAAGGGAAGAATTTGTGCACTGCACAATAAGTCGGCCTCTCTGGCCGCTTGAGCCGGCCTTTGGCGCATGACACGATGCCGCCCCTTGCCCCCGCCCTACCCCCATCCGAGGCGCGCCTGCCATGACCTATTGCCTGGGCATCAAGATCCGCGACGGGCTGATCGGCCTGTCCGACGGGCGCGTCACCAGCGGCACGCAGGTGTCCGCCGCGCGCAAGGTCACCATCATGGGCGAGGGCGGCGACCGCTTCTTCATCATGACGTCCGGCCTGCGCAGCGTGCGCGACAAGACGCTGGCCTATTTCCGCCGCGACATGGCGGGCGCCAAGGGCAAGGGCGGGCGCAAGCCGGGTGCGGCCCCCTATGCGACCATGCTGGACGCGGTGGGCGCCTTCACCCGGGCGCTGCGGGAGGTGACGGGGGAGGACAAGGCGGCGCTGGAGGCGTCTGGGCTGAACTTCAACCTGCACGCCATCCTGGGCGGCCGGCTGGCGGAGGACCGGGAGCCCACCATGTTCCTGGTCTATCCTGAGGGGAACTGGATCGAGGTGGACGAGCGCACGCCCTACCTGTCCATCGGCGCCACCGCCTATGGCAAGCCGATCCTGGACCGGGCGCTGAAGCAGGACACGCCGATGACGACGGCGCTGAAGATCGCCTACCTGTCGTTCGACAGCAGCCGGTACAGCTCGGCCGACGTGGGCTACCCGATCGACCTCGTCACCTACACCGCCGCCGACCGCGCCTGGCGGGAGGCGCAGTTCGACTATGACGATCTGGTCGAGCAGCGGCACTGGTGGAACCGGCACATCACCGACCTCGCCAACAGGCTGCCCGACACGCCCTGGGTGGAGCGCCTGCTGCCGCCGGGAACCGTCGCCACCGGGGCCACCGCCGTGGTGAAGCCGGTCACCGACGCGGCGGATTGACGCGACCGCGCAGGCCGACCTCCTGCGACGGCGGCAGCCGCCCGGGACTGGTCGACACGAAGTAGAAGCCGCCGTGGCAGCCGGTCGCGAACCAGCGGCCGGTTCCGCGCGTGACATCCGGCGCCAGCGACGGCGGCAGCAGCGTGCCGCGGACCACCAGCCCCTCGCCGAGCGCCGCGAACTGCGCCGGCGACAGCCGGAGCCGGTCGGAACCGGCACCGTCCGGGTCCGGGCCCGGTCCGCGATAGGGCTCCCCCGGCCCGATATCCGCCACACGGCCAATGGGGAGGTCGCGCACCTCGATGGTCCCCCCCTCCGCCGCCGACCCGACCGCCTCGAAGATGCGGACGGGCTGCCCCGGCCGGGCCGCGTTCACGACGAAGCGGTAGCGGTCGGGCCCCTCCTCCGAACAGGTGCGCCGCAGGTCCTCGCCATAGAGGTAGCCGCCCCAGGTCAGCCCGGCCGGCGGCGCGCCGCGCATGGACGACGGCCCGGCGCAGCCGGCCAGAAGACAGGCCGCCAATGCGGAAGCTGCGAGCGCGGCGAACCGGGTCATCGATCCATCCGAACCGGGGAACCCCCAATGGTCGGCCCGCTTGTCACAGCCGTAAAGTCGACAATGGGTGTAATAGGCCCATATCGCTGGATCATGCGGAATCGCGGACGCAAAAGCGCCGCCGCCCACTGAAAACGGCGACTCAACACTTCTTCGCTAGACACTGATTCCATTCGCATTTACCTTTGTGGCCAAATTCGGCTCAAAGGCTGTCGGGGGGCCTGGCATCGTGCAGACGCTGACGCGAGTCCGTTCGGATGTGGTGAACCGTACCGGCTGGCGCCGCCTGGCGCTGCTTCCCGTCCTGGCCTTCCTGCTCCTGGCGGGGGTTCCGGCGGCGGCCCTGGCCAAGTACGCCTCCATCGTGATCGATGCCGAAACGGGCCAGGTCCTGCACGCGGCCAGCGCCGATACCCGGAATTTCCCGGCCTCCCTCACCAAGATGATGACGCTCTACATGACCTTCGAGGCCCTGGAGAGCGGCAAGCTGACCCTGCAGCAGCGGCTTCCGGTGTCGGCGCGGGCGGCGGGCATGGCCCCGTCGAAGCTCGGCCTGAAGGCGGGCGACCGCGTCACGGTCGAGGATTGCGTGCTGGGCCTCGTCACCAAGTCCGCCAACGACTGCTCCGTCGTGCTGGCCGAGGCGATCGGCGGCAGCGAGATCAACTTCGCCAAGATGATGACTGCGAAGGCCCGGTCGATCGGGATGACCCGCACCACCTTCAAGAACGCCTCCGGCCTGCCCAACGCGGGCCAGCTCTCCACCGCCCGCGACATGGCCCGGCTCGCCCAGGCGCTGCTGACCGACCACCGGAAGCACTACGGCTATTTCAGCACCCGGAAGTTCACCTTCCGCGGCGTCACGCACCACAACCACAACCGCCTGATGGCGCGTTACGACGGGATGGACGGGCTGAAGACCGGCTTCATCCGCGCCTCCGGCTTCAATCTGGCGGCCTCGGCCGTGCGCGACGGGCGACGCCTGATCGCCGTGGTGTTCGGCGGCCAGTCGGCCTCCTGGCGCGACAACCATCTGGCCGGGCTGATGGACAAGGCGTTCGAGGGCAAGGCCACGCCGCTGCTGATGGCCGAGGCGCCGGTGCGCGGCCCGGCCGGCCGCGCCCGCCCGGTGGCGCCGGTTCCCGACCGCAAGCCGGCCGGGGACAGCGTGGTGACCGCAGTGGCCCAGGCCGCCGGCGAACTGAGCCTCGTCTCCTCCGCCATCGCCGCCACGCCGTCGGCGGCACTGCCCAAGGCGGCGGCCCCGTCCGGTTGGGGCATCCAGGTCGGCGCCTTCAACGACAAGTCGGCGAGCCAGCGCGCGGTGGCCCAGGCCACCCAGCGGGCCGGCAGCCTGCTGGACAAGGCCCTGCCGCACGTGGTCGAGGTGAAGACAGACGGCGGCGTGCTGTATCGCGCGCGGCTGGTCGGCCTGGACGAGAAGACGGCGCGCCGCGCCTGTGCGGCCCTGTCGAAGGCCGGCCAGGGCTGCCTGACCGTGCCGCCGCAGCGCGGCACCTGATCCCCCGCACCGGCACGGAACGGTGACCGACACGGGCCCCGTTCCCATCGACGGCGCGTCCGCGCCGGACCGGGTGCCGTTCCTGGAACAGGCCGGCGGACGGGGCGCGTGGTCCACCCTGCTGATGACGCTGGTCGCCATCGTCATCCTCGTCTTCGCGCAGACCGGGGCCTATCTGCTGCTGATCCGCCCGGCGGAGGCGATGGCCGTGCGGGACGGTGCGGCCCTGCTGCCGACGCTCGCCTGGTTCGCCGGGCTGTTCGGCTCGTTCGGGGTGGTGATCCTGCTGCTGGTCTGGATCATGCCCGGCCTGCACGGGCGGTCCTGGCGGACGCTGATCGCACCCGACCGGCGGATCGACTGGGGCCTGCTTGCCCGCTCAGCCCTGCTGTGGGGGGCCATCGGCGGCGGGGGCATCTTGCTTTCGGCGACGCTCGGCGGCGAGGGTCCCCGCGCCGATTTCGACGCCGTCCGCCTGCTCAGCGTGATCGCCCTCACCGTCTGGTTCGTGCTGATCCAGGTGAGTGCGGAGGAGCTGCTGTTCCGGGGATATCTCAGCCAGGGCCTGCACCGCTGGCTGCGGCGGCCCTGGCTGATCGCGCTGCCGGTGGCGCTGCTGTTCGCAGCCGTGCATCTGGGCACGCATGTGGGGCTGCCCACCTTCCTGCTGCTGATGGGCATCTCCCTGTTCCTGTCCTGGATCACCTGGCGGGCCGACCGGATCGAGCCCGCCATCGGCGTCCACTTTGCCCAGAACGCCACCAGCATCTATCTGGTCGGCTGGGAGCTGATCCCCGCACCATCCGTGTTCGAGCCGATGGAAACCATGACCGTGGGCTGGGGCAACCTGATCGGCCTCGCCGTCGCGGTTGGGCTCTACGCCCTGGTCGGCGTGCGCTGGGGCTTGGTGCTGCGGCGCTGAACCCGCCCTGGGACCCGCCCTAGAACCCTGCCGGGGCGGCGATGCCGCTCTGGCTCAGCTGGTCGCGGATCTGGGACTTCAGACGCTCCAGCCCGTCCTCGGTGTAGGCCTCGGCGCGGGCGACCAGCACGTCCTGGGTGTTGGAGGCGCGCAGCAGCCACCAGCCGTCCGGGGTCTTCACCCGCACGCCGTCGATGTCATTCACCTCGTAGCCCTTGGCCCTGCCTTCGGAGCGCACCCGCTCCTGGATTTCGCGGATGGAGGCGAACTTGCGCTCCTCGTCCACCTGGAAGCGGACCTCCGGCGTGTTGAGCACAGGCGGCAGCCGGTCGCGCAGGGCGGACAGCGGCCCCATGCGGCTGACGAGGCTGAGCAGGCGCACACCGCAATAGAGCGCGTCGTCGAAGCCGTAGTACTTGTCGGCGAAGAAGATGTGGCCCGACATTTCGCCCGCCAGCGGGCTGCCCGTTTCAGCCATCTTGGCCTTCAGCAGCGAGTGGCCGGTCTTCCACATCAGCGGCTTGCCGCCCAGGCGCGCGATCTCGTCAAACAGGGTCTGGCTGGCCTTCACGTCGGCGATGATGGTGGCGCCGGGGTGTTCCCGCAGCACGTCCATGGCGTAGATGGCGACGAGCTGGTCGCCCCAGACGATGCGGCCCTTCTCGTCGATGGCGCCGATGCGGTCGCCGTCGCCGTCGAAGGCGATGCCCAGCGCGCACTTCTCCTCCAGCACCGTTTTGGTGATGTCCTCCAGGTTCTCCGGAACCGTGGGGTCGGGGTGGTGGTTCGGGAAGGTGCCGTCGATCGTGTCGAACAGGCGGATATGCTCGCCCGGCAGCCGGTCTGTCAGCCGGCGCATGATCTGGGCGGCGGCCCCGTTGCCGGCGTCCCAGGCGCACTTCAGCGGCGTGTCGCCGTCATAGTCCTGGAGCAGGCGGTCGACGTAGTCGTCCTTGAGGTCGATCTCCTCCGCCGAGCCCTGGCCGGAGGCGAAATCCGCCGCCGCCGCCATCACGCCGATTTGCTGGATCTGCTCCCCGAAGAACGGCGCCTTTCCCAGCATCATCTTGAACCCGTTGTAATCCGGCGGATTGTGCGAGCCGGTGATCATCACGCCGCCGTCCAGCTTCAGGTGGCGCGTGGCGAAGTAGAGCATCGGCGTGGGGCCGAGCCCGACCCGCAGGACCTTGAGGCCGGTGGAGACCAGCCCCTCCACGCAGGCGGCCTCCAGCTCCGGCGAGGAGAGGCGGCCGTCATAGCCGATCGCCACCTGTTTGCCGCCGCCCCGGACGACCATGGTCCCGAAGGCCCGGCCGATGGCGCGGGCGTCGGCGGCGGTCAGCGTCTTGCCGACGATGCCGCGGATGTCGTACTCGCGCAGCGCTGTCGGGTGGAAGGTGTGGGCGAGGCTCATCGATGCACCTGTCGGGCCGGAATTGACGACCGCTTCGTTCGGTCGCGCGCGAGGTTACCCGAGCGCGGGATGGAATGGAAACAGGCGGCGGATCACTCCCGTCCCTTCGCCGGAAAGGAGGGGCGGCCGACGCAGGTGTAGGTGAAGCCCGCCTCGGCCATGTCGGCCGGATTGTAGACGTTGCGCAGGTCGACGATGACCGGCTGCGCCATCAGGGAGCGGACGCGCCCGATCTGGAGTGCGCGGAACTCGTTCCACTCCGTCAGGATCAGGCCGCAATCGGCCCCCTTCAACGCGGCGTAGGCGTCCTCGCACCAGGTGACGCCGGGCAGCAGCTTCTCCGCCTCGTGCATGCCGGCGGGATCGTAGGCCTGGACCGTCGCCCCCGCCGCCTGGAGGGCGGGCAGGATGTCCAGCGACGGGGCGTCGCGCATGTCGTCGGTGTTGGGCTTGAAGGTGACGCCCAGCACGCCGATGCGCTTGCCCTCCACCGAGCCGTCGCAGGCCTTCACCACCCGTGCCGCCATCGCCTTCTTGCGGGTGTCGTTGATGTCGACCACCGTCTCGATGATGCGCAGCGGCGCGCCCGCATCCCGCGCGGTATGGACCAGGGCCAGCGTGTCCTTGGGAAAGCAGGACCCGCCGTAGCCCGGCCCCGGATGCAGGAACTTGCGGCCGATGCGCCCGTCGAGCCCGATCCCCTTGGCGACGTCGTGCACATCGGCGCCGACCTTTTCGCACAGATCGGCGATCTCGTTGATGAAGGTGATCTTCATGGCGAGGAAGGTGTTGCCCGCGTACTTGATCAGCTCGGACGTCTCCAGGCTGGTCATGACGATCGGCGTCTCGATCAGGTAGAGCGGTCGGTAGAGCTGGCGCATCACCTCGCGCGCCCGGTCGCTGTCGGTGCCGACGACGACTCGGTCCGGCCGCATGAAGTCGCCGATGGCGGAGCCTTCGCGCAGGAATTCGGGGTTGGAGCAGACGTCGAAATCCGCCTCCGGCCGGGTCTGCCGGATGACGCGCGCGACCTCGCGGCCGGTGCCGACGGGGACGGTGGATTTGGTGACGACCACGGTGTAGCGCGCCGGATCGAGGGCGCGGGCGATCTCCTCCGCCGCGCCGAAGACGTAGGACAGGTCGGCATGCCACCCACCCCGGCGGGTCGGCGTGCCCACGGCGATGAAGACGGCGTCCGCACCGTTGACCGCCTCGGCCAGCGAGGTGGTGAAGGACAGACGCCCGGCCTTCACGTTCTTGGCGACGAGGTCCTCGAGCCCAGGCTCGTAGATCGGGATGACGCCCTGCTTCAGCCGCTCGATCTTGCCCGCGTCCCTGTCGACGCAGACGGTCTCGACCCCGAATTCGGAGAAGCACGCCCCGGAAACCAGACCGACATAGCCGGTCCCGATCATCGCGATCCGCATTCGCCTGTCCCTTCGCTAGGTTCCGCCGCCGGGCGGCCGGTCAGAGCATGTCCTTCAGCGCCTTGCGCACCTTGTCGGCCATGTCCGGCCGCTCCAGCGCGTAGGCCACGTTCGCCAGCACGAAGCCCAGCTTGTCGCCGCAGTCGAACCGCTGCCCATCGAACCGGAAGCCGTGGAAGGGCTGCGCGCCGATGAGCTTCGCCATGGCGTCGGTCAGCTGGATCTCCCCGCCCGCCCCCTTCTCGAAGCGGGACAGGTGGTCGAAGATCTGGGGCTGCAGGATGTAGCGGCCCTGGATGGAGAGGTTGGAGGGGGCCACCGCCGGGTCCGGCTTCTCCACCAGACCCTTCACGCGGACGGTGCGGCCGCCCGTGTCGCCGTCGACATCCAGGATGCCGTACTTGTTGGTCTGCTCGCGCGGGACCTCGAAGATGGAGACGAGGTTGCCGCCCACACTCTCGTAGACCTCCATCATCTGGGCGAGGCACGGCTTGGTGCCGAGCACCTGCTCGTCGGGCAGCAGGATGGCGAAGGGCTCGCTGCCGATGAACTCGCGCGCGCACCAGACGGCGTGGCCGAGGCCCAAGGGCTGGGCCTGCCGGACGTAGGACAGGTTCCCGGACTCGATCTGGATGTCCTCGACCACTTTCAGCAGATCGGTCTTGCCCCGCTTGCGCAGGGTCTCGTTCAGCTCGTAGTTCAGGTCGAAATGGTCCTCCAGCGGGCTCTTGCCCCGGCTGGTCACGAAGCAGAACTGCTCGATCCCCGCCGCCTTGGCCTCGTCCACCGCATGCTGGATCAGCGGCTTGTCCGCGAGCGGCAGCATCTCCTTGGGGATCGCCTTCGTCGCGGGCAGGAAGCGGGTGCCGAGGCCCGCGACCGGGAACACGGCCTTGCGCACTTTCTGGGGCATGGGATTCCTTGCCAAGATGTGGTCGGGGCGATAACGGCGCGGATGGGCAACCGGCCCCGGCGGACGCGCGATCCTTCTGCCATATCGGCGAACGCGCTTTCAACCCACCCGGATCGGCGGTCCATCATCCGGATGGGTGGGGATCAGGCGCGGCGCTTGCCCAGCAGGATGTCCTTCGCCTGGTTGATCCGCGCCGCGAGGTATGTGGAGCCGCCCTGATCGGGGTGGTTCTTCAGCATGAGGCGCCGGTGCGCCTCCTTGATCTCCGCCTCGCCGGCACCGGGCGACAGGCCGAGGACGCCGTACGCCTCTTCACGCGTCATGCCGCCGCGCGGGGGTGGCCGGGGCGCCTCCCGGGCGTCCTCCTCGTCCTCCGCCTCCGGCCCGCCGCCGCGCCAGTCCGGGTAGCTGCGGTCGAGATAGGCCTCCAGAAGCTGGACGGACTGCGGGTCGTCCTGGCGCAGCTCGTCCAGGAGCAGCAGCAGCTCCTCAAGCTCCAGGTCGGAGAGGGAGCGCCCGGCGTAGCGGCCCCGGATGACCTTCCCGCCCATCACGCCGGTGTCGTGGTCCAGCCACATGCGCAGGCTGTCGGTGTCGACGTGGGTCGCCTGCCCCGGCGCCGGCCCGGCCGAGGCCTGGGCCCGGCCGCGCACCATCCGCCAGCGCATGATCGCCGCGTAGAGCAGCGGACCCGCCCAGAGCAGGATGCCGATCCGGTTGGTGAAGACGAGGAACAGCACGAGCCCGGCCGCCAGCGCGATCCCAAGCCAGCGCAGCACCCGCGCCAGCTTCTTCGGATCGGCGGTGGCGAAACCCTGCGCGATCAGGTAGACGCCCACGAGGAGGCCGAGACCGAGGATCAGGTACTGCATCGGGCCTCAGCCGCCCATCTGCCGGGTCAGCAGCAGCACCGGCCCGGACTGGCCCTTGCTCCAGTCCTTCAGCGCCGCCCGGCCGCCGGCCGCGTAGACGGCCACGGCGCGCAGAAGGTCCTTCAGCTGCTGCGCGCTGTTCGCATCGAACGGGCAGTAGGCGCCGCCGGACAGTTTGGCGATCTGCTCGAACACCCGGCGCGCCACGGGGTCCCCGCCCTCGTGGAAGACGAAGACCGGTACGCCCAGCAGCCCGAGTTCGCCGGCGCTGTGGCAGAGGGGGTCGGGCGATTCCTCGCAGGCGTCGCCGACGAACACGACGGCGTTCACCTTGCGGGCGCGCGTCTCCTTCAGCGCGTGGGTCAGCACCCGGCCGATCTGGGTCTGCCCGCCAAGGCAGGTGACGGCCGTCATCCGGCGCAGCAGCTCGGCCGCGTTCACCACCCAGGGGCTGGCCTTGCACTCCCGGAACCCGCGATAGAAGACGAGCTGCACCTCCAGCCCGCCGAGGCCGGCGGCGGCGCTGAACATCTCCGCCTGGATCTGCATGGCGCGGTCCCAGGTGGGCTGGCGGCTGGCCGTCGCGTCCATCGAGAACATCAGCCGCCCGCGCTGGCCCGGTGCCGCACCGGCGGCCGGCGCCATCGCCTTCACCTGGCGCAGGAAGGCGTCGACCTCCGCGCGGCTGTTCACCGTCCGCTCCATCGGCGCGCGCGCTTCGGCCCGCGCGGCCTCGGTATCGACTGGGACTCGACGTTCCTTATCGGCCATCGTTCCTGTTCCGCTCACCTGGGCTTCAGAGATGGTAGCATGCCCCCACCTCATCCAGGGTCCCGCCGGCGGTCGGCGGAACCGGAACCGGCGGCGGGGAGGGACGGTCGGGACATGTCCGCGAAATCAACCGACGAAGCGGTGGAATGGTGGCGGGGGGCCGTGATCTATCAGATCTACCCCCGCAGTTTCGCCGACGCCAACGGCGACGGGCTGGGCGACCTGGCCGGCATCGCCGACCGGCTGGACCATGTGGCGTCGCTGGGCGCCGACGGCATCTGGATCAGCCCGTTCTTCCGCTCCCCCATGGCGGATTTCGGGTACGACGTCAGCGACTACATCGACGTGGACCCGATCTTCGGGACCCTGGCCGACGCGGACCGGCTGATCGCCAGGGCGCACGACCTGGGCCTGAAGGTCGTGATCGACATGGTGCTGAGCCACAGTTCCGATCAGCACCCCTGGTTCCAGGAAAGCCGGCGCGACCGCACCAACGCGAAGGCGGACTGGTACGTCTGGGCCGACCCGAAGCCGGACGGCACGCCGCCCAACAACTGGCTGTCGGTCTTCGGCGGCTCCGCCTGGCAGTGGGAGCCGCGGCGGGGTCAGTACTACCTGCACAACTTCCTGGCCAGCCAGCCGGACCTGAACCTGCACCTGCGCGAGGTCCAGGACGCGCTGTTGGGCGCCTGCCGTTTCTGGCTGGACCGGGGCGTGGACGGATTCCGGCTGGACGTCGCCAACTTCTACACCCACGACCGGCAGCTCCGCGACAACCCGCCGCTGGAGCCGGGCCGGCGGCTGGAGGGCGTGCCGCAGCGCAACCCCTACGGCATGCAGCGCCACCTGTACGACAAGACGCGGCCGGAGACGCTGGAGGTGCTCCGGCGGCTACGCCGCCTGATGGACGCCTATCCGGGGCGCTTCACCGTGGCGGAGGTGCATGACGATCTGGGTGCGGCCACCTGTGCCGCGTATGTGGCGGGCAAGGACCTGCTGCACACGGCCTATGGCTTCGGGCTGCTGAGCTGCGCCTTCACGCCCGCCGCGATCCGGGCGCACATCGAGGAGTTCGAGCGGCAGCCCGGCGGCGGCTGGCCCGCCTGGTCCTTCTCCAACCACGACGTCACGCGGGCGGTGACCCGCTGGGGTGCGCCGGAGGACAGGGCCGCGCTGGCGAAGCTTCTGGTCATGCTGCTGGGCTGCTTGCGCGGCACCCTGTTCCTTTACCAGGGCGAGGAGCTGGGCCTACCGGAGGCGGAGGTGCCGTTCGAGCGCATCCAGGACCCCTACGGCCGCACCTTCTGGCCTGAATACAAGGGCCGCGACGGCTGCCGCACGCCCATGCCCTGGACGGCGGAGGCGCCCAACGGCGGCTTCTGCCCGCCGGGGGTGGAGCCGTGGCTGCCGGTGCTGACGGACCACCTGGATCTCGCCGTCTCCCGGCAGGAGGACGATCCCGGGAGCGTGCTGCGATTCGCGCGGGACTTCCTGCGCTGGCGGGCGGGAAACGAGGCGCTGCGCACCGGGGCGGTGCGTTTCGTGGAGGTGCCGCCCCCCCTGCTCGCCTTGCGGCGCGGCGAGGCTGACGGGGGCCCGCTCTGTGTTTTCAACCTGGGACGGGAGCCGGTGGAGTGGACGCTGGAGGGCGGCCCCTGGACCGAGGATCGTGCGCACGGCGCGACGCTGCGGGGCGACACGGTCCGGCTGGCCGGTTTCGGGGGCTGGATCGGATGCCGCCCCACTTGACGAGCGGGGAAACCATTGGCCGGATGGATATAATCGACGGGCGCACTAGGCCCTAATGCTGACCGATGGCCGCGAGGACTGAAGATACGTGACAGACCGGGTTGAACTTATGTACTAATTGAGTGTTAATGTGACAAACGCGACCAGCGCTACCTCTTTTGGGTGAGTGTGCGGATACCGCGCTAAGCGGTATGGCATAGGCTCCTCAGTTGGC
The DNA here is from genome assembly GCA_029267445.1 of Rhodospirillaceae bacterium. Lineage (GTDB taxonomy): Bacteria > Pseudomonadota > Alphaproteobacteria > Azospirillales > Azospirillaceae > JAJUIU01. The sequence goes on from JAJUIU010000016.1 coordinate 47,183, forward strand.
GGGACAGATATGAACATTCTCATCGGTGACGATCATCTCCTTTTCCGCGAAGGATTGTGTCGCCTTCTGACGCAGCTCGACGCGGAGGCCGATTTCTTCGAGGCCGGCACCTATGACGAGGTTCTTTCCCTCTGCCAGGGCGACCAGGATTTCGACCTGATCCTGCTCGACCTGCAGATGCCCGGCTGGCCCGGATTCGTCGGCATCCAGCAGATCTGCGAGGTGCAGGCTGGAACGCCCGTGGTCATCGTCTCCGCGTCGGAGAGCCAGTCCGACGTCCGTGCGGCCCTTGACGCCGGCGCCTCCGGCTACATCCCGAAGTCGTCCAGCGTGAAGATCATGCTGAGCGCGTTGAACCTCGTGTTCTCCGGCGGCGTCTATGTGCCGCCCGCCGCGATCCAGGCGGAGACGCATGGCGGCGGCGGCCAGGTCTCCGGCCCGCCCGGCAGCCCCGCCCTGACGCAGCGGCAGCGGGACGTGCTACGCTGCCTGCGCGAGGGCAAGTCCAACAAGCAGATCGCCTATGAGCTGGGCCTGTCGGAAGGCACGGTGAAGATCCATGTCACGGCCGTGATGCGGTCGCTCGGGGTGCGCAACCGCACCCAGGCGGTGATCGCGTCCGCCGACATGGTTCCCTGACCGGCGCCCCCTGAACCTGGTTCCCTGAAGGCCGGCGATCCTCTATAGCGGCGGCCCATGAGCGACGCCGCGCCCCCCTCCCCGCAAAGTCCATCCGCCCCGGTCGGCACCACGGTCGGGGCGACGGCCTATCTGGCGCCGGAAGACCATCTCGACACGCTGCTGGAGGAGCTGGCGCGCGCCGGTGCCACGGTGCGGCGGGTGCATGGCCGGCTCGTTCTGGCCGAAGGGGCGACACGGCCCATCGCCTGGGCGCAGAACACCTGGTTCGACCCGGTGACCATCCCGATCGCCTCCATCAAGCAGGGGGCGAAGGCGCTGCGGGCGATCCAGCGCAACTGGTCGCCCCACATCGTCGCCCACCATGGCCGGGCGAAGCTGATCCAGGAGAACCTGCCGCACGTGTCGGCCAAGCCGCTGGCCTTTCCGGCCCCGGCACCGACGGCGCCGCTGGGCTCCTGGACGCTGCTGGACGAGACGACGATCCTGGCCGCCGCGCGCTGCTCCAGCCCCTTCCCCAACGGCGAGGTGCGGTTCGTCGAGGACCGGGAGACGCCGCCCAACCGCGCCTATCTGAAGCTGTGGGAGGCGTTCACGGTGCTGGGCCGCCATCCCGGCCCCGGCGACCGCTGCCTGGACCTGGGCGCCAGCCCCGGCGGGTGGACCTGGGTGATCCAGTCCCTCGGCGCCGCCGTGACGGCCGTCGACAAGGCGCCGCTGGACCCGCGCATCGCCGGGCTGCCAGGGGTGTCGGTGCGGCGGGAGAGCGCCTTCGGACTGTCGCCTGAGGATGTGGGGCCGGTCGACTGGCTGTGCTGCGACGTCATCTGCTACCCCACGCGGCTGCTCGCCATGGTCCGGCGCTGGATGGAGGCGGGCAGCGTGCGCAACTTCGTCTGCACGCTGAAGTTCCAGGCGGCCACGGACCACGAATCCGCCGAGGCCTTCGCCGCGATTCCCGGATCGCGCCTCGTCCACCTGTCGCACAACAAGCACGAGCTGACCTGGATGTGGCCGGGCTGAGGCCCGCGCGCGCTCAGGCCCGCTTCAGCGCCATCTCGATGGCGGGGCGCATGGACATGGCGGTGGCGTAGCCGAGCTCGATCAGCTCCTCCGCCTTGTCGAAATCCAGGATGCCGATATGCCCCAGGCGCGGCGTCAGCACGAGTTCCGCAGGCTCGCCCGCGAGGCGCGAGCGGGTGATCCTGTCCTGCATGATGTCGATGGAGGCGGCCATGACCTCCAGCACGTTCGGGACCGGTTCCTTCTCGCCCAGGAGCTGGCTCGCGAAGAAGCGGGTGCGCTCCCCGACCTTGCTGGCGCCCAGCCTCGCCAGCATCTGCGCCAGCGGATTGTCGCCCGGCTTGGGCCCGCCCAGCGGGAGCTTCGGATCGGGTTCGCCCGCCTCGGCTCCAGCGACGAGTCGCGGCAGGGTCGACATCTCCGCGTTCAGGTTGACCGCGATCACCACGTCGGCCCCCATCGCACGGCAAAGCGACACGGGCACCGGGTTTACCAGGGCCCCATCCACCAGCCAGAGATCATTGTGGCGGACGGCCGGAAACAGGCCGGGCATGGCGGCCGACGCGCGCACGACATCCAGCAGGTGCCCCTCGCGCAGCCAGATCTCGCGGCCGGTGGCCAGATCGGCGGCGACCGCGCCGAAGGCGATCGGCAGCGTCTCGATCCGGACGTCGGTCCTGGGATTGCGGAACAGCTCGAACGCCTTCTCCACCGCGACCAGACCGCCCCGGGAGAAGGTGATGTCCACCAGCTTGAGCACGCCCATCAGGCCCATGCTCTTGGCCCATTCCTGCAGGTCGTCGAGCTGGTCCGTGAGGTAGGCGCCGCCGACCAGCGCCCCGACGGACGTGCCGCAGAGCACGTCGGGGCGCACCCCCATCTGCTCCAGCGCCCGCAGAACCCCGATGTGCGCCCATCCGCGGGCGGCACCGCTGCCGAGGGCGAGACCGATCCTGTGCCGCGCCATTGCCGTCCCTCCTCACACCCGATGCCACGAAATCGACGCTTGAACCAACCGTTCGGCGAAGGCAATAACCACAACGGAATTCGGGTGAACAGGTGGCCGATGCGTGACGTTTTCGCGTGGGTGCTGTGGCCGGCCCTGCTCGGACTCTGCGTCCTGGGATATTGGATCGGGATGACGGCCGGTCATCCGGTTCTTGCCTACAACCTCACCTACTTCGGCATGGCCGCCGCCCTGCTGGCGCTCGAGCGCGTGATCCCCTACGAGCGCGCCTGGCTGGTGCCGGACGGGCAGGCCGCGAACGATATCGGCCACACCGCCCTGAACAAGGGGATCGGGCAGCTGATCGCCGGAACGGCAGCCGTCGCCGGCGTGTCCAGCGCCGGACCGGTCGCAGCGTCCGGCCCGTGGCCGGGGGACTGGCCGCTGGCCGCACAGGTGGCGCTGGGCCTGCTGGTCGCGGAGTTCGGGCTCTACTGGGCCCATCGCCTCGCCCATGAATGGCCGGTGGCATGGCGCTGGCACGCGGTGCACCACAGCGTGACCCGGCTGTGGGTGGTGAACACAGGACGGTTCCACGTCTTCGACAGCCTGTGGAAGACGGGATTCGCCCTGGTGATCGGCCTTGCCGTCGGCGCGCCCAAGGAGGTGATCCTGTGGGTGCTGGCGATCACCACCTATGTCGGGTTCCTGACCCACTGCAACGTGGACATGCGCTGCGGCCCCCTGAACTGGGTGTTCAACACCCCGGAACTGCACCGCTGGCATCACAGCCGGAACCATGAGGAGGGCAACCGGAACTACGGTGAGAACCTGATCGTCTGGGACGCCCTGTTCGGGACCCGCTACCTGCCGCCCCGGCGGCCCCCCATGGACATCGGCTGCGACGACCCGGTGCCGCCAACCTTCCTGGGCCAGCTGGCCTATCCGGTGCGGGCTTGGTTCGGACGCGCACGCCCGGTCGGGGACGGGGCCAACTGATCAGGCCGGTAGGCTCATGCCGCCTGCCCCGCCGCGAAGCCGCTGCTCCAGGCCCACTGGAAGTTATAGCCGCCCAGCCAGCCGGTGACGTCCACCGCCTCCCCCACGACGAAGAGGCCGGGCGCGGCCTTGGCCTCCATGGTCTTGGAGGACAGCGCGTCGGTGTCCACCCCGCCCAGCGTCACCTCCGCCGTGCGGTAGCCCTCGGTGCCGTTCGGGCGGATGGTCCAGGCGTGCAGGAAGGCGGACAGGGCCGACAGCTCCCGGTCCGGCATCTGGGCCATGGGGCGGCTGGCCACGCCCAGTTCCGGCAGGGCCCATTCGCACAGCCGCTCGGCGAAGCGGCGGGGCAGCAGCTCGGTCAGGATCGTCCGCAGCTCCGCCTTCGGCCGCTCCCGTTTCAGCGCCTTCAGCCGGTCCAGGATCGGCGCGTCCGGCGACAGGTCGATGGTGACAGCCTCCCCCTCCCGCCAGTAGCTGGAGATCTGGAGGATGGAGGGGCCGGACAGGCCACGGTGGGTGATCAGCAGTGCCTCCCGGAACGCCGTCCCGTTGCAGGAGACGGTGCCGTCCAGCGCGATGCCGGACAGGTCCTTCGTATGGTCGAGGTCTTCCGCCGCGAAGGTGAAAGGCACCAGGGCGGGGCGCGGCTCCACGATGGGCAGGCCGAACTGGCGCGCGAGGTCGTAGGCGAAGCCCGTGGCGCCCATCTTCGGGATGGAGAGGCCGCCGGTGGCGACGATCAGGCTGTCGGCCGTGAAAGGGCCGTGGCTGGTGTCCACCGCGAAGGCGGAGGCCGCGCCCGCATGCACCCGCGCCACCCGGTCGATCCAGCATTCCAGGCGGACGGCCACGCCCGCATCCGCGCATTCGGCCAGCAGCATGGCGACGATGTCCCTGGCGGATTCGTCGCAGAAGAGCTGGCCCAGCTTCTTCTCGTGCCAGCGGATGCCGTGCCGGTCGACCATGGCGATGAAGTCGCCCGGCGTGTGGCGCTTCAGGGCGGAGATGGCGAAATGCGGGTTGCGCGACAGGAAGCGCCTGGGCTCCGTGTTCACGTTGGTGAAATTGCAGCGCCCGCCGCCGGAGATCAGGATCTTCTTCCCCGCCTTCTCCGCATGGTCGAGCACCAGCACGCGCCGTCCCCGCCGGCCGGCGAAGATGGCGGCGTAGAGCCCGGCCGCCCCGGCGCCGAGCACGATGACGTCGTGGTGGTTCAAGCGAGCCTCAATCCGGCGTGACCTTGCCGCGCAGCTTCTTGACGGTGCCGCGGGCGGATTTCTTCTCCATGCGCTCCAGCTTGCTGGAGTAGGTGGGACGGGTGGCGCGGCGGGGCGGGTCGCGGTGGGCCGCCTTCTGGATGAGCTCCACCAGCCGCGCGCGGGCGTCCTCCCGGTTCCGCTCCTGGCTGCGGTGCTTTTGCGCGGTGATGACCAGCACGCCCTCGGCGGTCATGCGCTTGCCGGCCACGGTGCGCAGCTTCGCCTTCACCCAGTCGGGCAGCGACGGCGAGTTCGCCACGTCGAAGCGGAGCTGGACCGCCGTCTCCACCTTGTTGACGTTCTGCCCGCCGGGCCCGCCCGCCCGCAGGAAGCTCTCCTGCAGCTCGGCCTCGTCCAGGGTGATGAAGGGGGTGACGGGGATCATGCCGCGAGGCCGGCCTTCAACGGATAGGGCTGGATCAGGATTTCCGCCGGGATGTCCCAGGCCCGGGACAGCTTCCAGGCCATTTCCATGGTCAGCCGCCGCCGACGGGACAGGATTTCCGTGGCGCGGGACTGGGAACCCAGGAGGTCGGCCAGATCGCGGCGAGTGTGGCCCGCCTGGTCCATGCGGTGGCGGATCGCCTCGACCGGATCGGGCAGGGCCACGGGCCAGCGCTCCGCCTCATAGGCGGCGACGAGGACGCCGAGCACCTCCAGCCGGTCATGCTCCGGCGTGCCCGGCGCGGCGTCCCATAGCCGTTCGATCTCGGCGATGGCGGCGGCGTGGTCGGCGTCGCTGTGGATCGGCTTGATGGTGTCGCGCATGTTCATTCCCCCTCAGTACCGGTCGACCGTCAGGGCGTCGACGCGATCGTACTCGGCATGGGTGCCGAGGAACTTGATGAACGCGATCCGGGCCGAGAACTTGAAGGCGACGATCAGACGGTAGTTCCCGCCGCAGATTTCGAACCGAACCCTCTCCGCATTGAGGATCTTGGCTTTGGGGTAGGTCCGCCGTACGTCATCCATGCAGGTCCAGGTGGCATGGCGGACCGTGTGGAACCACTCCTTCAGCGCCTGTTCCGTCTCAGGGTGCCGTTCCCAGAACTCCAGGAGCGAGGCGCGCTTGATCACGTTCATGGACGGAGGATAGCGTATTTCCCATAATGGGAAAAGACGGCGCTCACCGGAAATTCCGCCCGTCCGGGAAGGCCTTCGTCACCGCGTCGGCGAGCTGTTCGCCCCGGCGCTTGCGCTCGGCCGCACTGGGGCTGCGCTGGTCGCTGGTGGGGCGCTTCACCTCGTCGGCGCGGGCCATGGCCTGGCCCCACATGTTCGGCTCGATCAGCTTGTCGAGGTCGGTGAGGCCGCGCAGTTCCTCCGTGCGGTCGTCCAGGTGCTCCACCCGGACATGGATCACCTCCCCCACCTTCTCGATCCGGCCCAGCGCCACCAGCAGCCGGCCGCCCAGCACCTGTTTGCGGTAGCGCTCGAACAGGTCCGGCATCAGCACGCAGTTGGCCACCCCCGTCTCGTCCTCCAGCGTCAGGAAGATGACGCCCTTGGCGCTGCCCGGCCGCTGGCGGACGAGCACGAGGCCGGCCACCGCCACCCGCCGCCGGTCCGGCAGGTCCCGCTGCTCCACCGCCCGGATCAGGGGGTGCCGGCGGTCATGGGCTGCGTGCAGGTCCGCGATCCGGTCCCGCAGCAGGGCCAGCGGATGCGTCTTCAGCGACAATGACAGGCTGGAATAATCCTCCACCACATGCTCGCCCATCGGCATGTCCGGCAGGGTGGCCGCCGGTTCCGCCCCCGCCCCGCCATCGGGCAAGGCCGCGAACAGGGGTAGGGGCTCCTCCCCCAGCGCCTCCACCGCCCAGAGGGCGTGCCGCCGGTCCAGCCCCATGGAGCGGAAGGCGTCCGCCTGGGCCAGCCGGGCCAGGGTGGCGGCGGGCAGGCCGGCCCGGCGCCACAGGTCGCGCGGGTTGGCGAAGGGCCCGCCGGCGTCCCGCGCCGCCACCAGCCGCTCCGCCTCGTCCTGGCGCATCCCCTTGATCAGCCGGAATCCGAGGCGGAGGGGGAGGGTGGCCGCCCCCTTCCCATACACCCCATTCCCGTCACCCCGGCGGAAGCCGGGGCCCATGCCTGCCACGGGGGCGATGGCCGATGGATGGGTCCCGGCTTCCGCCGGGATGACGGAGGAAGAGGGTTCCAGCGTGCAGTCCCAGTCCGACCGGTTCACGTCGGGGTGCAGGACGGTGACGCCATGCTCCCGCGCGTCGCGGACGATCTGGGCGGGGGCGTAGAAGCCCATGGGCTGGCTGTTCAGCAAGGCCGCCGCGAACACGTCGGGGTGGAAGCACTTGATCCAGGCGGAGATGTAGACCAGCAGGGCGAAGCTGGCGGCGTGGCTTTCCGGGAAGCCGTAGGTGCCGAACCCCTCGATCTGGTGGAAGCAGCGCTCGGCGAACTCCGCCTCATAGCCGTTGGCCAGCATGCCGCCGATGAACAGCTCCCGGAACTTGGACACCTCCCCATGCTTCTTGAAGGTGGCCATGGCGCGGCGCAGGCGGTCCGCGTCCTCCGGACTGAAGCCGGCGCCGACGATGGCGATCTTCATCGCCTGCTCCTGGAACAGGGGCACGCCCAGCGTCTTCTCCAGCACGCTGCGGAGCGATTCCGACGGGTAGGAGACCCTCTCCAGCCCCTGGCGGCGGCGCAGATAGGGATGGACCATGTCGCCCTGGATCGGGCCCGGCCGCACGATCGCCACCTGGATGACGAGGTCGTAGAAGGCGCGCGGCTTCAGGCGCGGCAGCATGGACATCTGCGCCCGGCTTTCCACCTGGAACACGCCGATGGAGTCCGCCTTGCACAGCATGTCGTAGACGGCCGGCACCTCCGTCGGCACGGTCGCCAGCGTGTGGCGGGTCCCGTAGTGCTTCGCGATCAGGTCGAAGCCCTTGCGCACGCAGGTCAGCATGCCGAGCGCCAGCACGTCGACCTTCAGGATGCCCAGCGCCTCGATGTCGTCCTTGTCCCATTCGATGTTGGTCCGCCCGTCCATGCTGGCGTTCAGGATCGGGCAGAGGGAGGACAGGCGCCCCTTGGTGATGACGAAGCCGCCGACATGCTGGGACAGGTGGCGGGGGAAGCCGATCAGCTCGGTCGCGAGGTCCAGCGTGCGCTTGAGCAGCGGGTCGTCGGGGTCCAGGCCCTGCTGGCGGGCGTGTTCGGGGTCCAGCCCCTCCGTCCCCCAGCCCCAGACGGCGCCGGACAGACGGCCCACCACGTCCAGCGACAGGCCCATGGCCTTGCCCACCTCCCGCAGCGCCCCGCGCGCCCGGTAGCAGATCACCGTGGCGGCGATGCCGGCCCGCTCCCGCCCGTACTTGCCGTAGATGTACTGGATCACCTCCTCCCGCCGCTCATGCTCGAAGTCCACGTCGATGTCCGGCGGCTCGTTGCGGGCGGCCGAAACGAAGCGTTCGAACAGCAGGTCGCACTTGGACGGGTCCACCGCCGTGATGCCAAGGACGTAGCAGACGGCGGAGTTGGCGGCCGATCCCCGGCCCTGGCAGAGGATGCCGAGCTCCCGCGCCTTGCGGACCACGTCGTGCACGGTCAGGAAATAGGGCGCATAGGCGAGCTGCCGGATCAGCTTCAGCTCGTGCTCCAGCACGGCGCGCACCCTGTCCGGCACGCCGTCGGGATAGCGCCCGGCGGCACCGATCCAGGTCAGCCGCTCCAGCTCCGCCTGGGCGTCGCCGCCGGGGGAGACCTCGTCCGGGTACTCGTACTTCAGCTCCTCCAGGCTGAAGGCGCAGGCGGCGGCCACATCCGCCGTGCGCGCCACCGCGTCCGGATATGCGCGGAACAGGCGCGCCATCTCGTCCGGATGCTTCAGGTGGCGTTCGGCGTTGGCGAAGAGGCGCCAGCCGGCGGTCCGGATCGTCACGCCCTCGCGGATGCAGGTCAGCACGTCCTGCAAGGGCCGTCGGGCGGCGGTGTGATAGTGCACGTCGTTCGACGCCAGCGTCGGCACCCGCCGGTCCGCCGCCAGCCCGGCGAGACGGGCCAGCCGCTTGGCGTCGTCGCCCTGGTAGCGGTGGGTCAGCATCAGGTGTAGCCGCCGGCCGAAGCGGTTGCGGTAGTCGATCAGGTCGGCCGCGAAGGACCCGTCCAGCGGGTCCGGCGGGATCACCGCCAGGATCTGCCCCTCCTGATGGTCCGCCACGTCGGCCCGGCCGATCCAGCATTCGCCCTTGGGCGCGCGGCGCTTGCCCAGGGTCAGCAGCTCCGACAGGCGGCCGTAGGCGGCGCGGTCGGTCGGCCAGCACAGCAGGCTGGGCCCGTCCGTCAGGTCGAGCCGGCAGCCCACCACCAGCTTCATCCCCGTGGTCCGCGCGGCCAGATGCGCCCGCACCACGCCCGCCAGCGTGTTGCGGTCGGTCACCCCCAACGCCCGGTAGCCCAGCGCCGCGGCGGTGAGCGCCAGCTCCTCCGCATGGCTGGCCCCGCGCAGGAAGGAGAAGTTGGTGGTGACCTGGAGCTCGGCGTAGGGGGTCATGGGAGCCCCCTTTCCGCCTCCCCTGCGCAAGCAGGGGTCCACGGTTCTTCGGCTCCACAAGCCCTTCGAAAAAGAACCGTGGGTCCCTGCTTCCGCAGGGAAAGCAGGTGGGTGATCGGTTGCATCATCCCAGCGCCCCGTGCAGGAACCAGCGGGCCGGGGCTTCCGGGCGGTGGAGGCCCAGGCGGTAGAGCCAGAAGCGGCGGCCGTCCGTGTCCTGGACCCGGTAGTAGTCGCGCGGCTCCCCCGGCTCCTCGCCGGGGCGCAGCCACCATTCGGGCGAAATCCGCTCCGGCCCCTCCGCATGGCTGACCCGGTGCACGGCCTCGCGCCAGCGGAACATGACCGGCGGATCGTCCGGCACCGGTGCCATCACCTCGATCGGTTCCGGCCGGGGCAGGAGCCGCACCGGACGCGGCCGGTCGGCGGGCCAGAAGGCGGGCGCCTTCGACGGGCGCCGGTCGTCGGCCGGGACGAGATCGACCGCCCGCTCCGGCCACCAGCTTTCGCGCGGAACCGGGTAGCGGATGCGGGCCAGCCCCAGGCGGGAGCCCAGCCGGTCCACCAGCTCCGCCGCGTCCGGGCCGGTCCCGCCCCGCCGCAGGTCGGCCGCAAGCACCACCTGCTCCGCGACGAAGGGGTCGGCCATGGGCACGGACAGGGCCATCACCTCGAACCCCGGGCCGGGTTCCAGCCGGTCGAGCTTCTGGGACAAGAGGCGGAACAGGTGGTCCGGGTCGCGGGCCGGGCGGGAGGTGCCGATCTCCAGCGTCTGCGGCGGGGCGGCACAGTCCAGGTCCACCCGCCAGGCGTCCAGCAGCAGGCGCCGCGCCCCCCGCCCCGCCGCCACGAGGCCCCGACAGACGGTTTCCAGCAGCGCTCGCGCGGCCCGGTGGATGTCGTCGGGCGTGGAAACGGGTTCGGCGAAGGCGAGGCGGGCGACATGGGGCGGCACCGGGCGACGCGGGCTCACCGGCTCCTCCGCAAGGCCCAGCGCCTGGTCCAGCCGGAGCGCCACCGCGTCGCCGTAGCGCACGGCCAGGGCGGCGCGCGGCTTGTCCATAAGGTCGGCCACCCGGCGCAGCCCGACCCGGCGCAGGGCCGCCACGGTGGCGGGCGGTAGCCTGAGTGCCGCCACCGGCAGGTCGGCGATGGCGGCCGCCTGCCCGCCGGGCCGGACGATCCCACCGCCCCCGAAACGCGCCGCGGCCCAGGCCGCACCCGGCGTGTCCGCCACGGCGGCCAGCACCTCCAGCCCCGCCCGCTCCAGCCGGACGGCCATGTCCGCCAGCAGCCCGTCCTCCCCGCCGAACAGGTGGGCGCAGCCGGTGATGTCCAGCCAGAGGCCGCCGGAGCCCAGCACGACCTCCGCGCCCGCGTCCACGGCGGTCCAGGGGGTGTAACGCTGGGCCCAGTCGGCCAGCCGGGCCAGTGCACCTGAGTCCCCGCCGGGGTCCGCGTCGGCGGCGATCAGCGCCGGCTCCATGGCCCGGGCGTCGGCCAGCGGCATGCCGGGGGAGAGGCCGGCCGCCTGGGCCAGCCGGTCCACGGCCGCCACGGTCAGCCGCCCGCGCTCCGCCAGCACGGCGACCAGC
>JAJUIU010000071.1 GCA_029267445.1 Rhodospirillaceae bacterium
CCCCCCCAGCCGCCGCCCCTGCCGCCCCTGCCGCCGCCACGCCCACCCCTGCCACGCCAGCCCCCGCCACGCGAGCCCCGGCCCCGTGAGCCGCCGCGCCCACGCCCGGATCCATCGTCGGCGCCATTCATGCGCATGACGACCACAGGCGGTTCGGCGTCCGGGACCGACAGGCTGGGACGGATGGTGGGGCCCGCGGCGGCGGAAAGCCCTTCAGCCGTCGGGGCCGGGGCTTCCTGTTCAGGAACGGCGCGCGAGCGCTGCCGGTCGTCCGTTCTGGGCGTGCGCGGCACGGACATCTCCCTCGGGCGCGACCGCCGGGACGGCGGCACCGTCCAGAATCGGACGGGCTATCAGATGGAGGGTAGAACCGGCCCGGAATTCAGTCAACGCGCGAGCCTGATCGGGAAGCCCCAGGCGGTGTGTCCAACCGGAGCAGCCATCGCGCTGGCCGCCCAGCCGATGCTGCACCGGACCCCCCTTTTCGGTGCGCCGGGGGTGCCGCTCTGATCCGGCCGCGCTACATTCGTGGGGCCGGCGGGCCGCCGCCGGTCCTGGAACGGATGTGATAGGGCGGGCGATGGGCGGGGCGACGGGACGGATCGCGGTGGCGCTGCTGGGGCTGGCCGTGCTGGCGGGCTGCACCGGCCGGCCGGACGGGGTGGAGCCGGTGCGGCCCTTCGACGCGAAGCGCTATATCGGCACCTGGTACGAGGTCGCCAGGCTGGACCACCGGTTCGAGCGCGGGCTGACCAACGTCACGGCACAGTATGGGCTGCTGCCCGACGGCGGCATCTCCGTCGTCAACCGGGGCTTCGACCCGGCCGACTGCGCCTGGGAGCAGGTGGAGGGCAAGGCGACCTTCCAGGAGGACCCTTCGGTCCCAAGTCTGGCGGTCACCTTCTTCTGGCCCTTCGCCGGCGGCTACCATGTCTTCGCCCTCGACCAGCGGGAGTATCGCTGGGCGGCCGTGTCAGGACCGACGCGGGACTATCTCTGGCTGCTCGCGCGCACCCCGGAACTCGATCCGGCCGTGCGCGACGCCCTGGTGGCGGAGGCGAGGCGCCTCGGCTTCCCGGTGGACGGGCTGATCTTCGTCGATCACGGCCAGCCCCGCTGCGCGGACGGCCGCCCGGCCCCGGCGGGGTGACGGCACGCCACCCTCTACGCCGCGCGGTTCGGGCGGAGGGTTTCCAGGGCGCGGGCCAGCTGGCGCGGGGTCACCGGCTTGTGCAGCAGTCCGAGCCCGTGCGCGCTCGCGTCCGCCGCCGCCTCGGGTCCCGCCTCGCCGGTCAGCATGAAGCCGGGGATCGCCGTCCCCGTCACGGAGCGGACACGGGACACCGCCTCCGTCCCGACCCGGCCGCCGCGCAGGCGGTAGTCGGTCAGCACCAGGTCGGGCACCCGGCCACCGGCGGCGATACGGCTCTCCGCCTGCTCCGGATCGGCGGCGATGACCACCTCGTATCCCAGGGATTCCAGCATCTGCTTCAGCCCCAGCAGCACGATGGCGTCGTCGTCGACCACCAGCGCCAGACCGCCGGACGACCCCTCGGCCTTGGCGTCTCGCGCGGGTGCCGGCTCCGCCATGGGCAGCGGCGCTCCGGGCACGTCGATGACGAAGCGTGAGCCGATGCCGAGGTCGGAGTGCACCTGCACGGGATGATCGAGCAGGCGCGACAGCCGCTTGACGATGGCGAGACCCAGCCCAAGCCCCTCCTCGCGGTTGCGGCCCATATTGGCGACCTGGTGGAACTCGTCGAAGATCCGCTGCTGCTGCGACTTCGGAATCCCCACGCCCGTGTCGACCACGGACAGGCGCACCGTCTCGCCGGCGCAGGCGCATTCGAGGCGCACGGTGCCGCCCGGCTCCGTGTAGCGGATGGCGTTCTCCAGCATGTTGCGCAGCATGCGGCCGAGCAACACCCGGTCGCTGCGCACACCCGCCGGGCAGACGCGGACCTCGAACGACAGGCCCTTGGTCTCGGCCACGGTGGCGTAGGCGGCGGCCAGTTCGCCCAGCAGCGCGCCGATGTCGAACACCTGGACATCGGCCACGATGGCCCCGGCCTCCAGCCGGGTCACGTCGAGCAGCCCGTCCAGCATGGCCTTCAAGGCGTCCAGCCCGCGCGTCAGGTGCAGCAGCGCCTCCCGCGACGGCCCGTCGGCGACCTGCCGCTCCAGCACACCGGCGAACAGGGTCATGGCCTGAACGGGCTGGCGGAGGTCATGGCTGGCGGCGGCGAAGAAGCGGGACTTTGCCTGGTTCGCGTCTTCCGCCTGATGCTTCGCCGTCCGCAGCGCCTCATCGGCGGCCAGCCGGCCGCGCACGGCGGCGATATGGTGGGCGATCGTGGCCAGCAGGCCGAAATCGTCGGCGTCCAGCACGGCCCGCGACCTGGAGGCGAAGCCCAGCACACCGAGCAGCCGCCCGTCCGTCGCGATCAGCGGGAAGCCCGCGTAGGAGCGGAACCCAAGCCGCTTCGAGGCCGCGCACGCCGCCAGATGCGACTGCCCGATGTCGGTGACCAGGATGGGCCGGCGCTCCTCCGCGACCTGGCCGCAGAGAAGCTGCCCGTAAGGCAGGGCCTGCAGGCCCGCCACGACCTCGGCGCCCACACCGTGCGCATGGGTCAGCCGCAGGGTCCGCGCGACCTCGTCCGCCTGGTAGGACAGGACCACGTCCAGCCCCAGCCCGGCCGGCGCGCCGGAGACGACCAGGCGCAGGGCGGCGTCCGGGTCCTCCGCCGTCAGCAGCCTGTCGGCCAGATCGGCGAGCAGCCGGAGCCGCTCGGTCCGCGCCTCCAGCGTCGCCTCCACCTGACGGCGGGCTGTGGTGTCGCGCATGATGCCGGTGAAGAACCGCCGCCCCTGCCCGTCCCGCCACTCCGCGATCGACAGGTCGAGCGGGAACAGGGTGCCGTCCTTGCGCCGTCCTTCCACGCCGCGGCCGATGCCGATGATCCGCCGCTCGCCCGTCTCGAGATAGTTGCGCATATAGGTGGCGTGCCGCACCGCGTGGGTTTCCGGCATGAGCACGGCCACCGTGCGCCCGAGCAGCTCGTCGGCGGCATAGCCGAAGGTCCGCTCCGCCGCCGGATTGACGGACTGGATGATCCCGCCCTCGTCGATGACCACGAGGCAGTCCACGGCGGTTTCGAAGATGGCGCGGTGCCGTGCCTCGCTCTCCGCCAAGGCATGACCGCGCGCGGCGAGCGCGTCGGCCATGGAATTGAGCTGGGTCGCCAGCGGGGCGAGGTCCGGCGCGTCGATCCGGGCGCGAGCCGACAGGTCGCCCGCGTGCCAGCGTCGAGCGGTCTGCGTCAGCAGCCGCAGCGGGGCGCGCAGGTGCCGCTGCCCCATCCACACGGTCGCCGCCGCCGTCGCCACCAGCACGCCCAGCAGCATGGCCAACGAACGGGCCAGCGCCGCGTCGATGGGGGCGAGCGCGGCGGCCTTGTCGACCCCGACCGCGATGAACAGCCCTTCCACCCCCGCCGTCGGTGGCGAATAGGCGAGCAGGCGCGGCACGCCGTCCATGCCGGGCAGCTCCACCATGCCCGGCACCCGTGCGCCCAGCCGCGCCAGATAGCTGTCCGACAACTTCGTTCCGACGACGTTCGGCAGGCGCGGCAGCCGCGCCAGCACGGTGCCGGTCGAATCGGCGACGACGATGGCGGCACCGGCGGCCAGCGGCTTCTGCGCCAGGAAGTCATGCAGCCAGTCGACGTCCAGGCTGGCGACCACCGCCCCGATGATGGCGCCCGTGTCGTCCTGGATCGGCACGCTGAAGGGCAGGACCAGCCGCCCGGACGACCGTGAGACGACGCTGGGGCTCATGCCGAACGGGCGTCCGCCGAGGGCCGCGCGCACATGGTCCCGGTCCGACCCGTCGATCCCGACGGCGGCGGTCGCCGTGGCGCAGCGGATCCGCGCTGTCCGGTCGAGGACGAAGATCTCCAGATAGCCCGGATACTCCCCCCGCAGACGGTCCATCAGGGTCTGGCAGGCGGCAAGGTCGCCGTCGCGCACGGCCCGGGTCTGCCGCAGGGTGGCGAGCACGTTGCGGATGCCGTCCACCACCCGCGCATGCTCGCCCTCCACCAGCGCCAGCAGGCGCCGCACGTTGTTCGCCACCTGCGCCGTCTCATTCGCACGCAGGCGCATGGCGTTGTGCACATCCAGCGCGGCGATCGGCAGCATCGCCAGCAGGACGATCAGGATCAGTCGCTGCAGCAGGCTCATCGCCGGTGCGCCTTCATGGCGGCATGGACGCGGACCGAAGGCGCGGCGGCGGGATCGGCGGTGTCTGAAATCGGGTGATCGCGGCGCAGCGGCATTGAACTCGGCCAGTCCATCGAAGTCTCGCAGACTGGCGGACCCGCCCTTAAGCGACGGTTAATTGGCCTTGGCTAACAGCCTGATTCCGAACACAAAACAGGGTTAACACCATGGCGGCGCCCACCCCTTCCGAACGCGCGGCGCCGCCCCCCCCTCAGTCCTTCAGCGCGCCATGGAGGGACAGAAGCAGCACGCCCACCAACGCGATCTCGGCGGCCGTGTAGAGATACACGCCCTCCCCGGTGGCAAGACCGGCCGCGAGGCAGCCCGCCGCCGCGAGGAACGCGACGACGACGGCGACCTTGACGTGGCGCTTCCGCATCATTGGCGGACGGCCGGACCGGCAGGCCTAACGGCCATCGCCCCGGAGGTGGGCCAGCATGGTCTCAGCGCCTGAGACGGTGACCGGCACACCCGGCGGATTGTCACGGAATCCGGGCTCCACGAACATGGTCCGGATGCGCATGTCCTCGACCAGCATGGAATAGCGCCAGCTCCGCAGACCCAGCCCCTGGGCTGAGCGCTGCACCAGCATGCCCATCAGCCGGGTGAAGTCCCCGTTGCCGTCGGGCAGCATGAACACCTTGGACACGCCCTTCGACTGCGCCCACTGGTACATGACGAAGGCGTCGTTGACGCCAAGGCAGACGACCTGATCGACGCCCAGCGCCCGGAACGCGTCGTACGCCGCCTCGTAACCGGGCAGATGGCTGTCGGAGCAAGCCGGTGTGAAGGCGCCCGGCACGGCGAACAGCACCGTCCGCCGGCCACCGAAAACCTCCTGCGAGGTCAGCGCCTTCCAGGCGAAGGGGTTCGGCCCCGGCACCGTCTCGTCACGGACCCGCGTATGGAAGACGGCGTCGGGTACGGTCTCGGGGGACATCGGCGCTCTCCGGTCGGACGGTCCCGTCGGAGGGCGGGAGGCGCCTGCGGGACGGTGACGCAGTCAAGCACGCCGCCGCCCGCCTGTGAACGGGGAAGGTGCCGCCTGGCGGGCGGCCCGCGTCAACCGCCGGCCGGCACCCGTTCCAGCGCCCGCAGCAGCAGCCCCGCATCCTCCACCTCGTTGTAGAGGAACGCCGACAGCCGCAGCCACAGGGCGCCGGCCAGGGGCAGCGCCACCACCTCGATCCGGTGCTCGGCACTCAGCCGGCGGCGCAGACGGTCGGCGGCGACGGCATCCGCCGGGCCGAACCGGTCAGGCAGCCGGACGAGGCGCATCATCCCGGTCATCGCGGGCGGCGGTCCCGCCTCGGTGCCGAGCTCCGCCGCGAGCATCCCGGTCATGGCCAGCGCCGTCCGCCGGCCGTGCTCGCGCAACGCCGGGCCGCCCTGGTCCCGGCACCAGGCGATGGCGTCCGGCACCGTCAGATAGGCCGAAGGGTCCAGCGTGCCCTGCACGTCGAAGCGGTCGGTATAGCCGCCGCCGGCGCCGTGGCTGACCACCTGGGGGCGCGTCGCATCCTGGCGGTCGGGTGCGGTCCAGAGGATGGCGGCGCCCTTCG
Source organism: Rhodospirillaceae bacterium (assembly GCA_029267445.1). Lineage (GTDB taxonomy): Bacteria > Pseudomonadota > Alphaproteobacteria > Azospirillales > Azospirillaceae > JAJUIU01. Next base: position 5,847 of record JAJUIU010000071.1, read on the forward strand.
GCGCGCAAATCCATTTGTGCATGTTCCCGACATACCAGTCCGCCCCCACGGCTGGGATGTCGAGCGGCAGCATCCCCGGAGCGTGCGCCCCGTCCACCAGCACGGCGGCACCCCGCTCGCGGCAGAGCCGTGCGAGGTCCGTCACGGGCATGACCGTCGCCGTCGAGGAGGTCACATGGTCGAGGATGGCGAGCCGCGTGCGCGGGGTCAGGGCGGCGGCGACGGCCTGCGTCACCCCCTCGTCCCTGATCGCCGGCCAGGGCAGCGGGACGACGTCCAGCACGGCCCCGGTGCGCGCGCAGGCGGCCCGCAGGGTCGCCCCGACGGCGCTGTAATGCGGGCCCAGCAGCAGGACCCGGTCGCCGGGCGCCAGCGGGAAGCCCGCCACGACGGCGTTGATCCCGGCGGTGGTGTTCGGGACGAAGACGTAATCCCCGGCGGCACCGCCGAATTCGGCCGCCACGGCCTCCGCCGCATGCCGGAGTAACTCCGGCCCCTCCCCCGGCCGTCCTGTCTGGACGCGCGCCATGTCGACCAGCTCCCGGCTGAGGAAGCGGGTCGGGTTCCGCTCCAGCGCCCGGCGCCAGCGGTCCTGCGCATCCAGCAACGCGAGCGGCGTGGCCCCGTAGCTGCCGTGGTTCAGATGCGTGAAGTCCGGGTCCAGCGCGAACTGGCGCAAGGCGGCGGAACCGGTGACGGGCGGACGCATGGGGTGCCTGCGGTGGGGGACGGTGCGCGCAGCATGCCGCGCCGCGCCATCCCCCGGCAAGTCACGGGGGCGCCCCTGACGGCGACCTCCGACGGCTTCCGGGCGCCCGCATGCCCGCCGTCCGGCCTATCCGTCGCCAGCACCATCGGCCATATGGTTCCACTTTCGATATGCACGGAGATTCCAGGCCTCGGGATGATGACGGAGGATGTCATGGCGCGACGGGAGGGGGAGCTTTCGTCCTCGGCGCGGCTGGGCATCGCGACCATGCTGCTGGTGCTTGGCCCGCCCTTGACGGTGCTGCTGGCCGTGGAGCCCGTGCCGACAGTGCTGGTGCTGGCGATCCTCGCCTTTCCGCACCTGGGCGCCGGGCGCGGCGTCTCGCTGGGCGGGCGCTGACGGCCTCAGGCTCCCGGCGTTCTGGCGTCGGGCAAGTCGATGGTGAAGACCGTCCCGTTGTCGCTGCGGATGTGGAGGGTGGCGCCCAGGTGGCCAACCAGTGTGCGGATCAGCCACAACCCCGCGCCACCGGAGCGCAGCGTCTTCTCCGAGATGCCGACGCCATCGTCGCGGATGATCAGACGGGGATGGCTGTCCGCAGGCCGCACCAGGACCTCGATACGGCCGCCACGCCTGTCGCGGAAGGCATAGCGGAAGGCGTTGCCGATGATCTCGTTGCAGGCGAAGAGCAAGGTCCGTCCCGCCGTGGCCGGAAGCCACAGCGGCATGCCACGGACCACCAGATCGATACCTTGCTCGCTGGCATCGAACGCGACGACCAGCTCCGCCGTCAGCATCCGAAGCCGCTCCAGCATTTCGATCTCCTCGCCTGTCGCGTCAATGCTCAGAACACGCTCGGCCGCCCGCATCGCCACGACGCGCCGGTGCATTTGGTCAAGCGCACCACGGAGGACGGGATCCCTGGCATCCCTCAGGATCTCGGCGATCACCATCTGGAGCGACGCCGGGCCGCTGTGCAACCGATGCCGGGCCTCGGCCAGCAAAAGGTCGGTTTCCATCAGCTTACGACGCAGCCTGTCGTTTTCCTGCGCGAGGTCGGCGTCTTGCGCAAACGCCTCCGCCGGGCCGTCGCCCGTGGACGACTGCGTACGCTGGCGATTGACCGTCATTCTGGAGGGGCTCCGCAGGCTGTTCGGAGGATTGAGGCCACAGAATAGGACCGGCGCGCGGATCGGGTTAGGCCGACATCCGACCTAAGACCATATCGTGCCACTTTCGGTTCTCGGCTCCTCTCCCGGTGGCAGCGACCACACCGGGAGGGGGAAAGAGCCTGGCGCCGGCCATCCGGTGTCGGCGTCCGATCCCCTCCCCGCCATGGGGAATGATGGATGAGCACCGATAACAAGATCGACGAGGATGGCGGCTGGTTCGTGTCGGACCCCTCCGAGCCGCGGCCGGGCCACCCGCGAGCTGGCCTGCGGCGCTTCCTTGTCGATCCCACGGCGCCCGATCCGATCCCGATCCGGCGGGTGGAGGTCACGCCGGCCCGCACCGTCGCGGTGGCCCCTCCCGAAATCGTCATCGCGGACGAGGCCGCCCGTCGGCGGTATGCGGCCCCACTTGGCCCGTTGCGCCGCCACGTCCCGATCCAGGGCTGGTACTCCATGCGGGACGCGGTCGTGGTCTTCCCGAGCGCTTCGGTGTTCGTGCAAGGGCGGTTGCTGCGCGAGCGCGCCGACAGCCGACAGGCGCGCATCCGCTGGCGCGACATGGCCCGCGCGTGGCTGGGCGCGCAGGAAACGCGGGACCATGCCGTGCTGCTGCGCGGACCGTCCCTGGCTTCGCCCGGAATGTGGCTGCCTGACGTCGCGGCGCGACTGGCGATCGTGGATGGCGACCCCCGCCTGGCCGGTCACCCCATCATCCTCCCAGCCTCCATGCCAGCCAGGGTGCGCGCGATCCTGACGTTGACGCGGTGCGCGGACCGGTTGGCGTATGGGGAGACGGGCGTCATCGGGTTCAAGGAGCTGTTCGTGGCGGGTCCGGTCGACGCCCCCGCCGGGGCAATCGGGGCCGCATGCGACTGGCTGCGGGAGGCCGTGCCGGGCGCCGATCCATCCTCCGCGCCAAGACGGCTGGTCCTGATGCCGCCGGTCGAGGCGATGACGCCGATGACCAGGGGGCTGGCCGCGATCGCCCTCGCCCGTGGGTACGCGCCGCTGCACCAGCCCGGGCACGACCCGATGGAGGAGATCGGGCATCTGAAGGCGGCGGACGCCGTGATCCTGATGCCGGGGGCCGAAGCGGAAATGATCGCCTTCTGCCGCCCGGGGACATCGGTCGGCGAGGTCCACGGCGCCGACATCCCACCCGCCGTTCTTGAGTGGCGGCGCACGCTGGCCGCCGAGGCGGGGCTGCGCTACGGCTGCCTGCTGGGTACCGCGACCGGGCGCGGCCTCACCGTCGACCCCGCCGCGTTCCTGCGGCTCCTGGAATGGTCGGAAGCGGCGGCGCGGGTTGACGGCCAGGGCTGAAGGCGGAGCGGCTTGACGCGACGGCGCCCGGGCCTATCCGCCGAGGCGCTTCTGTCCCATGCCCAGGAACTTCGACCGCCGCTCCAGGCGCAGCCGGTCCCGCGGGATGGCGTCCAGTTCGGCGAGTTCGGCCGCGATTGCGAGGCCCAGGCGCTTGATGGTGAGATCGTGGTCGCGGTGGGCACCGCCCGGCGGCTCGTAAACGATCCGGTCGACGACTCCGAGCTGGTAAAGGTCCTGGGCGGTGATCCGCAGCGCCTCCGCCGCGTCCGGCGCCTTCTCCGCCCCGCGCCAGAGGATGGAGGCGCAGCCCTCCGGCGAGATCACGGAATAGACCGCGTGCTCCAGCATCAGCACGCGGTCGGCGGCCGCCAGCGCCACGGCACCGCCCGATCCGCCCTCCCCGATGATGACCGCGACCAGGGGGACCGTGAGCGACAGGCACTTCTCAATGCTGCGGGCGATGGCTTCGGACTGGCCCCGCGCCTCCGCGTCGATGCCGGGGAAGGCGCCCGGCGTGTCAACCAGCGCCACCACGGGCAGGCCGAAGCGGTCGGCCATGTCCATCAGGCGGATCGCCTTGCGGTAGCCCTCCGGCCGCGCCATGCCGAAATTGTGCGCGATGCGGGAGGTCGTGTCCTCCCCCTTGGCGTGGCCGATCACCACCACGCTGCGACCCTGGAAGCGGGCGAGCCCGCCCAGCAGGGCCTTGTCCTCGCCGAAATACCGGTCTCCGGCGAAGGGCATGAAGTCGTCGAACAGGCCGGCGACGTAATGGGGGAAGTGCGGCCGGTTCGGGTGGCGCGCCACCATCGTCCGCTGCCAGGGTGTCAGCTGGCCATAGAGGTGGGCGAGCTGGCGCCGGGCCCGCTCCTCCAGCTCCGACGCCTCGGACTCGCGGCCCGCCTCCTTGCGGAGATGGGCCGCGTTCCGTTCCAGCGCCTCGACCGCCTTTTCGAAGGGAAGATAGTCGGACAAGGGCGTGCCGGGCCTACACGGTCATGGACATGCCGCGGTAGATCCGCGCCCGGTAGCGGCTGTCCTCGGCGTCCGGCAGGGGCGCGCCGACCAGCAGCACGGCGCGGGCGAAGCGCCGCACCTCCTCCAGATGCTCGTCCAGGTCGCGCGGCTCCTCCGAGCGCACGCGCCGGGTCAGGTTGATCTGGTTGACCGGCACGTCGTGGACCAAGCGCTCGTTCTCCACCGCCAGCGTGGCGGTGAAGGCGTGCAGCGTGGTCTTGATGAAGTTGGCGAGCGCGAAGGCGGGCGAGGTGTCGCCCATCGGCACGTCCGGCGAGGCCAGCACGAGCTGGCAGTCGTCATACAGCGACGCCTTGCGCGCGACCCGGAAATGGTGGGTCAGGTTGTTGGCCACCACGTCCCGGAACTCCTCCGGCGTCAGCGCACCCGTCGGGTCGAACAGCCGGGTCGGCAGCGGTTCCAGCGGGGTGGACAGGATGGTGGTCGGACGGCCCCAGCGCGCCAGCGCCGCGTCCATCGCGGCCTCCACGCCCGCCTCGCAGACCAGCGTCTCCACACTGCCGCCCGGCAGGTCGGCCAGCGGCTCGCGCAGGGTGTCGGCCCCTGCCGCCGTGCGGGTCAGGAACACCACGCGGGCGACGTGGCAGTCGGACACGAACTGCCGCGCCGTCTCGGTCAGGTAGTCCGTCAGGTGTTCGCCGATGATCCAGACGGTGCGGCCCTTCATCTGCTCCAGCCGCTCCTGCTTCGGGCTGCCGAACAGCTCGCGCTCGGTGGTGGACCGCTCCACGCTAAGGCCGCCCGAGGGCATGAAGGTCTCCCCGCTCACCGCGCGGTCGGCCAGGAAGAAGACGGTGGCCTGGGCGACCTCGCTCTCCGTCGGCATCTTGCCGAGATGGAGCTGCGACAGCACGCCGGTGCGCACCTTCTTCGCCTCCACCCCGATCCTGTCCGCCGGCAGGAAGGGCACGTCGTCGGGGGGCGTGCGCATCAGCCACTCCGAATCCGCCTCCGGCGTGGCCGGGCGCTGGGCCCAGGCGTCGCTGTCCAGGAAATAGCCGGCGAGGCGCAGGCGGGAGACGAGGCGCCGGGCGATTGCCGGCGTCATCAGGAAGCGGTCCCAGGTGCAGACGCCGTCGCCCTCCCGCGCGCAGGCGAGCGCCAGATCGCGCAGTTCGCGGGGGTTGTTGGTGTCGTGGGACATGCGCACGGTGTCGTTCCGGGCCAGCCGGTTCAGCAGCGCCTCCACCCGCACGCCGCGCCGGATCGCCTTGACCACGGCGGCGTGGATGGCGTTCAGGCGCCGGTTCTCCAGGATCAGGCGCGCCCGCCGCTCGAACAGGCCGGGGCGGCCGCCGGTGCCGGACAGCCGGTCACCGTCCACCGGGCCGGGGGCGATGGCGTTGAACTGCACCTCCGGCCCCAGATAGCGGGCCATGCTTTCCACCATGGCGCGCTGCCCGGCCTTGGAGACGGCGTAGTCGGCCCGGTTCGGGTAGGCCACGGCCAGATACTTCTCACCGCCGAAGTAGGAGGAGACGTTCAGGACGTAGCCCGAACCTTGGCTCTTCATCAGCGGCACGACGTGGTGCATCAGCAGGTAGTTGGAGACGAGGTTGGCGTCCAGCGTGTAGGTCCAGGCGTCGACGTTCATGTCGACCACCATCTCCTCCGCACCCGCGACACCGGCGTTGTTGATCAGGTAGTCGATCCGGCCGAAGGCCTTGATCGTCGCCTCAACCGCCCGCTTCAGCGAGGCGAAGTCGCTGACGTCCACGCCCGCCAGGGTCTGCACCCGGCGCTCCACCCCGGCGAAGCCGATATCCTCCAGCTCGCTGACGATGCGGGCGCGGGCGACCGCCAGTTCGCTCTCCCGCCGCGAGACCATCATCACCTTGCCGCCGGCAAGCGCCAGCAGGCGGGCCACCTGCCCGCCGATGCCGGCCGAACCACCGGTGATCAGGGCAACCTTGCCCAGGTGCAGGCCGGTGATGTTCTCGCTGAAGCCCGGCATCGCCTTGCGCGACCCGGTCGCCTCCCCGATGTTCTGCGGGACGTAGAGCGTGACCTCCCGCACCTTGCTTTCCTTCAGCAGGATGCGGGCCGCGTGGCCGGCGGCGAAGCGGGTGTTCTCCGCCTCGTCGTTCAGGAAGCGGACGATCTGGTTGCCCCACTCCGCCTGACGGCGGCGGCCGTGCGCGACGTCGATCTCCGACTCGTCGCGCCAGATGCGGATCAGCTGCTCCGTCGCGGCGCGCAGGATGTTGGCGTGGACGTCGCCCTTGCCGTCGCTCGGGTGCGACATGAAGACGAAGCGCGGCTCCTGCAGCAGGTTGTCATGCCGCTTCCAGTAGCGGCTCATGGTGCGGGCGAGCGCTATGGCGCCCTTCAGCTCCACGTCCAGGAAGGCCGATATGTCGGCGTCGGTCGCGTCCACCAGGGGGCGGCCGGGCTCCCCGCGCGCATGGACCGGCAGGAAAATGGCGCCGGTGATCGGCGTGCCGTCGCGGGTGTAGGCGTCGAGTGCGGCCTCCATCGCGGCCGGCTCGTTGCGGTTGAAGCGGACGATCTTCAGGCGCTCGCCCGCGTTCTCCGCCTTCACCCGCGCCTGCGCGATGGCCACGTCCGCCTGCCGCGACAGGCCGAGCAGGACCTGGGCGCCGCAGGCGATCTGGATGCGGGCGATCTCCAGCGCCTCCTCCCAGCCGTCGCCGGCGGCGATCAGCACGGCGAGGCCGGCCCCATCCATGCTGCGCATGGTGGGGCGGGAGAGGTAGACGGAGCGCTGCTCCTTGCGCACGGACATGCCGTGCGTCACCTCGAACTCGTGCCCGTTGTAGGCGGCGGACTCGTCGCTGCCCAGGAAGACGCAGGTCTTGGCCACGTCGTCCGGCGTGGGGAACGTCTTCTCCCGCGCGGCACCGTCGACCGACCGTTCCAGCGACATCATGTCGAAGAACTGCTGCTGGGTGGTGCCCGCCTCGTCGCCGCGCATCTTGTCCATGGCGGCGAAGACGGTGCGGATGCGCTCGCTGGCGATCGGGCCGGGGAAGACGAGGTTCACGCGGATGCCGCGCGGTCCCAGCTCCAGCGACAGTTCGCGCGACCACGCGTTCATCGCCGCCTTGGGCACCACATAGGCCATGCGGCCGTAATAGGGCGTGCGGGAGAAGATGGTGGAGACGTTGATGATGGAGCCGCCCTCCGTCATTGCCGGGGCCACCGTGCGGGCGAGGTTCCAGGCCACGCCGAAGATGTTGTGGATGGCGTCGCCAACCGTTTCGGTGTCGGTCACCCCCTGCTTGCGCAGGGCCTCCAGTTCCGCCGCGTCGAAGGGCAGCTTCTCCAGCGGCTGCTTCGGCCCGGCCGAACCGGCGTTGTTGACCAGGATGTCGATCCGGCCGAACCGCTTGACGATCTCGGCCACGCCGGCGCGCACGCTGTCCGGGTCGGCCCCGTCAAGCACGACGGTCGCCAGCCGCTTCTCCTCCACCCCCAGTTCGGCCAGGATGGCGGCGGCGGCGGCCTCGTTCCGGCCGGCCGAGCGGCCGGTCATGACCACGGTGGCGCCCTCGCGCAGGTAATGCCGGACGATGTAGCCGCCGATGTTGCCGGCGGCACCGGTCACGACGGCGACCTTCCCGGCGAGCCGCCCGGCCGCATGCGGCGCGGCCGGCTGTGACGTGGTGGTCCTGACCGCCAGCTTGTCCTTCGGCATCGCGCCATCCTCCCCATTCCGTTGCGACTCGGGTTGCCGTTACCGGTTCTCCGCGGCCCACATCTCAAGAAGCGCATTGCGGCTGCGCAGGCCGAGCGCAGGCAATGCATGGTTCACCACGTAGGTCGCCCCGGAATGCCGGTTCTCCCACATGGACTGGTGCGCCTCCGGCAGGCCGTTCCAGGGGACGACCATCGGTTCCGTCACCTCCAGCAGGCCCGCCGCGATCATGTCGTTCATGCGGGCCACCTCGTAGGCGTTGCAGAGGTGGGTGCCGAGGATGGAGGCCGTCGGCATCAGGATCTTCCGCTGCCGTGTCCAGACCTGCGGCGCGTAGAAGGTGAAGCGGCGGCCGGACAGGTCCTCGGCGAACACCACCCGGCCGGTGAAGGGCTTCACCAGGGAGGTTGAGACGCCGAGCGTGTCCTGGCCCGCGCGCTCGACGATCAGGTCGGGTGCCCCGCGCGGATTGTCGTGGGAGCGCAGGATGCGGCCGACCGCCGAACCGAACGGCTTCATCACCTTGTCCTGGTAGTCGCGCACCGCCGCCTTGAAGACCTCGATGTCCTTCTTGGCGTCGGGCAGGCGGGGCATCGTCTCGGGCCAGACGAACATGTCGCCCTCGCGCCGCTTGATGCCCTCCAGGCTGACGATGCCCTCGATCGCGTCCTCCAGGCCCAGGGACTGCAGGAACTCCCGCTGGCCGTCGGTGGTGGTGGCCACGACGGTGCGCGCCTTGAACGCCCGCGCCGCCTCGATCATCTCCAGCCCCGTCTCGTCCAGCAGCTCGGTCGAGCGCGGGCCGTAGAAGATCAGCACCGCCTCTCCGCCGCGTAAGGCCGCCTTGCGCAGCATCGCTTCCGGCGAGGCGGTGCCCGGCTTGCCCATGAAGCTGAAATGGTAGCCGGAGGAGGCGCCGTAGAAAGCGAGGGTCCCGCCTTCCGCCAGAAGCTGGAAGCTGCGCGGGAAAGCTGTCTCGCCGGCGTGGCTGACGACGTAGTCCGCGCGCTTGCCGCCGTTCAACCGCTCATACTCCGCGACCAGCGCCTCGCCCGCTCTCTCCCACGCCTTCGCCTGGTCCGGGTCCTCCGGCACGGCGGTGAACAGGTCCTTGAAGCGGGGCTCCGTGCGGTTGAGCGCACCCACGGCCCCTTGCGTCTTGACGAATTCCGCCCGCTTGTCGCTGGAGACCAGACCGGTGGCCTGGAGGCCGGTGCGCACCGCGCTGCGCAGCGCGTCCAGGCCCGTGCCGGTGGCCGAGCCCTCCACGAAGATCGTGCGCCCCGGCTCGATCTTCAGGGTGGTGAACAGGCAGCGGGCGATGGTGCCCAGGTTCAGGATGTAGCTGCCCGCCTGTTCAAGCGTCAGGTCCGGCGGCACCGGATGGCACTGCGGCGCCTGGACCACCAGGAACTGCGCGTGGCTGCCCGTCTCCGTCTCGTAGCCCTGGATGGCGAAGCCGGCATACATGGGGTCGAGCCCCGCCAGCGGCGACAGCAGGTCCGTGGTGCCGGAATAGACGGCCACCATGTCGCCGACCTTCAGCCGGCCCTGCCGCTTCGCCTCCTCCCCCAGGGCCGCCACCAGGGCGATCCCGCCGGACCCGGTGACCTGCACATCCTCCTCGTGCCCGTCGAAGGGCGACACGGGGATGCCGGTAAGGGCCCAGATGTCGTTGAAGTTGACCTCGGAGGTCAGCATGTACAGCAGGGCGTCGTTCGCACCAGGCCGGGCCACACGGACGATCAGCTCCTTCTCGTGCGTCGCCGGCGGGCCGAAGCGGGGCGCGCCCGTGTCCGGGTCGCGGGCGATGCCGAAGGCGTACTGGTAGTCCGGGATCGGCGTGACGCCGGGGAAGAAGGCCGCGCCCACGGGCAGCAGGTTCCCCGCCGCCTCCAGCGCCTTGGCCCGTGTCCCATGCTCCGCGTCGATCCACACGCCGTCGCGCCGCACGGGCAACGGCGGCGAGGTTTTCTCGATGAACTGCTTGATGCCGGTCTTGCCGCCGTCGGGATCGACGATGGCCTCGGCGAAATGGGTCGCCTCCCGCGCCATGCCGGCGGAGATGCCCTGTGTCAGGCCGGTGCGCACCGCGTCGATCGCGCGCTGGCCCGCCTTGCCGCGCCCGGCCCAGTCCAGCTGGCCCAGCACGCGCTGCAGGAACCCGTCCGCCAGCACCGCGTCCAGGTCCACATCCGCCGGCTTCTCCCAGCGCGCCGTCATCGCCTGCCGGGCGGCGAAGGCCTTGCCCAGCGGGCTTGCGGCCCCGTCGCGGACATAGGCCCGCACCGCCGCATGCGCCTCCGCCAGGGCGTCGCCGCCGGGCGGCACCAGCTCCTCGACCACGCCGATGGCGTGCGCCGCCTCCCCGTCGATGCTGCGGCCGCCGAGGATGAGGTCGAGGGCGTCGCGCACGCCATCCGCCCCGCGCTTCTCCAGCAGCAGGCGCGGCAGCCGCTGGGTCCCGCCATAGCCCGGCAGCAGGCGCAGGCGGATTTCCGGCTGGCCGAAGCGGGCGAAAGGCTCCGCCACGCGATAATGGCAGGCGAGCGCGAACTCCATGCCGCCGCCCAGCGCCACGCCCTGCACGGCCGCCACGCAGGGCTTGCCCATGGTCTCGATCAGGCGGAAGGCGAGCTGCGCGTTGTTCGGCAGCACCTTCGCCTCCTCCACCGAGTGCACCTCCTCCAGCATCTGCCGGATGTCGGCCCCGGCGACGAAGCTGGCCGTACCCTCCCCGGTGAAGACCACGGCGACCACGTCGTCCTTGGCGGCCAGGTGCTCCACCACGATCACCAGCTCGTCCAGGGCGCGCTCGTTCAGCGCGTTCACCGGCGCGTTGGTGACGGTCACGGTCGCCACGCGCTTTCCGGGGGCCACCGCGTTGTACTGGATGAGGAAGTAGCGGTAGCGCTCGAACAGGGTCTGCTCGTCCGACAGGCGCTGCTTGCGCTGCCAGTCGTCGATCGCCTTGCGGTGCTGGTCCAGCGCCTCCGGATTGCGCAGCGTGGTCACGTCGCCCACGTCCCCACCCTCCACCAGGGCGCGGACCATGCGGCGCATGTACTTGCCGCTGCGGGTCTCGGGGAACTGGGGCACCTCGATGAAGTCGGACGGGACCGCGACCGCCCCCTTTTCCGTGCGCACCAGGTCGGCCAGCCGACGCCGGTCGACCTCCGTCAGCTTGCGGCCGGCCACGGGCACGACGAAGGCCAGCGGCGTCAGCCCCTTCTCCCGGTGCGGGGCGCCGATCACCAGCACGTTGCCCACCGGGCTGTCCGGGTCCAACGCCTTGTCGCGCAGGATGGCGCCCTCGATCTCCTCCGTGCCCATGCGGTGGCCGGAGACGTTGATCACGTCGTCGCTGCGCCCGTGGAAGGAGAAGCTGCCGTCCGGGTGGCGGATGGCGAAGTCGCCCTGGGTGTAGGCCCAGACGCCCTTCCACCGCGCCCAGTAGCCGGTCAGCCAGCGCTTGGCGTCGCCCTTCCAGGTCCCGGCGACGCGCCCGTCCTCCACCTTGAAGTTGGCGACGTCGCCCCAGACCGTGCGGGCGAGGTAGGGATAGGGGGACGCGACGATGACCTCCCCCTTCTCGCCCGTCTCGGCCCGGCGCCAGGGCACGCCATCCCCGCCGTCGCGGGCGAACGGCGCCTCGCCCGCCGTGCCGTCCGCATCCTCCACCCAGACGTCGCCGACGATCCAGGGCAGCGGATAGGCGTGCGCGTCGGGGCGCAGTGGGAAGTCCGGATTGCCGAAGAAGTGGGTCCAGGCGATGCCGCCATGTTCGGTCGCCCAGTAGCTGTTGATATACTGGGGGACTACATGCTTCATGCCGAACGCCTGCACGGCCGGTGAGGTCGGCTCGGCGCAGAAGGTGGCGACCCGCAGGGATGAGCGGTCGTACCGCTCCACGTCCCGCACGTTCGCCGGGTCGGACATCACCGACTTCAGGAAGGTGACGCCCGCCTTGAAGATGTTGACCCTGTGCCGCTCGATGATGCTGGCGAAGCGGCCGGCATGCGGGAAAACGGGCGAGCCCTCGGTGATGATCGAGGTGACGCGCGTCGTCAGCGAGGCGGAGATCAGGTAGCTCTGCCCCGTGATCCAGCCCGGATCGGCGACGACATAGATCGTGTCCCCGCCCTTGGCGTCGAACGACACGGTCATGGTGTGGGCGATGCCGGCCGTGTAGCCGCCATGGCAGTGGACGACACCCTTGGGCTTGCCGGTCGAGCCGGAGGTGTAGATGAAGAACATCGGGTAGTCGGCATCCACCGGCATCGGCGGGCAGGAGGCCCAGATCGCCCGGACGAAATCGCCGTCGGGAAGGGCCATCAGCTCCGCCTCCGAGGCGACCTGGAACCCCGCCTCCCGCGCCTTCTCCAGCAGCGTCTCAGCCGCACTCGCCGTCAGCTCGTGGCTCCAGCGGTCGCGCTCGCCCCGCCAGATCATGTTCTGCAGGTGCGTGTGCCGCACCACGATCACCGCCTCCACCCGTGGCGGCAGGGTGACCAGCCGCTGGGCGATGGCGATGCGCACCCGTGCGGCCTCCGCCGGCGCGATGCGGCCGGCCTTGGTCAGCACGGTCAGCGCCCGGCCAACGCCGCGCATCACGTCCGACCGTTCGACCGTGGTTTCGCCCTTCAGGGTTTCCGCCACGGTGGTCTGGATCGTCTCCGCATCCTCCGCCGGCAGGGCAAGGTCGGTGTCGGCCAGGATGGCGAGTGCGGTGTCCACCGGCACGAAGTTGTCGAGCGCTGGGTCGGTGTAGGCGTTCTTGAACGGCACCACCTGCGCGTTGCGGTAGCTGCCGTCGGCGGTGACGATCACTTTGGCGCCAGCGTCGCAGATGCGGTCGGACAGGGTCTTGTCGCTGAAGCCGCCGAACACCGGCGTGTAGACCACGCCGATGCGCTTGGCCGCCTCGATCCAGTAGATCTGCGGCACGATGCTGGGCATGTTCAGCGCGATGCGGTCGCCCGCCTTCAGGCCCAGCGCCTTCAGCGCCAGGGCGCACTTGGCGACCTCCAGCAGCAGCTTGCGGCGGGAGACCTTGAAGCAGTCGACCGGCGCCCCGCGCCCGTTGTCGGCGGACGCGTCCCAGCGGTCACCCTCGAAGATCAGGGCCGCTTCCTCGCCATGGCCGGACAGCACGTGCCGGTCCACCTCGCTGAAGCAGGCGTTGGTCCGCCCGCCCACGAACCAGCGCCAGAAGGGTGCGTCGCTGGCGTCGAACGCCTGGGTCCAGGGCGTGAAACCGGCCGGCAGGTCGGGCGTGACGGGTGCGGCGGTGCGGGCGTCCCACCCGGCCCAGCGCCCATCCTCGCCCCGGCTCAGCCAAACGCCATGGGAACCGACCGAGGGCACGAACCAATGGATCGCGCGCGCCGCGATGTCGCCATGGAAGGCGCCGGGATCGGCAAGGCAGGCGGCCCGCATGGCCCGCCAATCCTCCCCGCTCCGCACCGGATTGCGATGCGCTTCGACCTTGGTGGCGTCAACCGCCCCGCCCCGTTGATCCATCTGCCGACGCCTCGTCCCCCCAACCGCGAGCCGACAGCAAGATTATCACGGAACTCTAAATCTCAAGCCCCCGTTTGAAAGTTAATTATCACAACGGGGGTGTTAATACTAATTATCTTCTGCGCCAGACACTTAGCACACGATTCGTAGGGGCTTTCACGCCCGCTCGGTGCCGGTGCCGCCCAACAGTTTGCGCCGCAGGAACGCGGACAGCATGTCGATCACCGCCACCGTCACCACCAGCATGATAACGATGAACAGCACCTGGTCCCACTGCTTGATCTTGATGCGCTCGGCGAGCTGCAGGCCGATGCCGCCCGCCCCCACCACGCCCAGGATCATGGCCGACCGCGTGTTGCTCTCGAAGAAATAGAGCGTCTGGGACAGGAACACCGGCAGCACCTGGGGCAGCACGCCCATCCGCACCACCAGGAACGGATTGGCCCCCGTGGCGCGCACGCCCTCGATCTGCTTCTTCTCCGCCGCCTCCACGCTGTCGGCGAACAGCTTGGCGAGCACGCCGGTGTCGCTGACGGCCAGCGCCAGCACCCCCGCCAGGGGCCCGAGGCCGACCGCGCGCACGAACACCAGGGCCCAGATCAGCTGGTCGACACCCCGGATGCCGTCGAACAGGCGGCGCAGCCCAAAGGTCAGCACCCAGCCGGGGATGATGTTGCGCGCCGCCAGGAAGCCCAGCGGCAGGGCCAGCGTGCTGGCGATCAGCGTGCCCAGGAAGGCCATCGCCAACGTCTCCACCAGGGCCGCCAGCAGGTCGCCGAAGTGGCCGCCGGCCGTGGGCGGGAACATGCTGGCCGCGATGGCCCACAGCTCCCCCAGTCCGCCCCACAGCCGCACCGGCGTTAGCCCGAAATGCCAGCACAGGAAGATCAGGTACGCCGCGACGGCCAGCCAGAAGCCGCGCCCGGCCCAGACCCTGCCCGCCGGCCGGTCGAAGATGTGCGGGTAGTCCCGCTTCATGCGCGGCATCGCCTCGGCGACACCGCTCACGGCGGGTGCGGCGGCGGGGCGCATCAGCTCGGAGGTCATGCCCGCTCCCCCAGCGTGCCCAGCAGCGCCTTGCGCAGCCGCTGGCTGACGAGGTCGATGACGATCACCGTCAGGACGATCAGCAGCACGATGGCGCTGATCTCCTCGTAGTAGTTGGAGCTGATGACGGTGTAGAGCTCCTGCCCGATGCCGCCCGCGCCGACGAAGCCGATCACGCTGGCCGACCGCACGTTCACCTCGAACCGCAACAGGGTGTAGGAGACGAAAGCCGGCAGCACCTGCGGCAGCACGCCGAACCGCATGGCGTGCAGCCAGTTGCCGCCGCTGGCGCGGATGCCCTCGATCGGGCGGCGCTCCACCGTCTCCACCACGTCGGACATCAGCTTGCCAAGCGCCCCGGTGGAGTGGATCGCCATGGCGAGGATGCCCGCCAGCGGCCCGATGCCATAGGCCCAGACCAGGATCAGGGCGTAGACGATGTCCGGCACGGTGCGCATCAGCTCCAGGATGCGCCGCACCGTCACCGCGACCCAGCCGCTCGGGCTGGTGGAGCGTGCGGCCAGGAAGCAGGAGAAGGCGCCGACCGCACCGATCACCGTCGCCATCAGGGCCATCTGCGCCGTCTCCAGCAGCAGCAGCAGCCACGCGTCCAGCCGGTAGAACCAATAGGCGACGGAGCCCTCGGTCCCCGGCCCGGCGAAGAGGGCTTCGGCCTCGAGGTTCGGCGCGATGCGGTGGAAATATTCCCCGATGCGCGGCAGGCCGGTCAGCACCGCGTCGGCCGTGAAGCCGCTGACGCCCGCCGACACCCAGGCCAGGACGGCCAGCCCGACGAGCAGCAGCGCCCCTTCCGCCCGGCTGCGGAACAGCCAGCGGCGGCGGGTCTCCTCGAAGGCGAGGACGGCGGGAGCGGCGAGATCCGTCACGGTGGTCCCGTCAGCGCCGCTCACGCCGGGCGCGGGCCTCGTCCTTGCGCATGGCGATCAGCGGTTCGTAGATGTCGTGCGTGGCGGGCTCGAACCCGGCACCGGCACCCCGCTGCGTCTCCCGGTAGATCTCGGGATGCTTGGTCGGCATCTCCATCAGCAGGGTTTTCAGCTTCGTTTTGAAGCCGTCCGGCAGGTCCTTGCGCACGCCCACCGGCCCGTTCGGGATGAGGCGGGAGGTCCAGACGATGCGCAGCTGGCTCATGTCCAGCCGGCCCTTCTCCACCATCGCCTGCAGGGCGCCCCGGGTGAAGCCCTTGGACTGGTCGCCGACGCCGGACGTCCAGGTCACACCAGCGTCGTACTGGCCCTGCAGCACGGCCACGACCGCCTGCTCGTGGCCCCCGGCGAAGCCGGTGCGGCCGAAGAACTTCTCCGGGTCCTTGCCCATCTCGCGCAGCTCATTGCGCGGCACCAGGAAGCCCGACGCCGAGTTCGGGTCGGAATAGGCCAGCGCCTTGCCCTTGAGGTCCTCCAGCGCCCGGTAGGGGCTGTCGGCGCGCACGTACATCATGGCGCGGTAGCCCACCGACCCGTCCGTCTCCTTGGTCAGGACCAGCGGCTCGATGTTGCCGTCGGTGTCCAGCCAGATGCCGGCATAGGCGTTCGGGCTCAGCATCGCGACCTCTAGCTGCCGGGCGGACCAGGCCTGCATGACGCCGGCATAGTCGCTGGCCGCGTGCAGCTCCGTGGGCACGCCCATCTCGGTTTCCAGCAGCTTGCGGAAGTTCTCGTACCGGGCCAGCCGGTCGGCCTCGTTCTCCCCGCCCAGCACGCCGATGCGCAGCTTCGGCACGTCCTTGCGCCAGTCGTCCTGGGCGAAGGCGGGCACGGCGAGGGCGGGGAGCCCGGCCAGGAGGGCCGTCGCGGCGGCGTGGCGGAGCAGGGCGCGGCGGGTCTGGGTCATGGCGGGAACGTCCTCTGCTGGGAGCGGGGCGTCGGGGTGGTCAAAGGGCGAGGGCGGCGGCGCCGTCGGCGTCCGCCGCCTCGGCGGCACCATAGATTTCGGCGGCGGCGGCGCGGGTCAGCGCGTCCGGCGGGCCGTCGAAGACGATCCGCCCCTCGCGCAGGCCGACGATGCGGTCGCAATAGGTCCGGGCCACGTCGAGCGCGTGCAGATTGCACAGCACGGTGATGCCGTTCTCCCGGTTGATCCGGCGCAGCGCGTCCATCACCACGGCCGCGTTCAAGGGGTCGAGGGAGGCGATCGGCTCGTCCGCCAGCATGATCTCCGGCCCCTGCATCAGGGCCCGCGCGATGGCGACACGCTGCTGCTGGCCGCCGGACAAGGTGCCCGCGCGCTGGAGGGCCGCATGGGCGAGGTCCAGACGTTCCAGCGCCAGGATGGCCTCCGCCCGCTCCTCCGGCGTGAACTGCTTGAACAGACTGCTCAGGACCGGGCGCCGGTTCAGGCGGCCCATCAGCACGTTGGTGATGACATCCAGCCGGTCGACCATGTAGAACTGCTGGAAGATCATGGCGCAGCGGGTGCGCCATTCGCGCAGCGGCTTGCCCTTCAGGGTGGCCACCTCGGCCCCGTCCCAGCGGATGCTGCCG